>JANYED010000283.1 GCA_025363315.1 Polaromonas sp.
GGCAAACCGCAGGTGGACATCAGCTTTCCCGAAATCGAGAAATTCGACCATTTGCCGCCAGCTCGCGTCGACGACGCCAGTGCTTTCGTCAGCATCATGGAAGGCTGCTCGAAATACTGCAGCTATTGCGTCGTGCCCTACACCCGCGGCGAAGAAGTTTCGCGGCCGTTTGAAGACGTGCTGGTGGAAGTTGCCGGCTTGGCTGACCAGGGGGTCAAGGAAATCACACTGCTTGGCCAGAACGTCAATGCCTACCGCGGCAAGATGGGTGATACGGCCGACATCGCCGACTTTGCCACCCTGCTGGAATACGTTCACGAGATTCCCGGCATCGCCCGCATCCGTTATGTCACCAGCCACCCCAACGAGTTCACGCAAAGCCTGATCGACGCCTACGCGAAACTGCCCAAGCTGGTCAACCACCTGCACCTGCCGGTACAGCACGGTTCGGACCGCATCCTGATGGCGATGAAGCGCGGCTACACCGCCATGGAATACAAATCCACCATCCGCAAGCTGCGCGCCATCCGCCCTGATTTGGCCATGAGCAGCGATTTCATCGTTGGCTTCCCGGGTGAAACCGAGGACGACTTCAACAAGATGATGAAGCTGATCGACGACATCGGCTACGACACCTCCTTCAGCTTTATCTACAGCCCACGTCCCGGCACGCCAGCGGCCAATATCAAAGACGACACGCCGCACAGCGTCAAGCTGGCACGCCTGCAGCGCCTGCAGGCAGCGATCGACCAGAGTGTGGAAGCTATCAGCGC
Source organism: Polaromonas sp. (assembly GCA_025363315.1). Taxonomy (GTDB): domain Bacteria; phylum Pseudomonadota; class Gammaproteobacteria; order Burkholderiales; family Burkholderiaceae_C; genus Polaromonas. Next base: position 774 of record JANYED010000283.1, read on the forward strand.
CAGCCGGCTCGGCACCATCCAGCGCGTGCTGGTCGAGGGCGCGGCGCGCAAGACACCCAATGCGCTGTTTGGCCGTACTGAATGCAATCGGCCGGTGGTATTCAGCGGTCCAGACCGCCTGATCGGGCAACTGGTGGACATCCGGATTACCGAAGCGCCCATGCGTTCACTGCGCGGTGAGGTGGTGACAAAAGAGATGGCCTAAGCAGCTTCGTACACGGCAGCCAGTAGCTCTGCTCAGTTTTTGATAGCTGGCAGCGCCGGTATTGTCTGGGTTGGAGCCGGTTTTATTGCCGAAATATGCCCGAACAGACTATCAAAATTTGGGCATGCCCTTCATGCCGCCCATCTTTTTCATCATCTTCATCATGCCGCTGCCCTTGAGCTTTTTCATCATCCCCTGCATTTGCTCGAATTCGTTGAGCAGGCGGTTGACTTCCTGAACGTGCACGCCGGAGCCCGCAGCGATGCGGCGCTTGCGGGTGGCCTTGATCAGTTCGGGCTTGCGGCGCTCCAGTGGCGTCATGCTTTGAATGATGCCTTCCTTGCGCTTGATGTCTTTTTCAGCTTTGCCCATGTCGACCTGGCCGGCTTTTGCGGCCATTTGCGCGGGTAGTTTTTCCATCAGACTGGCCAAGCCGCCCATGTTTTTCATTTGCTGCAATTGACTTAAAAAATCGTCCAAGTCAAAGCCACTGCCTGACTTCAGCTTGGCCGCCAGCTTTTGGGCGGCGGCTACGTCAACGCCTGCGGTGACCTGCTCGACCAGCGCGACGATGTCGCCCATGCCCAAAATACGCCCGGCGTGGCGCTCTGCATCAAATACTTCCAGACCGTCGAGCTTTTCGCTCGTGCCCGCAAACTTGATGGGCGCGCCAGTGATTTGCCGCACGCTCAGCGCCGCGCCGCCGCGTGAGTCGCCGTCGAGCTTGGTCAGAATAATGCCAGTCAGCGGCAGCGCGTCTTTGAAGGCTTTGGCGGTGTTGACCGCGTCCTGGCCCTGCATGGCGTCAACCACAAACAGCGTTTCGACCGGGTTGAGAGTAGCGTGCAGCTCCTTGATTTCGGCCATCAGCGCTTCGTCAATCGCCAAGCGACCTGCGGTGTCGACCAGCAGCACGTCAAAGAAATGGCGCTTGGCGTAGTCAACGGCAGCCCGTGCAATATCGACTGGCTTTTGGTCGGGCGTGCTGGGGAACCACTCGGCTCCGGCTTGCGCAGTGACAGTCTTGAGCTGCTCGATGGCTGCAGGGCGGTACACGTCGCCAGAGACCGTTAACACCTTTTTTTTGCGCTTTTCAATCAGGTGTTTGGCCAGCTTGGCCGTGGTCGTGGTTTTACCGGCGCCTTGCAAGCCCGCCATCAAAATCACAGCAGGTGGTTGCGCGGCCAGATTGATGTCACTCACGCCCTCGCCCATCGTGGCGGCCAGCTCTTTGCTAACGATGCTGACCAGCACCTGGCCGGGCTGCAGGGAGCCCATGACTTCGGCGCCCAACGCTTTGTCTTTGACCCTGGCAATGAAGTCGCGCACCACAGGTAGCGCCACGTCGGCCTCCAGCAGGGCCATGCGCACCTCGCGCAACATGTCCTGCACGTTGGTTTCGGTGATGCGGGCCTGACCACGCATTTCCTTGACGAGGCGGGATAATTTGTCGGTAAGGGCTGAGGCCATTGCGTTGGCTCCGGTGCGGTGGAGCAGTTGGGTGAGTAGGACAAGCGGGCCGACGAAAAAGGCGGCAGAACCAGCAGCACAAAGGCTAAACTGTAGTCATGATTTTAACGACGAGTCAATGGTGGGGTGAAGTGCTGGCCGCAGGCGCGTTTGTCTCGTATCTGGTGACCGTGGTATCCCACAGGCGCATGGCACCCGACATGCTGCGCCTGATGCTGTTTGCGGGCTGGGTCCTGCACGGCCTGATGCTTGCCGAAGGCTTGCTGGGAGAGCCACCACGCTTTGGCTTTGCACCCGCTTTGTCTACCACGGTCTGGCTGGTGCTGACGGTATACGCGATCGAAAGCCGACTGCTGCCGCAACTGCAGGCGCAGTGGACACTGGCCGGCTTGGGGGCAGTGGCAGTAGCGCTGGCCGAGATTTTTCAAGGCTCCAGTTATTCGCATGTTGCTTCCATTTGGCTGCCACTTCATTGGGCGCTGGGTATTGCGTCTTATGGCCTGTTTGCAGCGGCTGTGGTGCATGGCTGGTTGATGCAGCGCTCTGAGCAGGCCATGCGGCTGGCCTCGCAAAGCGCCGCTGGGGTACCGTTGATGACGCTAGAGCGTTTGACCTTTCGCTTCGTTGAAGCTGGCTTTGTGCTGTTGTCGGCCACGCTGCTGGTCGGCTGGCTGTTTGCAGAGCAGCTGTATGGGGCTGGCCTGGCCTGGAAGTGGAACCACAAAACCATTTTTTCGGTCCTCGCCTGGCTGACGTTTGCGATGCTGCTGGCTGGTCGTGCGCGTATGGGCTTGCGCGGGCTGCGTGCAGTACGCGTGTTGTACCTGGGCAGCGGTTTGCTGCTTTTGGGGTACGCAGGCTCCCGCTTTGTGCTTGAGGTTGTTTTGCAACGACCATGACCCACCCATGAAGTACGCTTTGATTTTCGGCTTGCTGCTGGTTGTTTTCTGGCTGTGGCGCAACAACCAAAAAAGGGCAGTGCGCGCACCTGGTGGGGCGAACGCCGAGCGTGGGCGAGTCACCGAAGTTGTTGCCTGCAGTGTCTGCAGTGTTCACTTGCCGCGCGCCGAAGCTTTGGCGGGCAAAGGCGGCTTGTATTGCTGCGATGAACACCTACAACAGGCAGATCGATAAGGTGCATTGATGCGCTTCACGCAGCACGCCAAATCTGTCCAAAACCCGCCGCATTCGTGGCTTGGCGATCTTGAAAACCAGGCCGGCAGCCGGGAAACAAGGCCCCGGCAAAGCGCATTTGGCAGGCTGTGGCGCGCCTTCATGACAGCACGCATCACCATCGCCAGCGTGCTGGTGGTGTTGCAGGCGTTTGTTTATGCACTGGGCAATGTCAACAATGGCTGGTCGATCGCAGTTTGCGGTGCCTATCTTTGCGCCACGATTGTGGTACGGCTGGTGGCGCGGCCCAAACCGCCCAGCAGCACGTTTGATGCCCAGTGGGTGCTGACCGTCGGCGTAGACGTGGTCACTTTTACCACGCTGAACTTTTTGCAGTCCAGCAACATCAACTACACGCCGCTGTTTGCACTGCCTGTGCTGCTGGCGTCAGTTCTCGGGCCCATTTTGCTGGCTTTGGGCACAGCCGCCAGCGTAACCTTACTGCTTTTGGCGGATGCGTGGTCGACATCCCTGCATCTGACGGGTGATTCAGCTGCGCGGTTTTTGCAGGCTGGTTTAAGCGGTTCAGGTTTTTTTGCAGTGGCATTGCTGGCAAATCAGCTGGCCCTGCGGCTGGCGCGGGAAGAACAGTTGGTCAAGACCAGCCAACAGGTAGCCCGCATTCAAACCCAGGTCAACGAGCTGGTGATTGAAACGCTCAGCGATGGCGTCTTGGTGATTGATGCCAAAGGCATTGTGCGTTCGGCAAATCCGGCAGCGCAGCGCCTGCTGGCAACAGGGTCGACCGTCAGGGCGGTGCCGTTTGTACTGGCAACGCAGGCCGCTTGGCAGCCGCTGGCAGACATCACGCGCCAGACTTTCGCTGACCAGTTGCCAAAGCAGGCAGATGTTCGGTTGAATGACACCGGACATGACGCTCGCCATCTGCATTTACGCACACGCCTGGCAGTCACCAGGGGAAGCGCTGAAGAGGCGCTATGTGTGGTGTTTCTGGAAGACCTGCGCGAGATGGAAGCGCGCGTACGGGTGGAAAAAATGGCCGCTATGGGCCGTATGTCTGCTGCTGTGGCGCATGAAATCAGGAACCCGCTCGCGGCGATCGCGCAGGCCAACGCTCTTTTGGAAGAAGACCTGCAAGACCCGGCGCACAAGCAGCTGACAGCAATGGTCAGGCAAAACGCCCAGCGACTGGCCAAAATTGTGGACGACGTTTTGAATATTTCCCGGGTGCAGGTGCCGACTGCTGAAGCGCACGGCACCACCGTGATGCTCGACGACGTGGTGGCTCGCATTGCCTTGGACTGGACGCAACAAACGGGATCATCCAGCCGCACGCGCACAACACTGGCGGCTGGCACGGCATGCATTGCCTTTGACCCTGAGCATTTGCGGCGCCTGATGATCAACCTGCTTGACAATGCCCTGCGATACGCCAGCCAGTCCCCCGGTGCAATTGACATCACCACGGTGATGCGGCCTGACGGCCAGGCCCGCTTATCGGTCTGGAGCGACGGCGCGCCGCTTGAAAAAACAGTGCAAATGCATTTGTTTGAACCCTTTTTTACCTCGGAGAGTCGCTCCAGCGGTTTGGGCCTGTATATTTGTCGCGAGCTGTGTGAGCGTTACGGGGCGTTGATCAGCTACCAGCGAACGACCAGAAACTTCAAAGCAGGCAACGAATTTTTCGTGATCTTCAAGTTAAACACTGACACGCAAAACCGTGCACACCCAGCACGTGATGATCTGTTTGCCTGAGCAGCCACTACCTCGACATGCCACCAAACGCTAACCCGAACCCCGGCTACGTTCGCCAGCAACCTGCTCACATTCTGGTGATCGACGACGAGCCCGACCTGCGCACGCTGTATGAACTGACCTTGCTGCGCGAGGGCTATCGGGTCGAGGCTGCCGGTGATTTGGCTCAGGCCCGCCAGCTTCTGGGAGATAGCCAGTTCGATGCCATCATCACCGACATGCGTTTGCCTGATGGCCTGGGACTGGAGCTGCTGCGCGACATGGTGATGCAGCAACGGCCCGAACGCTGCGTGGTGATCACTGCACACGGCTCTGCTGAAAATGCAGTGGAGGCCCTTAAAGCGGGCGCATTTGACTACCTGACCAAGCCGGTTGACTTAAAACAGTTTCGCAGCGTGGTAGCGTCCGCCATACAGGGTTCCAGATCGGCCGCTTTGCATGCCGCCACTGAGCCCACAGCAGCATCTAACGGCAGCACCAAGCGAACGCCAGTGTCAACAAAAGGCAAGCCAGGTGGTGCTCCTTTTGCGCTGGAGCAGCTGGTCGGGCAGTCAGCGAGCATGCTGGCCGTGAAGTCACGTATTGAAAAGGTGGCCGGCAGCATGGCACCAGTGCTGATACAGGGCGAGTCCGGCACTGGCAAAGAACTGGTTGCGCGAGCTGTGCATGATTGCAGCCACCGCGCCAGCGGCCCGTTTGTGGCAGTTAACTGTGGCGCCATCCCCGAAAATTTGCTGGAGGCTGAATTTTTTGGGGCACGCAAAGGCGCCTACACCGGCGCCACGCAAGACCGCCTGGGCTACTTCCAGGCGGCGCAGGGGGGCACGTTGTTTTTAGACGAGATCGGTGACTTGCCGTTCATCATGCAGTCCAAGTTGCTTCGGGCAATTCAAGAGCGGGTGGTCAGGCCGCTGGGTTCATCGCAAGAAGATTCGGTCGACGTACGCATCGTTAGCGCGTCGCACAAAGTCCTGGACGAGGAAGTCGCCGCCAAACGCTTTCGCCAGGATTTGTACTATCGACTCAACGTGATCGTGATTGACATTCCTCCGCTGCGCGAACGGCTTGATGACCTGCCCGAACTGTGCGAGTCGCTGCTGGCGAGAATTTGCAAGGAATCCGACGTGACGACGCCGCCTCTGACAGCGTCTGTGCTCGACCAGCTTCGGGCGCATGCGTTCAATGGCAATGTTCGCGAACTTGAAAACATTCTGCATCGCGCGGTCGCCCTTAGCGACAGTGGGACCCTGCTTTTAGATACACCGGGCCAGCCCCCGCCTCTTGGCGCGCCGCAAACATCCGCCGTCCCGCAAGGTCGCAAGCCTCAGCCAGTGGAGCCGCCCGATAACTTGCAGGAGTATCTGGACGCACAAGAACGTGAGATCTTGTGCCAGGTGCTTGAGAGCACGCGCTACAACCGAACCACTGCCGCCAGCAAATTGGGCATGAGCCTGCGCCAGATGCGTTATCGCATTGCGCGGCTAAACATCGCCATGCCTGATGGCGATAGCCTGGAAATGGGCATTGACAGCACTGATGACGCTGCCTGAAGCCGCCCCGGCCGCAACACAGTGGCAAGGCGGCTGGTACCGCTGTGCCAGACCGCTCGAATCACCGAATTTTGGGCCAAGGCCGAAGCAGGCACAAATTGACCTGATCGTTGTTCACTCCATCAGTCTGCCGCCAGGCGACTTTGGCAACGCCAACGTGCAGCGTCTTTTTACCAACCAGCTGGACTGGGAAGCACATCCATATTTTCAAAGCATACGCGGGTTACAGGTCTCGTCACACTTTTTTATCAGCCGCAGTGGCGATTTGTGGCAATTTGTGAGTTGCGATTCACGCGCATGGCATGCCGGGCAGTCAAGCTACCGTGGCCGCGGCAGCTGCAACGACGACTCCATTGGTATTGAGCTGGAAGGGCTTGAAGGGCTCTACTTTGAAGAGCAACAATACGACACCTTGAGCGCGTTGTGCAGTGCGCTGATGACGCAGTACCCAATTGCACACATTGCCGGACATGAGCACATCGCGCCTGGCCGCAAAAAAGACCCAGGTGCCGGTTTTGATTGGTCGCTACTGCAACGAACCCTAGCGCTTTCTGATAAATTTTTACCGGCAAGCTCACCTGCTTCATCGAAAAGCCATGCGGGGCAAGCGCAAGATCAGCAAAGAGCACCGTAACCCGCATGGATGCTGGTTTTTTGCCTGGCATGCAGCGCGTTATAAGGGCTCCAGACGTATGTTGAGCTGTCAAGGTTTAATGCATGTTGGCAACGCGAAAGTGCTGCAAATGCTTTTTATGAAAATTCACACGAAAACACTACCGGTAGTGCTTGAATTTCGTCCAGACCCTAGGTATAGTGTCTTGTGTATCTGCAAATAGATGCTTTGTAGAGCTTTTTTCAGTGTTGAAAAAGCGCCGTGGGTTAATGCAAAAATTGATGTTTGCAGCGGCATCAGGTCAATAGTTGTAACTGCAAACCATACTAACCTGACCACTTGAGAGTTTCATCAAATTGATTGAACCTGCAACGCCAAAAAAATCGACAAAACAAGCCAAGAGGATCCCAATGCAAACAGCGCAAAACACCAGCCCCGCCAGTTCAACGACCGCCAGCGTTTCAAGTCTCGCCTCAACTCACCCCGGCATTTCTGGTCACCAGGCTACGCAAGCCAATACCTTCAGCAATTACCAGATCATCCGGCGCAACGGCGCAGTGGTGCCGTTTGAGCCGAACAAAATTGCGGTGGCCATGATGAAAGCCTTTTTGGCTGTACATGGCACACAGGGCGCAGCCTCAGCAAGCGTGCGGCAAACTGTTGATGAACTAACTCAGGCCGTCATGCGCGCCATGATGCGCTCACGCCCGGGCGGCGGCACTTTTCATATCGAGGATGTGCAAGACCAGGTCGAGCTGGGCCTTATGAGGGGCGGCCACCACGAAATTGCACGTGCTTACGTGCTTTACCGGGAAAAGCGTACGCAAGAGCGTGCGCGCCAGCCGCAAGTACCGGTGCCAGCAGCGCCTTTGATTCACGTGATGGATGGTGGCAAAAAAGTAGCGCTGGACATTCGCAACCTGCAAGCGCTGATTGAAGCGTCTTGTGCCAACTTAGGTGCTGACGTCAAGCCGGATCCCATCGTGTCTGAGACCATGCGCAACCTGTATGACGGCGTGCCTATTGATGAGGTCTATAAAGCGTCCATCCTGGCGGCGCGCACCCTGATCGAAAAAGACCCAGACTACACCTACGCCACAGCGCGCCTGCTGATGCACACCATTCGCCGTGAAGTGCTCGGCGAAGAAGTGGCGCATGAAGAGATGCAAACCCGTTACGCCGAGTACTTTCCGGGCTTCATTGCGAAGGGTGTACAAAACGAACTGCTTGACGAGAAGCTGCAGCAGTTTGACCTTACGCGCCTGGGCGCAGCCTTGAAACCGGAACGCGATTTGCAGTTTGACTACCTTGGTCTGCAAACTTTGTTTGACCGCTACTTCCTGCACGTGCGCAAGCATCGCATTGAGCTGCCGCAGGCTTTCTTCATGCGTGTGGCAATGGGCTTGTCGCTCAACGAAATCAACCGCGAAGAGCGCGCGATTGAGTTTTATGAGATTTTATCGTCGTTTGACTTCATGTCCAGCACGCCAACATTGTTCAATGCCGGAACACTGCGCTCCCAGTTGTCATCGTGCTACCTGACCACCGTTGCGGACGACCTGGGCGGCATTTACGACGCCATCAAAGAAAACGCGCTGCTGTCGAAATTTGCAGGCGGCCTGGGTAATGACTGGACGCCTGTGCGAGCATTGGGTGCTCATATCAAGGGCACCAACGGCGAATCACAAGGCGTAGTGCCTTTCCTGAAAGTGGTTAACGATACCGCCGTGGCTGTGAATCAAGGCGGCAAGCGCAAGGGCGCGGTGTGCGCCTACCTCGAAACTTGGCATCTGGACATTGAGGAGTTTCTGGAGCTGCGTAAAAATACTGGGGATGACCGCCGGCGCACGCACGACATGAACACCGCCAACTGGATTCCTGACCTCTTCATGCGCCGCGTGATGGAAAAAGGCAGCTGGACGCTGTTTTCGCCAAACGACACGCCAGACCTCCACGACAAGTTTGGTAAGGACTTTGAGACAGCCTACACCGCCTACGAAGTTATGGCTGAGCGCGGTGAGATCAAACCGTCCCGCAAATTGCAAGCCACCGATATGTGGCGCAAGATGCTGTCAATGTTGTTTGAAACTGGTCACCCATGGATCACCTTCAAGGATGCCTGCAACGTACGCTCACCGCAGCAGCATGCGGGTGTCGTGCATTCGTCCAACCTGTGTACCGAGATCACATTGAATACCAGCGACACCGAAACTGCAGTGTGCAACTTAGGCTCCGTCAACCTGGTTCAGCATCTGAAAACGCTTCCAGACGGCGCCAAGGTGCTGGACCAAGACAAGCTCCAAAAAACCATCACCACAGCTATGCGTATGCTGGACAACGTGATTGACATCAATTACTACGCGGTGAAAAAAGCACGTGATTCCAACATGCGCCACCGCCCAGTGGGGTTGGGCATCATGGGTTTTCAGGACTGTCTGTATGAGCTGCGGGTGCCATATGCCTCGCAAGAGGCGGTTGAATTTGCCGACAAGTCAATGGAAGCCGTGTGCTACCACGCTTACTGGGCATCCACGGAGCTGGCCAAAGAGCGCGGTAAATACGGCAGCTACACCGGGTCGCTTTGGGACAAAGGCATCCTGCCACTCGACACGCTGGATATGCTGTTGAAAGCGCGGGGAGGCTACGTTGAAGTTGACCGTTCAGTCACGCTGGACTGGGAAGCTTTGCGCAAGAAGGTCGCGCTGGACGGCATGCGCAACTCCAATTGCGTGGCTATTGCTCCGACAGCAACCATTTCCAACATCATTGGCGTTGATGCCTGCATTGAGCCATGCTTTGGCAACCTGTCAGTCAAGTCAAACCTGTCCGGCGAGTTCACGGTCATCAACCATTACCTGGTACGAGACCTGAAACGTTTGGGTCTGTGGGACGATGTGATGGTGGTGGACCTGAAACACTTTGATGGATCACTGCGCCCTATTGACCGTGTTCCGCAAGACATCAAAGCGTTGTATGCCACCGCGTTTGAAGTGGAAACAACGTGGATTGTGGAGGCAGCTTCCCGTCGTCAAAAATGGATTGATCAGGCTCAGTCGCTCAACATCTACATGGCGGGTGCATCAGGTAAAAAATTAGACGAGACTTATAAGCTCGCATGGTTGCGCGGCTTGAAGACCACCTACTACCTGCGCACCCAAAGCGCTACGCACGTTGAAAAGTCAACCGTCACTGCCGGCAAGATGAATTCAGTTGCATCAAGCACCGCCACTGCATCCAGCAGCACGAGCGCGATTGACAGAGCGGCCGCAGCTGCACAAATGCAGATGGATACAACGCCAGCAACCGACATCAAGTTTTGCGCGATTGATGATCCTGGTTGCGAAGCCTGTCAATAAAAACAAATGGCATGCGAATAAAGCAAGTTTCGATGTAATTGAGCAACACAAATGCGCAGCGGTATGAATGAACACTTTTCATTTTTTACTGCTGCTTTGATAATCATGAAGTATTGGAAACCTCTATGTTGACCTGGGACGAAGAAGTCACACCATCACAGCAAAACTCTTCAGCCAGCGGCATGCATGACAGCCGTTCGGTAGAGTTTCTGCAACTTTCTTCCGATGAGCTTTCGCAGCAGTATCAACCCGCTATCCGCGTGCTGAACGACGGCGCTGTCGTGGCAGCTACACCGACAAACACCGAAGCCGTGACGGCAGCAGTCGCTGTACCTGCAGTGATGAAACGCGTCAAAGCCTCAGACAAGCGCATCATCAACGGACAGACCGACGTCAACCAGCTGGTGCCGTTTAAATACAAATGGGCTTGGGAAAAATATTTGGCAACTTGCGCCAATCACTGGATGCCGCAAGAAGTCAACATGACACGCGATATCGCTCTTTGGAAAGATCCGAACGGCCTGACAGAAGACGAACGCCGCTTGGTCAAGCGCAATCTGGGCTTTTTCGTGACGGCGGATTCGTTAGCCGCCAACAACATTGTGCTCGGCACATACCGCCATATCACTGCCCCAGAGTGCCGCCAGTTCTTGCTGCGTCAGGCGTTTGAAGAAGCCATCCACACCCACGCTTATCAGTACATTACCGAGTCGCTGGGTCTGGACGAAGCTGAAATTTTCAACGCCTATAACGAAGTGCAATCGATCAAGGACAAAGACCAGTTTCTCATTCCGTTCATTGAGGTCATCTCTAACCCTAACTTCAAGACAGGCACCCACGAGGCAGACCAGACCTTGCTCAAGTCTTTAATCGTATTTGCCTGCCTGATGGAAGGGCTGTTCTTTTACGTCGGTTTCACGCAGATTCTCGCGCTGGGCCGTCAAAACAAAATGACCGGTGCTGCCGAGCAGTATCAGTACATCTTGCGTGACGAGTCCATGCACTGCAATTTTGGCATTGACTTGATCAATCAGCTCAAACTGGAAAACCCTCGCCTTTGGACCGCTGAGTTCAAAGCCGAGATCAAAGCACTGTTCATGCAGGCCGTTGAACTTGAATATCGTTATGCCGAAGACACCATGCCGCGTGGTGTGCTCGGCCTGAATGCATCCATGTTCAAAGGCTATTTGCGCTACATTGCCAATCGTCGAGCCACACAAATTGGTCTGGAAACACTGTTCCCGAACGAAGAGAACCCTTTCCCCTGGATGAGCGAAATGATTGATCTGAAGAAGGAACGCAACTTTTTTGAAACCCGCGTGATTGAATACCAGTCGGGTGGTGCTTTGTCGTGGGACTGATGTTTCACCAGATTGAGTTGTTTAGGAACTAAATTCATCAGTATGTTTTTTAGAATTGCGATGACCAGTAGCGACACCACAGAGTGTGCGTTGGGCATTGCTCCGGTGTTCGCAGCGCTGGGCCCGGTTATCCGCTGGCCCAACACAGCGGATCGCTTTGCGTACTCCAAACGTGAAGTGCTCTTTGCAACGTAAGAAGGAGAAAACTATGGCAACTGCGAAAAAACCTGCGGCTAAAAAAGCTGCACCAGCGAAGAAAGCCCCTGCAAAAAAAGTAGCCGCGAAAAAAGCGCCTGCCAAAAAAGCACCGGCTAAAAAGGCGCCCGCTAAAAAAGTAGCCGCTAAAAAAGCACCGGCTAAAAAAGCTGCTGCCAAAAAAGTACCAGCGAAAAAAGCGCCAGCGAAAAAAGTAGCTGCTAAAAAAGCACCGGCTAAAAAAGCTGCTGCAAAAAAAGCACCAGCGAAAAAGGCCGCAGCCAAGAAAGTAGCGAAGAAACCCGCTGCGAAGAAAGCCGCGAAAAAACCTGCTGCCAAAAAAGCCGCGAAAAAACCCGCTGCCAAAGCACCCGCTGCACCGGCTGCTTCTGCGGCTCAGACAACTCTGAACCCGCAAGCTGCCTGGCCGTTTCCAACAGCCAGCAAGCCGTAAGCAGTAAGGTACTTCTGCTTGGAAAGCCCAGCATCCCAGATGCCGGGCTTTTTTTATGTGCTGTTAAAAATCTACTGTGAGATTATTGCTATTAAAAAATGAGCTCCTCGCGCCCGTATTCATTGGGCTACAGTCGTATTCTATGTTTTTAGGTGATTTTCAACGCGTCAAGCGTGTAATTCTGGCCGCCACGGTGAGCAATCTTGTGTGCACCTACGCGGTTGCCCAGTTCAGCGCAACGCACCAGCGGCCAGCCTTGCTCGAGGCCAAACAACAGCGCACCGCGAAAAGCATCGCCACAACCCGTTGGGTCAACTACCTCAGCGGCTTTGACGGGTGAAACCAGCGTTTTTTCGCCGCCTAGCCACACCTCGCAGCCCTCAGCGCCCAGCGTAACGATCAATCCTTCGACCTGGCCCGACAGCTCGGCACATGACAAACCGGTTCGGTCACACAGCAGTTTGGCTTCATAGTCGTTTACTGTGACCCAGGTTGCCAGATCAATGAAATGCGCCAGCTCTTTTCCGTCAAACATCGGCAGGCCTTGGCCGGGGTCAAAAACAAAAGGAATGTTGGCGGCCTTGAATTGCTCGGCATGCTGCAGCATCGCGTCGCGCCCGTCCGGCGACACAATGCCCAGCTTGATGTCGCTACGCGACTCGATCTGCGTCACGTGAGCCTGCATCATCGCGCCAGGATGAAACGCCGTGATCTGGTTGTTGTCACGGTCGGTCATGATCATCGCCTGCGCGGTGTAATTGTTGGCAACTTCCCGGACAAACTCCGTGCTGATACCCATAGCCTTCAAGCGTGCAGCGTAATCCATGCCGTCATTGCCAATGGTGGCCATGGGTAATGGCGTACCGCCCAATTGTTTGAGGGCATAGGCAATGTTGCCCGCGCAGCCGCCAAACTCACGGCGCAGGCTGGGCACCAGAAAAGAAACGTTCAAAATATGCAACTGCTCAGGCAAAATTTGCTCGGCAAAGCGACCCTCGAAGGTCATGATGGTGTCAAAGGCCAAGGATCCACAAATTACAGCAGGCATAGCGTTCAGTTTGTTAAGGTTAGGGGTAAAAAGCAAGGAGGCGATAACCAGCAACCTGGCCCACCACGCCAGGCGATGCATTGTCAGGCGACGACGGATTGGCGGCCACCTGCAGGCTTACCGCGCCAGACCAGTCGCTGCCAGGCGCTAGCATGCTGCTGGCGGAGCCTAGCTGCGCTGGACTGAATACCCGCCGCAGCACAGGCTGGTCTTGTGTGTCGGTCAATGTGACTTCCAGTGAAGGCATCGCAACCGGTGCAGCGCCAGTGTTTTTAACGACAAAGCTCAAGCGGTAGTTGCCGGTATCGTTGACTTTGTTGAAGGAAGAGTTGTCGATCACGATGGCCTCAATTTGCCGCACAGGGCCGACCGTGCACACCAGTCGCTCGCAAAGCATTTGCAGCCCTGGTTTAAGGCGGGGTTCCGCGGCGGCCAAACTGTCGCGCTGCGCCACGGCATATTGCGCAGCCAGCAAACCAATCAGCAACACGGCCACCAGTCCCAAGCCAACGCGCACCGCGGGTTTGCGCCAAAAAGCTTGTTGGCGAGCCTGGCGAACAAACGAAACATCGTTTACAGCATCGCTCGGTCTGTCGCCGGATGCATCGCCCGGTATATCTGTCGCCACTTGAGTCGAGATATCGTCCCGGTCATCATCAAGAGACAGCGCCTTGACATCTTCAGCTTCTGTCGCTAATGGCAAGTCCGCCCGCGCATCAATATTGGATGCGGCACTTTTATCTGGCGTTTTCAATGCGGCAGCGACGTCTTGTGCATAAGAGTCATGGCTCGCATCATCGGCCGCGACGACCGGTGGCGGTGATTCAGACGCCAGCAATTGAGCGGCTAAAGCCTCACGTGCGGCACGTTCATTTTGCAAATGTAACGTTGCGTCAAACACATCAGCGCATTGTCCACATCGCACCCAGCCTTGGGAGACTTTTAGTTGGTCGGCGACCATGTTGAACAGGGTGCCGCAGGCGGGGCAGCGCGTAATCAGGCTCATTTAGCGCTGTATTGTAGGTGGGCGCTAGCGCAGAAACGCAAGTGCTTAGTCGCCCATCAAAAGCGGGCGGTCATCAGTATCCAGCCGTCGTCGCTGTCGGCCACATGCAGCTCACACCAAGGCGCGTAAGCCGCTTTGAGTTCATCGGCTTGGCGCGCCAAAATACCCGCTAGTACCAATTGCCCGCCGGACGCAACGTGGCTGCACAGCAGCGGCGCCAATACCTTCAGTGGCGTGGCTAAAATATTGGCCAGCACGGTTTGGTAACGCCCAACAGCCTTGTCGGGCAGCCCGGCATTTAGCTGCACACCGTTGGCATTGGCGTTGGCGCGGGTGGACTGAACAGCGGCTTCGTCGATGTCTACCGCATCAATGTCAAGCGAACCAAACTTGGCAGCGCCGATGGCCAAAATACCAGAGCCGCAGCCGTAGTCAAGAACCCGACCCAAGCCACTATAGAAATTTTTCGACCGTCGCGCTTCCAAAGAAAAATTAGCCCCCTCGGGGGGCAGCGCCGTGCGCGAAGCGACCAGCGTGGGGGCTTGTGAAATCCATTTCAGGCACATTCGGGTTGTCGGATGCGTGCCGGTGCCAAAAGCCAAGCCTGGGTCCAGTCGAATGACCTGAACGGCCTGCGCCGGCGGTTCGTGCCAGGTCGGCACAATCCAAAATTCAGGCGTGATCTCAACCGGCGCAAATTGCGACTGCGTCAGGCGCACCCAATCCTGCTCGGGCACGTTTTGAATCGCGACCACCGCGCAACCTGCAAAGAAATCTTGCGCTTTGAGCAGCTGCGCCGCATCAACAGCCAGCGACTCGGTCGCAAACAAAGACAGCACGCGTGAACGGTTCCAGCCCGCTTTTGGCGGCGGCATGTCGGGCTCGCCAAACAGCGCTTGCTCGTAGTCGGTCTGCGCATCAGCGTCTTCGACCGACACGCTTAGTGCGTCCAGCGCGTCAAGCGCATCACTGACGCCTTCAACACCGCTTTCAGGAACCAACAAGATCAACTCAAACATGGCTATTTCTTTTCAAGCAGAGGCTGCGGATCTGGCTTTGCCAGTCCGCAGGCGTAGCGGCCCCCTCGGGGGGCAGGGAGCACACGCAATGAGCGACCGTGGGGACCACCTTTTAGCGGACACGCTTGCTAAGCCATTCTTCTAAATAATGGATATTGGTGCCACCATCCATGAACTTGGCGTCCACCATCAGCTCGCGGTGCAGCGCAATATTGGTGTTGATGCCTTCAACCACCGTCTCGGCCAGTGCCGTGCGCATGCGCGCCAAGGCTTGTTCGCGGTTATCGCCATGCACGATGATTTTGCCGATCATGGAGTCATAGTTAGGCGGTACAAAATAATTGGCGTAAATGTGCGAATCAACCCGCACGCCAGGCCCGCCCGGGGTGTGCCAGGTGGTGATGCGGCCTGGTGACGGCGTGAATTTGTAAGGGTCTTCCGCATTGATGCGGCATTCAATCGAGTGGCCCTTGATCTGGATGTCACGCTGCACAAACGGCAGGCGCTCGCCCGCAGCCACCATGATTTGCGTACGTACCACGTCAACGCCTGTAACCCATTCCGTGACCGGGTGCTCCACCTGCACGCGGGTGTTCATCTCGATGAAGTAAAACTCGCCGTTTTCAAACAAAAACTCAAACGTACCCGCACCGCGGTAGCCAATTTTCTTAACTGCGGTCACGCAACGCTCTCCAATACGCTCAATCAGCTTGCGCGGAATTCCCGGAGCGGGTGCTTCTTCAATAACTTTTTGGTGGCGGCGCTGCATTGAGCAATCACGCTCACCGAGCCAGACCGCATTTTTATGCTGATCGGCCATGATTTGAATTTCAATGTGCCGCGGGTTCTGGAGAAACTTCTCCATGTACACCTCAGGGTTGCCAAATGCAGCACCCGCTTCGGCCTTGGTGGTTTGCACCGCGTGCAGCAGTGCTGCCTCGGTGTGTACCACGCGCATGCCGCGCCCACCACCGCCTCCGGCGGCTTTGATGATGACCGGATAACCAACCTGTTTGGCGGTGCGTTTGATGATGGCCGCGTCATCAGGCAGCGCCCCTTCGGAGCCAGGCACACAGGGCACGCCTGCCTTGATCATGGTTTGTTTGGCCGACACCTTGTCGCCCATGATGCGAATTGACTCTGGCGTGGGACCAATAAATTTGAAACCGCTTTTTTCAACCCGTTCGGCAAAATCAGCGTTTTCGCTCAAAAAACCATAACCAGGGTGAATCGCCTCGGCATCGGTCACTTCAGCCGCCGAAATAATAGCCGGCATGTTCAGGTAGCTGTCTTTGGACGGCGCTGGGCCAATGCACACCGACTCATCGGCCAGCTTGATGTATTTGGCGTCGCGGTCGGCTTCTGAATACACCATCACCGCCTTGATGCCCAGTTCACGGCAAGCGCGCTGGATGCGCAGGGCGATCTCGCCGCGGTTTGCTATCAGTATTTTTTTAAACATGCCCACATCCGGTTTGCGGATCAATCGATCAGGAACAACGGCTGTCCATATTCGACTGCCTGACCGTTTTCACACTGTATCTTGCTGACCGTTCCGGACTTGTCGGCTTCGATTTCATTGAGGATTTTCATCGCTTCAATGATGCAGATGGTGTCGCCCTCCTTCACAACATCACCGACCTCAACGAACGGTTTGGCCCCTGGGCTGGCCGAGCGGTAAAAGGTACCGACCATTGGCGATTTGACAGCGTGCCGGGTGTCTGCGACTAACGCCGCTTCTGCCAATGGCGCCGCTGACAGGGGTGCAGCAATTGGCAGAGGCGCTATCGCCACAGCAGGCTGCTGGGTGACAAGCGGTGCACCGCTGGCCTTCACGATGCGTACCTTGCCCTCGGCTTCAGTGATTTCGAGTTCAGACACATTGGAGTCCGACACCAGATCAATCAGGGTTTTGAGTTTTCTTAAGTCCATGTGTGTCTCCTGCGAGGATGAAGGTGAAACACCGAGCAGTGCATGCTATCTGCCTGCTTTGTACGTTTACTCTGCTCTTTCGAGCTTTAAAGCAGATAAAAGAGGCTTTTTTTCTAATGCACTCACCGTTCGCTTACCCAATAAAAACGCTGAGTGTACTCCAAGCTGAAACGTATTCCAGCATCAAAAGTGATTTAAAACCAGCGAAAAGCTTTGGGAAATAACCCGAATTAACAGCAAAAAGTAAATTTTAAGCCTTATTTAGCTACAAATACCGGATGTTACTTGGATTGCACCCACTGCAACAGATCTTCTTTCGACACTTTTCCGGTTTTGCGGTGCAGCAGCGCATCAGATGCGCTGAATACGGCGGTGAATGGCAGGCTGCCAGACAGGTTGCCCAGCGATTTGCTCAACTCAGTACCGTTCAGCCCGGCCATACCGACTGCAAGGCTCAACGGCTTGGCCTGCAGCCACTTGCGCACAGCGCTCGGCTGGTCAACTGCCAAGCCCAGCACCTGCCAGCCTTTGGTTTTTTGCTGCTGATAAAACGCATCCAGCAACGGCAGCTCCTCAACACAAGGGGGGCACCAGGTGGCCCAAAAGTTCAGCAACAACGGCTTGCCGCGAAAACTGCTCATGGGCTGGGGTTGGCCGTCAGGTGTGTCAAAACTCATCGCCCACAGTGCGTCCTGGGCAGCGCTGGTTTGCCCAGCCGTGAGTTTCTGCGGCTCGTGCTTGAACCACGCGGCGCCCACGCCCGCCAACCCAGCGGCGGCGGCTGCACCTATATAAAGTAAGTTTCTTCTGTCCATAATTCAGACTTTAGCTTCTTTGACCACGAGCTTTTCAACCGCTGCAACATCCCCACGCGGCTTGCGGCCCTTGGCATCTGGCTTGAGTGCACCGCGCAGATCGTCATGGTCGTACACCATGAAGTGCACACCGATGTTTTCATTAAGCGGCTTGCAAAGGCCGCTCAAGCTCAGCGCCTCGACTTTGCCGCCGGTAAACCCGGTCACCGTGCGCGGTTCGTAGTCCACGTTGTGTTCAATCAGCGCGATTTCAGCCGATTTCGGGTCGTCGCAGAACAGCTGGATGTAAATGTCAGACAGCCGCGTTGCGGTGCCGTGCCACACCGCCCCAGCCAAATGCGGCCTGAAGTTCACCATGCGCTGCATCCAAACCAGCGCCAGCGCGCGTAGCGCCGCCAGCTCGGTCGGCTGGGTATCGGCGCAAAACACCGAAATATATTCAATGACGGCGTCTTCAAGTTCCGCGTTGTCAGGCAGCTCGGCGCGAGCAGGCAACCCCATCTGCTTGACGGCCCGCCGCTTGGCCGGGCCATATTCAAGGCCTTCTTCAACCACCAGGGCTGCGGCGGTGGCGGCTATTTCAGATTTGAGGGTGGTCATCCTGGGGTGCGTACAAAAGCGATGTGTACAGTTTAGGTGAGTCGCCAAACCCGCCCATTGACTCCTAGAATAAGCCGATGCACATACACATACTCGGAATTTGCGGCACCTTCATGGGCGGCTTGGCTGCGCTGGCGGTGGAGGCTGGGCACAAAGTGACGGGCTGCGACACGGGGGTGTACCCGCCGATGAGTGACCAGCTTCGCGCCTTGGGCATTGACTTGGTGGAGGGTTATGGCGCGGATCAATTGGCTTTTAATCCTGATGTGTTTGTGGTGGGCAATGTGGTGTCGCGCGCGCATCTGGCTGATGGAACACCCAAATACCCATTAATGGAAGCGATTTTGAACGCTGGCCTGCCCTACACCAGCGGTCCGCAGTGGCTCAGCGGCCATGTGCTGCACCACCCGACGCACCATGCCACCGGACCGCGCCACGTGCTGGCGGTAGCGGGCACACACGGCAAAACCACCACCACGGCGATGCTGACCTGGGTTCTGGAGTGCGCAGGCTTGCAACCCGGCTTTCTGGTCGGCGGCGTACCGCTGAATTTCGGCGTGTCGGCTCGTTTAGGCGCGGGCAACACGTTTGTGATCGAAGCAGACGAATACGACACCGCGTTTTTCGACAAGCGCAGCAAGTTTGTGCACTACCGCCCGCGCACGGCGATTTTGAACAACCTGGAATTCGACCACGCCGATATTTTTGACAACCTGGCAGCGATTGAACGGCAGTTTCACCACCTGGTGCGCACCGTGCCATCAACAGGCCGGGTGGTGGTCAATGCGACTGAAGAAAGCCTGGAGCGGGTGCTGGCCCAGGGCTGCTGGAGTGAGCAGGTACTCTTTGGCAAAGCGTGGGCCAATAAAGCGGGGTTTACGGCCAACGGCGAGCCGGGCGACTTCACCGTGCTCAAAGCGGGCAAGGTTGTGGCGCGCGTTCAATGGGGCGTGAGCGGCGTGCACAATCAGCTCAATGCGCTTGCAGCGATAGCCGCTGCCGAGCATGTCGGCGTTGACCCGCAAACCGCTGCCGACGCATTGGCCAGCTTTCAAAACGTCAAGCGCCGGATGGAAGTCAGGGGCGTCGTCAGCAAAAGCGGCGGCGACATCACCCATGGCGACTCTGGCGCCATCACTATTTACGACGACTTTGCCCACCACCCGACCGCCATTCACACCACGATAGACGGCCTGCGCCGGCAGCTTAATGCCGCGGGTAAAGCGGCAGACCGGATACTGGCCGTGTTTGAGCCGCGCAGCAACACCATGAAGCTGGGCAGCATGACGGCCCAGCTGCCGCGCGCCCTGGAGGCGGCCGACATTGCGTTTTGCCACGCCGGCGGCCTGGACTGGGACGCGCGCGAGGCTCTAGCCCCGATGGTGGACCGGGCACATGTGGCCGACACGATTGAAGAGCTGGTCAAACATGTGAAAGCCGCAGCCAGGGGCGGCGACCACATCCTCTGTATGAGCAACGGCGGCTTTGGCGGCGTGCATGCCAAGTTGCTGGCAGCGCTGGCCTGAACCGAACTGACTTGGCACCCTGCAGCCGCTATTAATTCAGGAGCTGCTCGCGCAAGTATCTACTGGCCTGAAGGCCATTTTGATAGGTAAAAACGGCCCGAAAAGCGCAAACATTGCCGTTTCAGGCTGACGGTGCTTCTAAAACACTTTCAACACTTCAAAAACCGGTGTTTTCAGGTGCTAAATCTGGCTCTAACCCAATAGATGCCTGCGCGAGCAGCTCCTGAAATAATAGCATTCAGGCTCAGTAACTGATGCTCAACGCCGCCACATCCACATGCACCACCAGCTTGCCCAACGCCGCGCTGGCGGCCCGGGCAAACTCGAGGGCAAACTTGGGCTCCGCAAACCTGGCTGGCCCGGCGGCTTGCGCCACCACCACAACTTTGTCAGCCGTCAGCAGTTTGCCGGTGGGCCGCAGCGGCTCGCAGCCCATTTGGGTGAACAGGTCGTCCAGCCACCAGCGGGCCACGTCAATTGGCATGGACTGCACTTCGTTCAGGTCAATTCGCAATGGTGATGCGCCCTTAAAGGTAATGCTGACTTCGCTGCGCATGATGACTCCAGACTGTTGGGCTCCATTGATGGTCTGCGAAACAGCCCCTGGCGGGCAATTCTCGCAAACCCTCTGAAGGACGGACGGTAATTGCTAGCCCGCCCGCCTTGCCTCGACAGCTTTGGACAGCACGTCCAGCACCTGAAGCGAATCGTCCCACGACAGGCACGCATCGGTGATGCTTTTGCCGTATTCGAGCGCCTTGGCGTCGTCTTTGCCAGGGGTGAATTTTTGCGCGCCGGCGTTCAGGTGGCTTTCCACCATCAGGCCAAACACCTGTTTGGACCCGCCGCTGACCTGCCCTGCGATGTCGCGTGCCACTTCCAGCTGCTTTT
Organism: Polaromonas sp.; assembly: GCA_025363315.1. Classification (GTDB taxonomy): domain Bacteria; phylum Pseudomonadota; class Gammaproteobacteria; order Burkholderiales; family Burkholderiaceae_C; genus Polaromonas. Next base: position 21,704 of record JANYED010000283.1, read on the forward strand.
CATGCTGTTTTGAAGAGTTGGCGTGGCTGCAGTCGACCATCAGCGTGGCGGGCAGCTTGGCGGCAGCCAGCTCTTTGCAGGCAGCTGCGACGCTGGATGCGTCGTAGTTGGGCGTTTTGCCGCCGCGCAAAATCACGTGGCAGTCGGGGTTGCCGTTGGTCTGCACCACCGCGACCTGGCCGTTTTTATGCACCGACAAAAAGTGATGACCGCGCGATGCGGACTGAATCGCGTCGGTGGCGATGCGGATATTGCCGTCGGTGCCGTTTTTAAAGCCAATCGGCGCAGACAGGCCAGAGGCCAGCTCGCGGTGCACCTGACTTTCCGTCGTGCGCGCGCCAATCGCGCCCCAAGCAATCAAATCGCCAATGTACTGAGGCGAGATCACGTCTAAAAACTCACTGCCCGCAGGCAAGCCCAGGCGGTTGATGTCGATCAAAAGTTGCCGTGCCATACGAAGGCCTTCGTCGATGCGGTAGGTTTCGTCCAGGTAGGGGTCATTGATCAAGCCCTTCCAGCCGACGGTGGTGCGGGGCTTTTCAAAGTACACGCGCATCACGATCTCTAACGTACCAGCGTACTTTTTGCGCTGCTCCACCAGGCGGCGCGCGTACTCTAGCGCAGCGGCAGGGTCGTGTATCGAACACGGCCCAATTACCACCAGCAGCCGGTCGTCTGTACCCGCGATGATGTTGTGAACGTTTTTGCGAGTGTTGGTGATCAGCGACTCAACGGGCGTGCCCTGAATCGGGAAAAAACGGATCAGATGCTCTGGCGGTGGTAACACGGTGATGTCCTTGATGCGTTCGTCGTCGGTTTGGCTGGTTTTATCGACGGGCGCATACCAGGTGGTAGTGGCTGAATTGGGCATCACGGGTTTCCTTTTTTATAAAACTGAAAATCAAAAGTTAATGAGGCAAAAAAAAACCGCCGGGTGTCCGGCGGTTTTAAAGATTTGAGCGTTTTTTAGAAGTTACGCAAAATTTTCTCTACCGCCAGGGGCGCTTGAGAACCAGAAGTAACCGAAATAAAACGATGCTTTGTGCATGAGACGGAATGTAGCACAGGTTAAAAAGTAGTCAGTATTAAGCCGTACCGCCCACCGTCAAGCCATCAATCCGCAGCGTTGGCTGGCCCACGCCCACAGGCACGCTCTGGCCTTCTTTGCCGCAGGTGCCGACGCCGCTGTCCAGCGCCATATCATTGGCAATCATGCTGACTTTTTTCAGGCACTCGGGGCCGCTGCCGACGATAGTGGCGCCTTTGACGGGGTACAAAATTTTGCCGTTTTCCACCCAATAGGCTTCGCTGGCTGAAAACACAAACTTGCCCGACGTGATGTCGACTTGGCCACCTGCAAAGTTGGTGGCGTACAGGCCTTTTTTGATGCTGGCAACGATTTCCTGTGGGTCTTTGTCTCCGCCAAGCATGTAGGTGTTGGTCATGCGCGGCATCGGCGTATGGGCGTAGCTTTCGCGGCGGCCATTGCCGGTGGGCTTGACGTTCATCAGGCGCGCATTCAATGAATCTTGAATGTAGCCCTTCAAGATGCCGTCTTCAATCAACACATTGCGCTGGCTGGCGTTGCCTTCGTCGTCCACGTTGAGCGAGCCGCGGCGGTCGGCAATCGTGCCGTCGTCCAGCACCGTCACGCCTTTAGCGGCCACGCGCTGACCAATCTTGCCTGCAAAAGCGCTGGAGCCTTTGCGGTTGAAGTCGCCTTCCAGCCCGTGGCCAATGGCTTCGTGTAGCAGAATGCCGGGCCAGCCCGAGCCTAAAACCACCGTCATCTCTCCAGCGGGTGCGGGGCGCGCTTCGAGGTTGGTCAGCGCAGCCTTAACGGCTTCATCCACATATTGGCCGATTTGCGCGTCGTCAAAGTACGCCAGGCCAAAACGGCCACCGCCACCAGCTGAGCCGGTCTCGCGCCGACCTTTTTGCTCGGCAATCACAGAGACAGACAAACGCACCAGCGGCCGCACATCAGCGGCCAGCGTGCCGTCGGCACGTGCCACCATCACCACATCGTATTCACTGGCCAGGCCGGCCATCACCTGCACGATGCGCGGGTCTTTGGCTTTGGCGAGTTTTTCAACCTTCTCCAACAGCTTGACCTTGGCCGTGCTGCCCAGTGTCGCTATCGGGTCGCCGCCTTCGTACAGCGAGCGGCTGTTGGCGATTTTGCGGCTGGGCGTTTTGATTTTGGCCGACTTGCCTGCGCCTGAAATGCTGCGCACGGTGCGCGCTGCGTCCATCAATGAGGCTTCAGAAATATCGTCTGAATAAGCAAACGCGGTTTTCTCACCACTCACGGCCCGCACGCCCACGCCTTGGTCAATGCTGAAGGAGCCGGTTTTGACGATGCCCTCTTCCAGACTCCAGCCTTCGCTGCGGGTGTATTGAAAGTACAGGTCGGCGTCGTCAGCGCCTTTGGAGGTGATCTCAGCCAGGGCTTTGGCCAAGTGCGCTTCTGTCAAGCCGAACGGCGTTAGAAGCAGCTTTTGCGCAACTTCCAGACGCCCTGATGTCGATGCCGCAGTGGGCTTGACGGTAGATGAGGTGATCGAAGCGTTGGTGACAGATGTTGAGGAGGAGCGCAGTGTGGTCATGCCATGATTGTAGGCAGCTGACCACACCTGCGCTTGAACCCGTCAATTCAGGTCTGGTCGTCAACCTTGGCCGTCGGGCCATTGGTTTTGCAGGACGCAATGCCGTTGTCGCGGCTGGAATCGCTGGCGTACATCTGGCTGTTGCCAATCACCTGGTGGTTACCAGCTTTCAGCACAAAATACGGCGCATCGTTTTTACCGGTCAGCCGGTCATAGCGTGCATCGTCAGGTGAGTTTTTCTTGACCGATTCAATGCCGTTGACGGCGCTGGCTTTGGACTCATACATTTCGCTGGTCAGAATGATTTGCCCATTACCCGCCAGCAGAGAGAAAAAGTATTTGTCGTTTTTGGATTTTTTGAGTTCGAATTTTCCGGCCATGGCGCACACCTTTTTGAGTTGTAAGGATGTACTTTTAAGCGTTCGCCTAGAAAAATACAAGGCTGGTTTTACCAACTGATGCACTTATTTGCACAATAAGTCATACGGCACAGCTTATTTACCACTCAGCAGCTTGAATATCGCACCGTCGTCCTGCTCTGCAAACCCTGCGGCATGGGCTCTAGCGAACACATTGCTGGCAGCTGCTCCCAGCGGCCCCTCAAATCCAGCAGCTAAAGCACATTCCACCGCCAGCCGGGTGTCTTTTTCAAGCAGCGTAACGTGGGCGCGCGGCACGTAGTCGCCAGCAATCGCTCGGCGCATCCGGTCCGAGCCTATCCAGCTCTGCCCGCTGGACTGCTCCATCACGTCCAGGGTTTTTTCAATGTTCAAGCCCAGCCGCTGCGCCAGCGCCAGTGCCTCTGCCGCCCCCACCAGGTTGATGCCGGCCAGCAAGTTGTTAACCAGCTTGGTACGCGCCGCATCGCCCGGCTTTTCGCTGATGTGGAACACCTTGCTGGACAACGCATTGAGCAGCACCGCTTGCTGATTGAAGACCGCTTGAGGGCAAGCCACCATCAGACTCATCGTACCGTCGGCGGCGCGGGCTGGCCCGCCAGACATGGGCGCATCGATGGTGTGAATGCCGCGCTCGGCCAGCCGGTTGGCGAACGATTCAACGTCCTGCGGCGAGATGGTAGGGCACAGGATGACGGTGTGGCCCGCCTGCAAATTGTCGGCCAGCCCATGCTCGCCAAACAGCACGTCTTCGGTCTGCAAGGCATCTACCACGCAAATGATGATTGCTATCGAATCAGTAGCTGCTTGCGCCCGATTCGATTGGTCGTTAAGAGATTTAGCTCCTTTTGAGACCCAAAACTTGACCTTTTGCGCGTCAGTGTCGCTTACCACCACTTTCCAGCCCTTGGCAAGCAAATTGGCAGCCATGCCGCCGCCCATATTGCCGATACCGACTATTAAGACCCCCACGCTTTTCACTTCGTGTAATACGCTGCCCCGCGAGGAGGCTAATTTTTCTTTGGAAGCGTGCCCGTCGAAAAATTGACCGCTCGAGATCACGACTGCACCAGCCGCTTGGCTTTGGCAATTGACATCAGCATCCCAATGGCCAGGCCCAACGTGACCATCGCGGTGCCGCCGTAGCTAATAAACGGCAGCGGCACACCCACCACCGGCAAGATGCCGCTGACCATGCCCATGTTCACAAAGGCGTAGGTAAAAAATATCATCGTCAGGGCACCGGCCAGCAGGCGGGCGAACAATGTCGGCGCATCCATGGCAATGGCCATGCCGCGCAATATCAAAAAGACGAAACCAGCAATCAACATCAGGTTGCCAGCCAGACCAAACTCTTCTGAAAACGCCGCAAAAATGAAGTCGGTGGTCCGCTCAGGGATGAACTCCAGATGCGTTTGCGTACCCGCCATAAACCCCTTGCCAAACACGCCGCCCGAGCCAATCGCAATCATGCCCTGAATGATGTGAAAGCCCTTGCCCAGCGGATCGCGGGACGGGTCTAGCAGCGTGCAAATACGTTGCTGCTGGTAGTCGTGCAGTACTGGCCAGCGCATGCCGTCGGCGCACAGCGTCGGCTCAAACCAGACGATCAAGAACACGCCCAGCAGGCCCAACACCACAGGTGGCGCAATGAGCTTCCAGCTCAGCCCGGCAAAGAAAATAACCGCCATGCCCGCGGCTAAAACCAGTAACGACGTGCCTAGGTCGGGTTGCTTCATGATCAACCCGACCGGCACCACCAGCAGCAGCGCAGCCACCAAAAAGTCGAGTGGCCGCAACTGGCCCTCGCGCTTTTGAAACCACCAGGCCAGCATCAGCGGCATGGCGATTTTCAAAATCTCGCTGGGTTGAATCACCACGCCCACGTTCAGCCAGCGCCGAGCACCCTTTTTGGTGACACCGAAAATCGCCACGGCAACCAGCAGCGCCACGCCAACAAGATACAGCGGCACCGCCAGAGCCATCAAGCGCTGCGGCGGGATTTGCGCAACGACAAACATGATGAAACCAGCAATCAGCATGTTGCGGCCATGGTCGACAAACCGGCTGCCGTGGTCATAACCAGACGAATACATGATGAGCAAGCCCGCGCAGGCCAGCAAAAACACCGCAAACGCGAGCGGGCCGTCAAAGCCTTTGAGGAGCGGTACCGCACGTTTGAAAAGCGTGGGTTTGTCGAAAACTGCAGCCATGTGGGATTATCGGTCAGTCCAGCGCGCCCACCGCCTGATTACACTTGCTTGCTACCGAAGATTTAAAGACGAAAAGGCGCTCATTTTGTTTGTATTGTTTGAAGAGGCCGGAAAGCATTTGGCCGGCCGCATTTTGTCTGAAGCAGACAGCTCGCTGCAAGTTGAGCTGGACTCAGGCAAGCGCGTGAAGGTCAAAGCCGTCAATGCACTTTTGAAGTTCGAAAAGCCCGCACCCGCCGAGTTTGTCGCCGCGGCACAAAAGTTAAGCGCTGACATCGAACTGGAACTGGCCTGGGAGTTTGCCAGCGACGAGGAGTTTGGCTTTGCTGAACTGGCGCGCGACTATTTCAGCGCAGACCCAAGCAAGCCCGCCACTGTCGAGCAGCAAGCCGCCGCGCTGTTAAGGCTGTTCGATGCGCCGCATTACTTTCGCCGCGCGGGCAAAGGGCGGTTTAAAAAAGCACCGCTGGAGATTTTGCAACTGGCCCTGGCCGCGATTGAAAAGAAAAAGCAGGTTGCCCTGCAAATCACGGCGTGGGCCGAATCGCTGGGGCAAGGCGAATGCCCCGAGCCAATACGCGAGCAACTCTACAAAATTTTGTTCAAACCCGACAAAAATAGCGCCGAGTACAAAGCCGTCGTTGAAGCATCAAAAACCACCCACATTGCGCCGCTGGACTTGCTGCAAAAGTCTGGCGCGATTGCCTCGCCCTACCAGTTTCATTACAAACGGTTTTTGTTTGAAAATTTCCCCAAGGGCACGAGCTTCCCGGCGGTTCAAGCGCCAACGCACACTGAAGAATTGCCGCTGGCCAACGTGCAGGCGTTTTCGATTGATGACTCCGCCACCACCGAGATTGACGATGCCTTATCAGTTCAGGGCATTGGCACGGGTACGGTCATGCTCGGCATTCATATCGCCGCGCCGGGTTTGGCCGTGCAGCCGGGCAGCGCGGTTGATTTGCTGGGCCGCGCCCGCCTGTCAACCGTCTACATGCCGGGTTACAAGCTCACCATGCTGCCCGATGACGTGGTGCAAAACTATACGCTGATGGCTGGGCGCAACTGCCCCGCAGTGTCGCTGTACGTCACGATGGATGAGGCGACGTTCGACATCAAAGAAACCGCGACCAGACTGGAGCTAGTGCCGATTGCCGCCAACTTGCGGCACGATATGCTGGACAGCACTTTTACTGAAGCATTCTTTGAAGAAGCTTCTTTAAATGCTATAGATAACATAGCTGCTTGCGCCCGATTTGATTGGGCTACAGAGCTTTTTTATCTCCACAAGCTGGCGAAACACCTTAAATCGCAGCGCGAAGTAGCACGCGGCAAGCCAGAGAACTTCAACCGCCCCGACTACAACTTCAAACTTGACAACCCGAGCGGTCAAGAACCCGTGGGCAACGAGCAGGTCACCATCACCACGCGCCAGCGGGGTGCGCCGCTGGACCTGATCGTCGCCGAGGCGATGATTTTGGCCAACAGCACCTGGGGCAATTGGCTAGCCGACCACGGCGTGCCGGGGATTTACCGCAGCCAGGCCAGCCTGGCACCTGGCGTGAAGGTACGCATGGGCACTAAGGCACTGCCGCATGCGGGGCTGGGCGTCAAGAGCTATGCGTGGTCAACCTCGCCGCTGCGCCGCTACACCGATCTGGTCAACCAGTGGCAAATCATTGCTTGTGTCAAAAATGGGCATACCGCCGCGCTGGTGGCACCCTTCAAAGCGAAAGACGCAGAGCTGTTTTCCATCATTTCGGGTTTTGACGCGGCTTACAGCGCCTATAACGCCTACCAAAACGGCATCGAGCGCTACTGGACGCTGAAGTATTTGCAGCAAAACGGCATCACCGAGCTGGTCGCAACGGCCTTCAAAGATAATCTGGTGCGCGCCGACGAGCTGCCGCTGGTGCTGCCCGCCACCGGCGCACTGGGCTTGCCACGCGGTGCGAGGGTGCGCGTCAAACTCGGCGAAATTGACGAAATCACACTCGACATCACGGGCGCTGTTGTTGAACGGCTGGATATTGTGGGGGGCGACGTGACCCAGGCCGATCTGGAGGAAGACGACCAGGCGCAAGACGATCTGGGCGCGGGCCCGATTGCGATTGCGGTTGATGTGAACGAAACGCCGCAAGACGCTGCAGAGACAAGCAGCTGACCGGGGCGGTAGAAAGGCAGCTTTAAAGCGACATTTAACCCCGATAATTTGGCTGTGAAAAACTTCAGCACACTGCAAATCGCCTTGGGAGCATCGGCTTTGGTGCATGCTGTCGTCCTGACGACGCGGTTTGTCGACCCGCAGAGCTTTAACCGCGTTTTCAAGGACACGCCGCTAGAAGTGATTTTGGTCAACGCCAAGTCCAATGAAAAGCCCGACTTTGCCAAAGCCATTGCACAAAGCAGTCTGGCAGGCGGCGGGCAGCTTGAAAAAGGCCGCGCCACATCACCACTGCCGCCATCGGCGCTGACCGACCTGGGCGACGCCGCCGAAGACGCGCAAAAGAAAGTCGAGGCGATGCAGGAGCAGCAAACGCAGTTGCTCGCGCAAATCAAAAAGCAGCTGGCCACCATGCCGCCGCCTGACCCGAAAGCGCCCACCAACGACCCGGTACAGGCCCAGCGCGAAGAAAAACGCAAGCAGCTGATCAAAATCCTGGCGGAAATTGAAAAGCGCATCAACGAAGAAAATGCCCGCCCCAAAAAACGTTACATCAGCCCAGCTACCCGCGAAGAGGTGTATGCGATTTACTACGACAGCCTGCGCCGCAAAATTGAAGACAAGGGCACGACCAACTTCCCCGAGCTAGCGGGCAAAAAGCTTTACGGCGAGCTGACCATGATCGTGACGGTGAATTTTGATGGGCGCATATTGGCCACCGAGGTGGTCGTGACATCTGGCAACCTGACGCTAGACCGCCGCGCGCAGACCATCGTCAAAGGCACCGGGCCGTTCGACCGGTTCACCGACGCCATGCGGCGCAAGGCAGACCAGATTGTGGTGGTGTCGCGCTTCAAGTTCACTCGGGACGAAACCCTTGAAACCAAATTGACCGATCGCTGAACACCATGAAAGCTGTTGCCCGCTTGCTGCTTTTAGTGCTTTTGGCGGGCTTGTCACTGCAGCTTTATTTTGTTGGCCGCATTGCCCTGATGGCGGCGCTGGACCCGGAATCCACCGCCTTTGAGCGCTCTGCCGTTTACAGCGTGGCCACCGCCACAGGCAGCCTGAAATGGCGTCAGCACTGGCTGCCGTACAGCGAGATGTCAGACAACCTGAAGCGCGCGGTGATTGCGTCTGAAGACGCCAGCTTCACTGAGCACGACGGCGTGGACATTGAAGCGCTGGAAAAAGCGTGGGACAAGAACGCGAAGGCCGAAAAACAGGCCAGTCAAAGCTTGCAGCAGTCCGCCAGCCGGCCAGGCAACAGCAAGGCGACTGCCAGAGTCCCCAAAGTCGTGGGCGGCTCTACCATCACCCAGCAGCTGGCCAAAAATCTGTTTTTGTCGGGAGAGCGCACGCTGCTGCGCAAAGGCCAGGAACTGCTGCTGACGCTGATGCTGGAGCGGCTGCTGAGCAAAGAACGCATCCTCGAGATTTACTTGAACAGCGTTGAATGGGGCGAAGGCGTGTACGGCGCTGAAGCCGCCGCGCAGCACTACTGCCGCAAGAGCGCCTCCAGATTAAGCGCTTATGAAGCAGCCCGCTTGGCCGTGATGCTGCCGCGCCCCAAGTATTTTGAAACCCGGCCAGGTTCAGGATATTTGTCGTCTCGCGCCGGCACGATTGTGGCGCGAATGGGCGGGGTGGACCTGCCATGATGGCAAAAATCATGAGCCTTCTTCTGCTCGGACTGATTCGGGCCTTGACGGGCGCGCAAGCGCGTTGGCAAGGCTGCCCGCCCAAGGCCGAGCAACGCATATATTTTGCCAATCACCAAAGCCACGCTGACCTGGTGTTGATGTGGGCCGCGCTGCCCAAAGAGCTGCGCAGCATCACGCGGCCGATAGCTGCCAAAGACTACTGGACCAAAACGCAGTTCAAACAATGGATCACCACCGCTGTGTTCAACGCCATTTATGTGGATCGCGTCAAAACGGGCGAACAGGACCCACTGGAGCCCTTGATTGACGCACTGGCCAGCGGCGACTCGATCATCCTGTTCCCCGAAGGCACGCGCGGCAACCAGGAAGAACCGCAAAAGTTCAAGTCAGGTCTGTACAACCTGGCCCAAAAATTCCCGGATGTGGTGCTGGTGCCGGCGTGGATCAACAACGTGCAACGCGTGATGCCCAAGGGCGAAGTAGTACCCGTGCCGATTCTGTGTTCAGTGACTTTTGGTGCGCCGATTGCCTTGAGGCTTGATGAAAGTCGGACTGATTTTCTGACCCGAGCGCGCGATGCAGTGATAGGGCTTCGCCAGTCATGATCAACACGTTCCTGCTCAGCCTGCGGCCCTCGCAACAAGTTGGCTTATTGTTCGTATTGCTGTTCGGCATGCTGACCGCCGCCAGTGTTTATGCCCTGACCGCTTCTCTGCGCGAAAATTCTGATGATGACTCGCGCAGTCAGATGTTGAAAGAATTCAACGGAGTGCTGCAAACATCGTGGGTCATGGCAACGGTGTTCTGGGTAGGCTGGGCGCTGGGCGAGACGGTGGCCACCGTGCTGTTTGGCTTTGTGGCCTTTTTTGCGCTGCGTGAATTCATCACGCTGTCGCCCACACGCCAGGGTGATCACCGCAGCCTGGTGCTGGCTTTTTTCATAGTGCTGCCGGTTCAGTTTGCTTTGGTGATTTATCGAAACTTTGACCTGGTCACCGTGTTTATTCCGGTGTATGTCTTCCTGGCTATCCCGGTCGTCAGTGCGCTGGCCAATGACCCGGAGCGCTTTTTGGAGCGTAACGCCAAGCTGCAGTGGGGCATCATGGTGTGTGTCTACGGTATCAGCCATGTGCCTGCGCTGCTGCTGCTCAAGTTCCCCAACTATCAAGGCAAGAACGCGTTTTTGGTGTTTTTTTTGGTGTTTGTGGTGCAAAGCTGCATGCTGGTTCAGTACCTGGTGGACAACAAGCTCAAACGTGCACCAATTGCGCCCAAAATCAGCCAAACCTTTAACTGGACAGGCTGGTTCATCGCCGTGGTGGTGGCCAGCCTGATGGGTGGCTTAATGTCTGCACTGACGCCTTTCAAGCCTGCGCAAGCAGTGGCCATGGCTTTGATAGCCTGCATCGCGGGCTCTCTCGGTCATCTCGTCATGAAGGCCCTCAAGCGGGACCGGGGCATCACCAACTGGGGCAGTGAGGGCAGATCCGTCACCGGGGCCAGCGGCCTGCTGGACCGGGTCGATGCGCTGTGTTTTGCAGCGCCGGTGTTTTTTCATTCGGTGCGGTGGTATTTTGGACTCTAAATTAGCCTCTAGCCCAATAAATCCGGGCGTGAGCAGCTCCTGAAGTAATATCAATTCTATTATCGCCTCGCCTCATGCGTATTCTTGGTATTGACCCCGGTTTGCAGATCACTGGCTTTGGCGTGGTCGATGCGCAAGGCCAGCAGCTGAGCTACGTGGCCAGCGGCACGATCAAAACGGCGCATCTGGACAAAAAAGATTTGCCCGGTCGACTCAAAGTTTTGTTTGACGGTGTGCGTGAAGTGACCGAGCGCTATCAGCCTGACTGTTCGTCCGTCGAGATCGTGTTTGTCAACGTCAACCCGCAGTCCACGCTATTGCTCGGCCAGGCGCGCGGTGCGTGCATCACGGCGCTGGTGTCGCTTGATTTACCGGTGGCTGAATACACGGCACTGCAGCTCAAACAGGCCGTGGCCGGCTATGGAAAGGCTGGCAAGGCAGAGGTGCAGCTGATGGTGATGCGCCTCTTGAGGCTGCCCACGCTGCCTGGCAAAGACGCCGCAGATGCTTTAGGCTTGGCCATCACCCACGCGCATGCGGGCAAGGCGCGGGCTGTGCTGGCCGCGGCACTTAAAAAGGCTTGAGCCACTTCAAGCCAGCCGCTCGAAAATAAGCACGGCGAAAAAACCGAACCCCGCTACCAGCGTCCATTTCAGGACAATCAGTCCCAATCTTTTAAACCGCGCTTGGCCTGTTACCGCATAGGCCAAAAATAGACCTGCGCAGACCAGCAATAGCAACAGGAAAAGCGCGCGAACAAACGGCATGACGTTGCTCAGCCCTTATTACCAGGCAGGCGCCAATGTTGCAAAACCTTGCGGCGCCAGCTTCTCGTCGTCAAACGTGACCACCTCGTAAGCCTCGGGGTGCGCCAGCAGTTCGCGGAGCAACTTGTTGTTCAGCGCGTGGCCCGACCGAAACGCGCTGTACGCTGCCAGCAATGGTTTGCCCAGCAGATGCAGATCACCCATCGCGTCAAGAATTTTGTGCTTCACAAACTCGTCGTTGTAACGCAAGCCGTCGCTGTTCAGCACCTTGTAGTCGTCCATCACAATGGCGTTGTCCAGCCCACCGCCCATGGCCAGGCCATTGGCGCGCATCATTTCAACGTCTTTGGTAAAACCGAAGGTTCGGGCTCTGGCGATATCACGCGTGTACGAGCCTGAGCTCATGTCGAACTCCACCCGCTGGCCCGTCGAGTCGACTGCTGGGTGGTCAAAGTCAATTTCAAAACTTAATTTATAGCCTTCATAAGGCGCCAGGTGGGCCCATTTGGCGCTTGGGCCTTCTCCTTCGCGCACCTCAACAGTCTTCAGCACGCGTACAAAACGCTTGGGCACGTTTTGCAGCTCAATCCCGGCAGATTGCAGTAAAAATACAAACGAGGAGGCAGACCCATCCAGAATCGGCACTTCCTCAGCGGTAATGTCGACATACATGTTGTCCAGCCCCAAACCAGCGCAGGCGGACATCAAATGCTCCACCGTGAACACCTTGGCGTGGCCATTTGAGATGGTGGATGCCAGGCGCGTGTCCGTGACGGCCAACGCTGAAATTGGAATGTCGACAGGCTGCGGCAAATCTACCCTGCGAAACACAATCCCGGTGTCGGGCGCTGCGGGCCTCAGTGTCAGCTCAACCCGCTGTCCACTGTGCAGGCCCACACCGACGGCTTTGGTCAAGGATTTGAGGGTTCTTTGCGCGAGCATGCTGTATTTTAAGTTTTTGTGAATGCCCGATATGTCATGCGCTCTCTGCTTTCAACAGAGAGCGCGAGAGAAATATCAATCAGCCTGCTTGCGCAAAAAAGCTGGAATCTCGAAATCGTCCATGCCGCCCGACGCCAACGCATCAACTTTGGCTGCCGCCTGCGTGCGGTTGGTACGCCACACGCTTGGCACAGTCATGTTGCCGTAGTCAGGCTGGGCAGAGCCCATCGATGATGGCGTAGAGCCGCCCATGCCGGCTACGGCGTTTAGCGTTGGCACATTGAAAGGGACGTTGTCAGTCCCTGTGCGCAGCACCTGAAGCGGCGGCGCGTGGCGGCGTACGCCCTGGCGGCTGAGGCCTGTGGCCACCACGGTCACGCGGATATCGTCACCCAGCTTGTCGTCATACGCTGCGCCGTAAATCACATGTGCGTCTGCCGAGGCATAGGCACGGATGGTGTTCATCGCCAGTTTGGACTCGCTCAGCTTGAGGGAACCTTTGGCAGCGGTCACCAACACCAAAACGCCCTTGGCGCCTGACAGATCAATGCCTTCAAGCAATGGGCAGGCCACGGCCTGTTCGGCGGCAATACGTGCGCGGTCGGGGCCATTGGCCACTGCGGTGCCCATCATGGCTTTGCCGGGTTCGCCCATCACGGTGCGCACATCTTCAAAGTCAACGTTAACGTTGCCGTATTCGTTGATGATCTCGGCAATACCGCCTACCGCGTTCTTCAGCACGTCATTGGCGTGGGCGAAGGCTTCGTCTTGCGTCACGTCGTCACCCAGCACTTCCAGCAGCTTTTCGTTAAGCACCACAATCAGTGAATCGACGTTAGCCTCGAGCTCAGCCAAGCCCAAATCAGCATTGGTCATGCGGCGGCCGCCTTCAAACTCGAACGGTTTGGTCACCACACCGACCGTCAAAATGCCCATCTCTTTGGCAATGCGGGCAATCACCGGCGCAGCACCCGTGCCAGTACCGCCGCCCATGCCAGCCGTGATAAACAACATGTGCGCGCCGTCGATCGCACTGCGAATGTCGTCCACTGCCAGCTCAGCCGCATCGCGGCCCTTGTCAGGCTTGCTGCCCGCACCCAATCCGCTGCCGCCTAGCTGAATCGTCTTGTGGGCATTGCCACGGCTAAGTGCCTGCGCGTCCGTGTTGGCGCAGATGAATTCCACGCCCTGCACGCCGCATGCCATCATGTGGCCTACCGCGTTGCCGCCACCACCACCGACACCAATCACCTTGATTTGTGTGCCTTGGTTAAACTCTTCGATTTCAATCATTTCGATGCTCATGGTGAGCCTCCTGTTTCATTAAATTGCAGTTGCCAAAAATTTATATCTGTTGTGTGGGTTGAGTATTTGTCATGAAGGCGGATCAGCGCCTCCTGACCTTGTGTGGGGTGGCGCGGTTGGGATAAATGCAGGATAGTGTTTCATCAGAAGTTCCCCACAAACCAGTCTTTAACCCGACCAAATGCGTTGTGCACACTGCCTGCTTTTTGCGCTACCTTGTAGCCGCGCATGCGGCCCAAGCGGGCTTCTTCCAGCAAGCCCATGACTGTCGCAGCGCGCGCTTGCGCGACCATGTCGTACAGCGAGCTTGAATAACGTGGAATACCGCGCCGCACAGGTTTTAAGAAGATATCTTCACCCAGTTCAACCATACCTGGCATGACTGCGCTGCCGCCAGTGATGACAATGCCGGACGACAGCACTTCCTCGTAACCCGACTCTCGAATGACTTGCTGCACCAGTGAATAAATTTCTTCAATACGCGGCTCAATCACACCTGCCAGCGCCTGCTTGCTTAGCATGCGTGGTGCGCGGTCACCCAGGCCTGGCACTTCCACCTGCGTGTCGGGGTCAGCCAGCAACTGCTTGGCGTAACCGCTTTCAACCTTGATGTCTTCTGCGTCTTTGGTCGGCGTGCGCAGCGCCATGGCGATGTCGCTGGTGATCAAATCGCCTGCAATTGGAATGACTGCCGTGTGGCGAATCGCACCGCCGGTAAAAATAGCGACGTCGGTTGTGCCCGCACCGATGTCGACCAGCGCTACGCCCAGTTCCTGCTCGTCCTGAGTCAATACGGCCAGGCTGGATGCCAGGGGGTTAAGCATCAACTGATCGACCTCCAACCCACAACGGCGCACACACTTGATGATGTTTTCCGCAGCGCTTTGCGCGCCGGTGACGATGTGCACCTTGGCCTCCAACCGAATGCCGCTCATGCCAATCGGCTCACGTACATCCTGCCCGTCAATGACAAATTCTTGCGGCTCGACCAGCAACAAGCGCTGGTCGGTTGAAATGTTGATCGCCTTGGCGGTTTCTATCACGCGGGCCACATCAGCCTGCGTAACTTCCTTGTCTTTGACGGCCACCATGCCACTGGAATTGATGCCGCGTATGTGGCTGCCAGTGATACCCGTGTAGACACGCGCGATTTTGCAGTCGGCCATCAACTCGGCTTCTTTCAAGGCTTGCTGGATGCTCTGCACGGTGGCATCAATATTGACCACGACACCGCGCTTGAGGCCGTTGCTGGCGGCAATGCCCAGACCGGCCAGCTTGAGCTCACCACCCGGCATCACCTCAGCGACAACCACCATGACCTTGCTGGTTCCAATGTCCAGCCCCACCACCAAGTCTTTGTATTCTTTGGCCATGCTTTACCTTTTTACTTTCTTATCGTCTTTGTCACCCGGGTTGAGCGTTGTGACGCCCCGCAGCTTGAGCGCATAGCCGTTGCTGTAGCGCAAATCGGCTGATTCCAGATTTCTGCCGTAGCGTGAAGATGCCTGGCTCAGCGTGGCAACAAAGCGCTGGGTCCGGCTTTCAATTTCGGGCGGCGAACCGTGGCCCAGCTCTATCGCCGCGCCGCTCTCCAGACGGGCACGCCAGCTGCCTTGCCCCGTCAGCTCAAGGCGTTCCACCTGCATGTCGAGCTTGTCAAACAATGCCGACACCAGGCGATAGGTTTGAAGCACCAGCGGCGCAAGACCGGCCGGACCGTTGAGCTGCGGCAAGTCGGACGCTTCGAGCTCTGCCTGATTGGCTTCGAACACCTCACCAAAGCTGTTGACCAGCCGGGTATCGCCCTCCGGCCCCCAAAAGGCTACCGCCTGATGCTCTTGCAACACCACCTTCAGACGATCAGGAAACTGGCGCTGCGCCACAGCCCTGCGAACCCAGGGAACAGACTCGAAAACGGCACGGGTTTGAACAAGATTGACCGTAAAAAAATTACCGGTCAAGCGCGGGGCAACGTTCGCCCGCAGAGTGACTGTGTTGCTGTGTGTCACATCGCCTTGCACTGCGATGGCGCTAAGGTTAAACCGCGGCAGCCGGGAAAGCCACGCCAGCGCGAGCGCCAACACCATCAAAACAAACACCAGCCCAAACACCATCGTCACCGCTTTCATAAAACGGATGTCCGCAGGTAGCGCAGCTGCAGGTGCGGGTGATAGCGTGGCGCGTCTCAAGCGGCAGCCCTCCGTGTCAGGTCATAGTCCAGCGCCGCAGTCTTCAAGATTTCAATGCACAGCTCTTCATAAGAAATACCCACCGCCCGCGCCGACATAGGGACTAGCGAATGCCCGGTCATGCCCGGTGACGTGTTGACCTCAAGCACATAGGGCCTGCGCGTCAGCTTGTCAATCATCACGTCAGCTCGTGCCCAGCCTCGGCAACTAAGCGTGCGGTACGTTTGCAAAACCAATTCTTGAATGGCCTTTTCTTCGCCTGCGGGCAAGCCGCACGGCACCAAGTACTGAGTGGTATCTGTGAAATATTTGTTTTGGTAGTCGTAGTTACCGTCTTCAGCCGCAATGCGGATAACAGGCAGTGCATAAGCATTGCTGCCGGTACCCAAAACAGGGCAGGTAACCTCGTCGCCATCAATGAACTGCTCGCACAGGACATCAGCGTCTAGCAGCCCGGCTTGCTCAACTGCAGCCAGCATTTGCGATGGATGAATGACTTTGGTCAATCCGATCGACGAGCCCTCGCGTGCGGGCTTGACGATCAGCGGCAAACCCAGCTTGGCCGCTGCGGCCGCAACATCTTGTGGCTTGTAAGCCCCACGCCTGAGCAGCACGTGCCGCGGCGTTGGCAGTCCCTCGGCCACCAACACTCGCTTGGTCATGACCTTGTCAATCGCAATGCTGGACGCCATCACTCCAGACCCGGTGTAGGGAATTCCCAGCAATTCAAGCGCACCCTGCACCGTGCCGTCTTCACCAAATCGGCCATGCAGCGTGATGAAGCAGCAATCAAAACCAGCGGCCTTCAGCTCGCCCATGTCGCGCTCGGCGGGGTCAAATGCATGCGCATCCACGCCGCGCCCCGAAAGTGCGCCCAGGACTCCTCGGCCAGACATGAGCGAAATCTCACGCTCGGCAGACTGGCCACCCATCAGCACGGCCACCCTGCCGAAATTAGCGACGCTTTGATCTTGTATTTGGCTCATAACGCACTGCTTTCCGGCGCAAACAGCTCATTTTTTTGTAGCATATGAAGCACTTTTTGCGGCACTGCGCCAATCGAGCCCGCTCCCATGCAAAGCACCACATCACCCGCTTGTGCGTTGTCGATGATGGCTTGCGGCATGGCTTCAATGGCATCAACAAATACGGGGTCGACCTTGCCTGCAATGCGCAAGGCTCGGCTCAACGCGCGGCCATCTGCGGCAACGAGAGGCGCTTCACCAGCGGCGTAAACCTCGGACAGGAGCACCACATCAGCCAAGCCCATGACTTTGACAAAATCCTCAAAACAATCCCGCGTGCGGGTGTAGCGGTGTGGCTGAAATGCCAGCACCAGCCGCCTGTCCGGAAACGCGCCGCGAGCAGCTGACAAAGTGGCAGCCATTTCAACCGGGTGATGACCGTAATCTTCAATCATCGTGAAAACGCCACTCTCGTCTGCATTGATGGCTGGCACATCGCCATAGCTTTGAAAACGCCGACTCACGCCTTTGAATTCAGCCAACGCCTTCAGCACCGCAGCGTCAGGCACATTCAATTCGACCGCGACCGCAATTGCCGACAGGGCATTAAGCACGTTGTGCTCTCCCGCTAAATTGAGCACAACGTCCAGATCGGGCAGCGTGACGCCATTGCGACGCAGCGCGGTGAAATGCATTTGAGGGCCGACTGGCCTGACGTTGACAGCACGCACCTGGGCATCGGTGTTAAAACCATAGCTGGTGATCGGGCACGTCACCGACGGGGCGATGCTTCGCACAGCAGCATCATCGGTACATAAAATCGCGGTTCCATAAAAAGGCATGCGATGCAGAAAATCGACAAAGGCTTTTTTCAAGTTCTCAAAATCGTGGCCATACGTTTCCATGTGGTCGGCATCAATGTTGGTTACCACGGCCATCACCGGCAACAAATTTAAAAACGACGCATCAGACTCATCAGCCTCAACCACGATGTAGTCCCCAAAACCGAGCTTTGCATTGGCACCAGCACTGTTTAGCCGGCCACCGATCACGTAGGTCGGATCCAGCCCACCTTCAGCCAATATGCTCGCGACCAGGCTGGTGGTGGTGGTTTTTCCGTGTGTGCCAGCAATCGCGATGCCCTGTTTGAGGCGCATCAGTTCGGCCAGCATCAAGGCGCGCGGCACGACAGGAATGCGCTTTTCGCGCGCGGCGAGCACCTCAGGGTTATCAACTTGCACGGCTGTTGAGGTGACGACTGCATCGGCAAGGGTCAGGTTCTTTGCAGCGTGACCCACAAAAGTCTTGATGCCCATGCTGGACAAACGCTGCAGCGTGCTGCTGTCCGACAAATCAGAACCCGAAATCACGTAACCGAGGTTATGCAACACTTCGGCGATGCCCGACATGCCCGAGCCGCCCACGCCGATGAAGTGAATGTTTTTAATGGCGTGTTTCATACCGCCAACTCTTCACATGCAGCCACCATGCGCGCCGTAGCTTCTGTTTTTTGCATTGTTTTAGCCTTTTGCCCAATATCGACGAGCGCAGCACGCTCTGTTTTTTGTAGCACATTTGCCAGTATTTGGGGTGTCAGTTCGTCCTGTGCGATTTGCCAGCCAGCGCCTTGCGCAACCAAAAACCGGGCATTGCGGGTTTGATGGTCATCAACAGCTGAAGGAAATGGCACAAAAAGTGCTGCAGCGCCGACCGCTGCGATCTCCGTGACGGTGCTGGCACCAGCCCGACAAATAATCAGGTCTGCATCAGCAAACGCAGTGGCAGTGTCATCAATAAATGGCGCGAGCGTGGCATCAACACCTGCCGCACTGTAGTTGGCGCGCAGTTCATTAATTTGCGTGGCGCCGCTTTGATGTGTGACAACTGGGCGCTTGTCAGTTGCCATCAGCGCCAACGCTTGCGGCACGACGGTGTTTAATGCTTTAGCGCCCAGGCTGCCGCCCACCACCAGCAAGCGCAGCGGGCCACTGCGGCCCGCAAAACGCACACCAGGCTCAGCTTGCTGGGTGAACGCCGTGCGAAGCGGGTTGCCAATCCACTCTGCGGTTTTAATCACATCGGGAAAGGCCGTGAACACCCGGTCAGCTACATGCGCCAGAATTTTATTGACCATGCCCGCCACTGAGTTTTGCTCATGCAAAACCAAAGGCTTACCAAGCAAAACAGCCATCATTCCGGCTGGAAAAGCAATGTAGCCACCGAAGCCAATCACAACGTTCGGTTTGATGCGTCTTATCACCTGAATGCTTTGCCAGAACGCCTTGAGCAGACGCAGCGGCAGGAAAACCAACGTGACAACACCCTTGCCGCGCACGCCTGAAAAATCAATCGTTTCAAACGCGAAACCGCGCGGCGGCACGAGCTGGCTCTCCATGCTAGGGTTGCTCGGGCTGCCCTTGCCGCCCAGCCAATGCACACGCCAGCCTTTGTCGCTCAATGCTTCAGCCAGAGCCAAGCCAGGGAAAATATGGCCGCCCGTACCGCCAGCCATGATGAGCGCACGGCGTTGCGTCATGTGCGGCCTCCTCGCATGAGCAAGCGGTTCTCGTAGTCAATCCGCAGCACGACAGCCAATGAAATCAGATTCATCAAAATCGCCGACCCTCCGTAACTCATCAAAGGCAAGGTCAAGCCTTTGGTGGGCAACGCACCTAAATTAACGCCAATATTGATGAAGGTTTGAAAGCCAAACCAGATCGCAATACCCTGAGCCGTCAGGCCGGCAAAAAGCCGGTCAAGTGCAATCGACTGGCGACCAACGTGCATGATGCGCCTGACCATCCACATGAACAACCCAATCACGACCAGCACACCGACCAGACCAAACTCTTCACCAATCACCGCCATCAAAAAATCTGTATGCGCTTCAGGGAGCCAGTGCAGCTTTTCAACACTGCCGCCCAAGCCCACACCAAAAATTTCACCGCGGCCAAAAGCAATGAGTGAATGGGATAACTGGTAACCCTTGCCCATTGAATATTTTTCACTCCACGGATCCAGATAGGCAAAAATCCGCTCACGCCGCCAGTCACTAAGCATGACCATTAACCCGAAAGCCACCACCACCACCAGCGCAATCACGAAAAACATTCGGGCGTTGACCCCGCCCAAAAAGAGGATGCCCATGGCAATCACCGAGATCACCATGAAAGCGCCCATGTCGGGCTCAGCCAGTAGAAGTAGACCAACCACCGCAATGGCCATCGCCATCGGCATTACGGCGCGAAAAAAGCGTTCCTTGACGTCCATCTTGCGCACCATATAGTCTGCCGCGTACAACAACACCGCAAACTTGGCAAGCTCTGAGGGTTGAAAGTTCATGAAGCCTAGAGATATCCAGCGGCGTGCACCGTTGACGCCCTTGCCAATGAAAGGCACCAAAACGAGTATCAACAAAATGAGCGAA
The DNA here is from genome assembly GCA_025363315.1 of Polaromonas sp. Classification (GTDB taxonomy): domain Bacteria; phylum Pseudomonadota; class Gammaproteobacteria; order Burkholderiales; family Burkholderiaceae_C; genus Polaromonas. The sequence continues at coordinate 41,932 of JANYED010000283.1, forward strand.
GCCACAAAAAGCCACGGTGCCATCTTTTCCCAGATCGCTATCGGTACCTGAAACGCCAGCAAAGCAACGACGAAAGCCACTACCAGTGACAGCACATGGCGAAACAGAAAATGCGTATGCGCGTAGCGGGCAAATTTTGGATTGTCAGGCATCGCAACCGATGCCGAATACACCATCACAAGACCGAACATCAGCAACGCAACGGTGACCCATACCAATGCTTGATCGAAACCCGCCAAGCTGACTGGCGCTGAACGCACCCCACTCAGGCTTTGTCCGCTCAGGCGCACCGGCAAAACATCGGATGCAGTTTTGCCAAATGCAGAAAAGCTGGAGATTCTGCTGAATAAACGTGGGGCCGACTTTGCGGCCGTGGTCGAACTGGCTGTCACAGCACCACTCCTTCTTCGAGAGCCAGCGATTGCACAGATTCACGAAACACGCGCGCCCGGTGCTCGTAGTTGTCAAACATGTCAAAACTGGCACAGGCTGGAGACATCAACACAGCGTCGCCTGTTTGGGCCTGCCCCGCGGCCATGGTGACTGCTTCTTGCATGGAGTCAGCGCTGAGCACAACGACAGAGCTGTTGCCCAATGCGGACATGATGAGCGGCGCATCCCGCCCTATCAAAATAACTGCCCTGGCAAAACGCGATACGGGTCCCACCAAGGGCGAAAAGTCTTGGTCCTTGCCAACACCCCCCAGAACAACTACCAGCTTTCGTTGCGCGCCCAAACCAGAAAGCGCAGCCACTGCGGCACCTACGTTTGTGCCTTTGCTATCGTCGAAGTATTCCACGCCGTTGATAACCGCGACCGATTCGACCCGATGCGGCTCGCCCCGGTATTCCCGCAGGCCATGCAACATTGGGCCTAGCGCGCAGCCAGTCGCGTGAGCCAGCGCCAGCGCCGCCAGCGCATTCGTGGCGTTGTGCAGGCCGCGAATACGCAGCGCATCAACCGGCATCAGGCGCTGAACGTACAACTCAACAGCATCATTTTTGTCAACGCGTTTGCGCTTGATGGTTTCATCGGCTTCTGCGGCGCGCACCAGCCAGGCCATGCCATTCACATTTTCAATCCCGTAGTCACCGGGCCTATGGGGTTCATCATGGCCGTAAGTCACGTAACTGCGAATGGGTTTTCCCTTGACCTGAACAGGAACAGCGGCCATCACCTGGGGATCATTGCGATTGAGCAACATAACGCCACTTGCGCCGTAGACATTCTTCTTCGCAGCAGCATAAGCTTGAAGGGTTTCGTGCCAGTCCAAGTGATCCTGCGTGATGTTCAAAACCGTCGCAACGGTAGGTTCAAAGTTCTTGATATCGTCCAACTGAAAGCTGGACAGCTCCAGCGCCCAGACCTCAGGCAGGCTGTCAGTGTCCAGTTTTTCGGCCAGAGTGTCGAGCAGCGTCGGCCCGATATTGCCAGCGACTGCCACGGTTTTTCCCGCGCGCTCTATCAACTGCCCGGCCAGCGATGTCACCGTTGTTTTGCCGTTGGTGCCGGTGATGCCGATCACCTGCGGTGTGTAATTCTGGCTTTGGTTCAAGTCAACAAGAGCTTGCGCAAAAAGACTGAGTTCATTGCCGACAATCAGACCCCTCGAGATTGCAGCTGTCAGCACGCCAGAAACAGCGGCAGGACTCAAACCCGGACTTTTGAGCACCATCGCAACCGGCGTTCCGTCAAGTAGTGCGGCGTTCATTTCAGCGTGCACAAACTGAACGACCAGTCCGCTGGCGCGTAACGCAGCAAGACCGGGTGGGTCGACCCGGGTATCAGCCACCGTAACTTGCGCGCCGTACCTGGCACACCAGCGCGCGAGCGCCAAGCCGGAGCTACCGAGGCCAAGGACCAGAACGTGTTTGTCTGTCAGGAGTTTCATCGGAGCTTTAAGGTCGAAAGGCCAACCAGACACAACAACATGGTGATGATCCAGAAACGCACCACAACCTGTGTTTCCTTCCAGCCACTTTTTTCAAAATGATGGTGCAAGGGCGCCATCTTTAAAATACGGCGTCCTGCGCCGAACCGTTTTTTGGTGTATTTAAAGTAGGTGACCTGCAGCATTACCGACAAGGCCTCCACTACGAAAATACCGCCCATGATGGCTAGCACAATTTCTTGCCGAACAATGACGGCTATCGTGCCCAAGGCAGCGCCCAACGCAAGAGCCCCTACGTCACCCATGAAAACTTGCGCAGGATGTGTGTTGAACCATAAAAACGCCAAGCCACTACCGGCCATCGCGGCGCAGAAAATCATCAGTTCGCCCGACCCCGGGATATACGGGAAGAAGAGATATTTCGAATAAACCGAGCTACCTGTCACGTAAGCAAACACGCCCAATGCAGAACCCACCAGCACGACCGGCATGATGGCCAGGCCATCCAGGCCATCGGTCAAGTTCACGGCGTTGCTGGACCCAACAATTACGAGATAGGTCAGAATCACAAAACCAAAAACGCCCAACGGGTAGCTGACTTCCTTGACAAACGGTACCAGCAGGCCTGCTTTGGGCGGCAGGTTGACGTCAAAACCTGATTGCACCCAGCTGATAAAAAGCCCAATGACACGAAGGTTAGAGCTCTCTGAAATACTGAACACAAGATACAGCGCCGCTATCAAGCCAACGGCCGATTGCCACAGGTATTTTTCACGCGAGCGCATACCCTCAGGATCCTTGTGAACCACCTTGCGCCAATCGTCCACCCAGCCAATGGCGCCGAAACCCAAGGTGACAATTAGCACAATCCAGACAAAGCGGTTACTCCAATCGAACCAGAGCAAAGTGGACACGGTAATGGCCATCAAGATCAGCACCCCGCCCATGGTGGGCGTGCCTTGCTTGGCCAAATGGCTTTCCATGCCGTAGCCCCGAATAGGCTGGCCAATTTTGAGGGCTGTGAGGCGGCGAATCACCGCCGGGCCTGCGAGCAGGCCGATCATCAACGCTGTTAATGCGGCCATCACAGCGCGGAAGGTGAGGTACTGGAACACGCGGAAAAACCCGAAATCGGGTGACAACGTGGTGAGCCATTGGGCAAGGCTGACTAGCATGGGGAAACCTTTGACTGGAGGGCAGCAATCACCCGCTCCATCTTCATAAAACGAGAACCTTTGACGACAATGCTGCAGGCTTGTACGCTGGCACAGTTGAGAACAGCCGCATTCAAAACGTCAATGTGGTTGAAATGTTGACCAGCACCGCTTGATGCTGTGTTGAACGCGTTCACTGCGTGCTGCGTCAAATCGCCCAAAGCGAGCAAAGTACCAATGCCGCGCTCTTGGGCATAGCGGCCCACTTCGGCATGAAACTGGGGACCCAGGTCGCCTACTTCGCCCATGTCACCCAGCACCAGCAGGCGCGGGCCAGGCAACTCGGCCAGCACGTCGATGGCAGCGCGCACGGAATCGGGATTGGCGTTGTAAGTATCGTCCACGAGAGTGAGGCTGCGTGCACCCCAGTTCAGGCTCAATGCACGGGAACGGCCTTTAACGGGCTCAAATGCACCCAGACCTTCAGCTGCCGCATCCAAGCTCACCCCTACCGCCAGCGCACAGGCCAGCGCAGCAAGGGAATTTTTGACATTATGGCGACCGGCAATGTGCAGGCGGTAGCTGATGCTGCCTTGCGGCGTATGGGCGCGCACGGCCCAGGCGCCGTCACGCCATTCGGGCTCGTCACAATGCAGCGCGCCAGCAGTTAGACCAAATTGCAATGTTTTGTGCTGCGAAGCCAATGCTGTCCACACGCCGGTATGCTCATCGTCTGCCGGAAACACAGCCACGCCATCAGCAGGCAGCGAGGCCATCACCGCGC
>JANYED010000285.1 GCA_025363315.1 Polaromonas sp.
GTGCTGTCCAGCCGCGCATCAGGCACCGGTAACTCAGCGCGGTCAATGGTGTATGCCGATGGCATTTTGCTGTCGAACTATTTGGGCAACGGTGCGGCCTACACGCCACGTTGGGGGCTGGTCACGCCCGAAGAAATTGAGCGGGTAGACGTGCTTTATGGCCCGTTTTCTGCCGCGTACGCAGGCAATTCAGTGGGTGCGGTTGTCGACTATGTCACCCGCATGCCCAGTCGGTTTGAAGCGCATGCCAAGCTCAGCGGCTTTACCCAAAACTTCAAGTTGTATGGCACTGACAGTAACTACGGCGGCACACAGGCCAGTGCCTCACTGGGCAATAAAAACGGTGACTGGTCGTGGTTTGTTAACGTTAACCGTACCACCAGCAACAGCCAGCCTTTGACGTTTGCGACACGTCTGGTGAGTCAGGGCACAGCAACCGCTGCGGGCGCGCAAGTTGTTACGGGTGCGGTGCCTGGCCTTACCACCACCAACGCACCTTGGCTGGTATTGGGCGGCGCAACGCAATACAAAACCACACAAGACCATGCAAAGGTCAAGCTGGCCTACGACTTTTCACCCTCTGTGCGGGCCAGTTACACGCTGGGTTACTGGCAAAACACCAGTGAGAACCGATCACAAAGCTACTTGCGCAATGCGGCGGGCAACCCGGTTTACAGCGGCAACGTGAGCATTGATGGCAAAGGGTATGCGCTGGCAGCGGGTGATTTTGGCGTCGCCAATGAATCGCTGGAGCATGTCATGCACGGTCTGTCGGTCAAGTCAAACACGCAAGGTGTGTTTGATTGGGAAGTTGCTGCCAGCCTGTACGACCATGGCAAAGACCAGGTGCGTGCGGCAACGACGGTGCAGCCTGGTTCATTGACGGGCGGTGCAGGTACATTGACCAATCAAAACGGCACAGGCTGGAACACGCTGGCACTCAAAGGTACCTGGCGGCCAGATGGTGTGAAAGGTCCACACATTGTTGACTTTGGCTACCAGCAAGATGCGTATAAATTGCGCATTTTGCGATCCAACATCACAGGCAACTATTTGACGGATGGGCCAGGCACAGTCGCCAACGATGTGGGCGGCAGAACCCAAACGCGCAGCCTGCACGCGCAAGACACCTGGGCCTTTGCGCCAAAGTGGAAGACCGTGTTGGGTGCCCGGCTCGAAAACTGGACGGCCAGCAGCGGCTTTACCAACTTTGGCGTGGGTAATGCTGCCAACACGGCTTATGAATCACGCAGCTTGAATGCCATTTCACCCAAGGCAGCGCTGTCGTATCAATGGTCTGCTGACACGGTGCTCAAAGCCTCCACTGGGCGGGCGGTGCGCTTTCCGACGGTTGCCGAGCTGTATGGTGCAACAGCCACGGTGAATTCGCAGTTCGTCAATAACCCGAACTTGCGGCCCGAGAAATCGTGGACCAGCGAGCTGTCGGCTGAAAAAGATTTGGCGGGTTTGCTGGGTGGGGGTCTGCTACGTTTAACCTTCTTCACGGAAAACACGCACGACTCGCTGTATTCGCAAACCACGTTTGACACGGCGGCCAACGCCAATATCAGCCGAGTACAAAACGTATCCCGCATTCAAACCAACGGGCTTGAAGTGGCTTACAGCGGCAATGATGTGTTCAAGAAGGGGCTGGACTTGAGCGGCAGCGTGACCTACGCTAATTCACGCATCAAGGAAAACGCAGGCTTTGTTGCGGCGCCTGGCGACACGATAGGCAAATATCAACCGCGCGTGCCGGTCTGGCGCGCAACAGGCTTGGCTAGTTACCGGTTTGACCCGCAATGGACAAGCACTCTGGGGGTGCGCTACAGCGGCCCGCAGTTTGGCACGCTGAACAACTCGGACACTAATGGCTTTGCCTACCTTGGCTTCAGCAAATTCTTCACCGCTGATGTGCGGCTTCGTTACCAGGCTAGCAAGCAAGTCAGCATGGCTGTGGGCATCGACAACCTGAACAACTACCAGTATTACGCCTTTCACCCTTACCCGCAGCGCACGGTAATTGCCGAACTTAAGTTTGCTCTGTGAACCGAAGGAAAACTCTCATGAAATTACTGTCCGCTACACAAATAATAGCTGCTGGCGCCCTGATGTATTGGCCATTGGCAGCTTTGCCGCATATTGTTCTGGAAACCAAGACGGCTCCTTCAGGCAGCATTTACAAGGCAGTTTTACAGGTCAGCCATGGTTGCCAGGGCGCGGCTACAACCGCGCTTGCGGTACAGATCCCGCCGGGTTTTGACGGTGTAAAGCCCTACCCCAAAGCCGGATGGGTAATAACCATGCAGGCCAATACGCTGATCACCTGGACAGCGGCCAGCCAGGAAGCGGCGTTGCAAAATAGCCAGATCGACGAATTTGCCCTGCGTGGCAAGCTGCCTGATACGGCTGGGCCGCTGTGGTTCAAAGTGCTGCAAACTTGCAGCAATGACGCAGGTGGTGCAAGCAACAACTGGGCAGAAGTGCCCGCAACAGGTGTGTCGACCAAAGGCTTGGCGTTACCGGCTGCCTTGCTAGAAGTTACCGCGCCTGTTGCGCTTGTTCCGTCTGTCGCGCCTTCTGCAGCCATGCCGCCTGAACACAAACACTGAATTTTTATCAACTCCGAAAGTACCGCATGACATTTTTCAAATTAACGTCCCTGGCTGCGATAGCCACGTTCGCCAGCACGGTTTTGGCCCAAACGCCCGTGGCCAACGTCGACGTCAGCAACGCATGGGTGCGCAGCACCGTACCCGGCCAAAAGGGCACTGGCGCTTTCATGAAAATCATCGCCAGGCAGGGCACAACACTGGTCGGTGTTTCCTCGCCGGTCGCGGGGGTCGGTGAGGTGCATGAAATGAAGATGGAAGGCGACGTGATGAAAATGCGCGCGCTGCCCGTGCTTGATTTGCCCGCAGGCAAGGCAGTTGAGCTCAAGCCGGGTGGCTACCACGTCATGCTCATGGACCTGAAGCAGCCGCTGGCCAAAGACAGCAAAGTGCCGCTGACCCTGGTTTTTAAAGACGCCAAAGGCGTTCAAAGCAAACTCGAACTGAGTGTGCCCGTGAGCACCGTTGCGCCGGGCGCTGCAGCAATGTCCGGTCAACCAGCA
>JANYED010000292.1 GCA_025363315.1 Polaromonas sp.
ACCAGCTTTTTGCCGTCAATCATCTGGCCGGTCATGGTCTCAAGGGGCGTTTCAATTTGTACGTCTTGCAGCGGCATGTCGCGCGTGACTTCATAAGCCATCAAGCTAGACAGCTCATTGAGCAGGGTGCGAAAGGTGTTGGTGGATGCGTCTTTGCGGCGCATCAGCGTGAGCTTGTGCTGAACCAGGGGGTGGCTGATCAAATGAACATTCGACATAAAAAACTCCTTTTAAGCTCAGCGGCGACCGCCAAACAGACTGCCCAGTACACCGCGAATGATCTCTCGCCCGACAGTCGAACCCATGGTGCGCACGGCCGATCTGGCCATGCTTTGCGCCAGGCCATCATGTACGCCGCCGCGCGGGCCGGTGCTGCCAAACAGCACATCTTTCAACCCGCCCAGCATGCCGCCCGATTCAGTCTGGCCTGCAGCGCCAGCATTCGGTGCCGCCTGCGCCGTGGCCGTGCTGCTGGCAACGCGGCCTTGCAGTTTTTCGTAAGCTGATTCGCGGTCAACGGTTTTTTCGTACACGCCTGCCACCAGAGAATTCTGTAGCAAGACGGCGCGTTGTTCAGGCGTGATCGGGCCAATCTGGCTGCCCGGCGGCAAAACATACACCCGTTCGGTCTCACACGGTCTGCCTTTCGCATCCAGCAGGCTGATCAGTGCCTCGCCCACAGTCAGCTCGGTGATGGCGGTTTCAATGTCAAGCCCCGGCTTTTGCCGCATGGTTTGTGCCGTGGCCTTGACGGCTTTTTGGTCACGCGGGGTGAAGGCGCGCAGCGCGTGCTGCACCCTGTTGCCCAGCTGGGCCAGCACTGAATCTGGGATGTCGAGCGGATTCTGCGTGACGAAATAAACACCCACGCCTTTGGAGCGCACCAGCCGCACCACCAGTTCAATGCGCTCAACTAGCACCTTGGGCGCTTCATTGAACAGCAAATGCGCCTCGTCAAAAAAGAACACCAGCTTGGGTTGCTCCAGGTCGCCCACCTCGGGCAATTGTTCAAACAGCTCCGACAGCATCCACAGCAAAAACGTGGCGTACAGGCGTGGTGCGTTCATCAGCTTGTCGGCAGCCAGGATATTGATGACACCTTTGCCATCAGTCGTTTGCATAAAGTCGCTGATGTTCAGCATCGGCTCGCCAAAAAATTTGTCCGCGCCCTGACTTTCAATTTGCAGCAGCCCGCGCTGAATGGCACCCACGCTGGCGGCGCTGACGTTGCCGTATTTGGTGGTGAACTCACTGGCGTTGTCGCCGACGTACTGCAACATGGCGCGCAGGTCTTTCAGGTCCAGCAGCAGCATGCCGTTGTCGTCGGCAATTTTGAAGACGAGGTTGAGCACTCCGGCCTGGGTTTCATTCAAGTTAAGCATGCGGCCAAGCACCAGCGGACCCATGTCTGAAATGGTAGCGCGCACCGGGTGGCCCAGTTCCCCAAACACGTCCCACAGCGTGGCGGGGCAGGCCTTGGACTGCGGCAAGTCGATATCGCGTTCTTTCAAAATACCGGCCATCTTGTCGCTAATTTTTCCGGCCTGGCTGATGCCTGTCAGGTCGCCTTTAACGTCAGCCATAAACACCGGCACGCCGATTTTTGAGAAGTTTTCGGCCAGGGTTTGCAGCGTAACCGTTTTGCCGGTTCCCGTAGCACCCGTGATCAAGCCATGGCGGTTCGCCAAAGCCGGAAGTAGTTCGCAGACTGTGGTGGCGTTTTTGGCAATCAATATCGGCTCAGCCATGCAGGGTCCTGTGGGGTAAAAGTAAAATACAGCAAGTAGCGTAAATCAAAACACCCGCAAAATTCAAGGATCATCGTGGCAGGTCACAGTAAATGGGCGAATATTCAGCATCGCAAGGGCAGGCAGGACGAAAAACGCCAGCGCATCTGGACCCGTGTGATGCGCGAGATCATGGTGGCGGCTCGCCTGGGCGGTGGTGACGCGGCTACCAATCCACGACTGCGCCTGGCCATTGAAAAGGGCAAAGCGGCCAATATGCCGCTTGAAAACGTGAAATACGGCATCGCCAAAGCTACCGGCAGCCTGGAAGGTGTGCAGTACGAAGAGGTGCGCTACGAAGGCTATGGCATAGGTGGCGCGGCCATCATCATTGACTGCATGACCGATAACAAAACCCGCACCGTGGCCGAGGTGCGGCACGCTTTTTTAAAACACGGCGGCAACATGGGCACCGAGGGCTCAGTCGCTTTTCAGTTCAAGCACTGCGGGCAATTGATTTTTGCACCGGGTACCCCTGAAGACCGCGTGATGGAATTGGCTCTTGATGCGGGTGCTGACGACGTGATCACCCATGACGATGGCGCGATTGAAGTGCTGACCCGGTACACCGAATTTGAAGCGGTTAAAAACGCTTTAGAGGTGGCGGGCCTTAAGGCAGAGATTGCCGAGGTCACCATGCGGGCTGACAACATGATCGACATGGCTGGCAGTGACGCAGCACGCATGCAAAAGCTGCTGGATGTGCTGGAAGATCTGGACGATACACAAGACGTGTTTCATAACGCCGCAATTGACGAATGAAAGTACCAGTATGAAAGTTTCAAAATGAAAGTTTCAAGATGAAAGTTTTGGTGGTGGGCGGCGGTGGCCGTGAACATGCTTTGGCCTGGAAGCTGGCCCAGTCAACCAAAGTGCAGGCGGTGTATGTCGCGCCTGGCAACGGCGGAACGGCGCTAGACAAGCGCCTGAAGAACATCAATATCACCGACATCGTTGAGTTACGGGTGTGGGCAGCTACAGAAAAAATAGCACTGACAGTGGTGGGCCCCGAGCAACCATTGGCCGCAGGCATCGTCGATGAGTTTCGCGCGCACGGTCTCAAGGTGTTTGGCCCGACCAAGGCGGCTGCGCAGCTGGAAAGCTCGAAAGCGTTTTCAAAAGCTTTCATGAAGCGCCACGGTATACCGACGGCTGAGTACGAAACCTTTACCGATGCGGTAGCTGCCCACGCTTATGTCGATGAAAAAGGCGCACCGATCGTAGTCAAGGCCGACGGCCTGGCCGCTGGCAAGGGCGTGGTCGTAGCCATGACGCTGCATGAAGCCCATGAGGCGATTGAGTTCATGCTGGCCGCTGGACCTGATCAAAACGTGCTGGGAGTTACGCATAACGAGGGCGCTGACGGGGCCCCTGTGCCTCGTGTCGTGATTGAAGAATTTTTGCAAGGCGAAGAAGCCAGCTTTATCGTGATGTGCGACGGTAAAAACGTGGCTGTGATGGCCACCAGCCAAGACCACAAACGATTGCTGGACGGCGACAACGGCCCCAACACCGGCGGCATGGGTGCTTACTCGCCCGCACCAGTCGTCACGCCAGATGTACATGCACGGGCCATGCGCGAGATCGTCTTACCGACCATCAAGGGCATGGAAAAAGACGGCATACCGTTTACCGGGTTTTTGTACGCGGGCCTGATGATTGACGCGCAGGGCAAACCCAAAACGCTGGAGTTCAATTGCCGCATGGGCGACCCCGAAACCCAGCCCATCATGATGCGACTGAAGACCGATCTGGTCGATGTGATGCTGGCGGCTACATCAGGCGCGCTGGACACGGTTGAGCTGGAATGGGACCGCCGCCCCGCATTGGGTGTGGTCATGGCCGCGCATGGCTACC
>JANYED010000301.1 GCA_025363315.1 Polaromonas sp.
CTCTTTCCCTACCACGATGCTCTTCCGATCTGTGCGGCATCAACGTGACCATTGAAAACGTTTCCCAGGTGCTTTGGTGCTTGACCAGCAGCACGCAACTGCCCAGCTCGGTGCTGGGCAAATTCTCCATGCCCGTCACGCGGTTCTTGATGCCCAAAATAACCGTGCCACCGGTGACCGCCAGCCGCAGCCAGCCCGCGCACATCCAGTAAATCTGGTTGCTGGTGCCCACCAGAGAAAAGACCAGCACCGCCAGCCCCCAGGGGATAACCGTGATGGCCATCCACAGCATATGAAGGATTGATCGAAGCAGGCGCATATCAGTTGTGAACAGTCTGGTTGGTGGGGGTGGCGCGCTGAAGAATAAAGTCAACAAACGCCGATAAATCGGTATGAAAAAGCGTGCCGACTGGCAAACCATCGGGCTGACCACCATGGCGGTACTGCTCTGACTTGCCCGTTAAAACCAGGTGCGGCTCGCAGCCAGCGCTGCTGCCAGCCTGCAAGTCACGTACCGTGTCGCCCGCCGTTGGCACGCCTTTGAGCGGCACACCAAAGCGGCTGCCGATTTGCTCAAACAAACCCGGCAGCGGTTTGCGGCAATTGCACTGCTCTTCAGGGCTGTGCGGGCAATAAAACACCGCATCGACCCTGCCGCCCACAGCCGCCAGCATTTTGTGCATCTTGGCATGCATGGCATTGAGTGACGCCACATCAAACAGGCCCCGCCCCAGGCCAGACTGGTTGGACGCAATCACCACATGCCAGCCCGCATGGTTCAGCCGTGCAATCGCCTCCAGCGCACCGGGCAGCGGCTGCCATTCTTCGGGCGTTTTGACATAGTCATCACTGTCAGAATTGATGGTGCCGTCGCGGTCTAGGATGACGAGTTTCATATTTGTACCCTGCCTAGCTGGCCAGTTTTGACAAGTCGGCCACGCGGTTCATAGCGGTGTGTAGCGTGGCCAGCAGACCGAGGCGGTTCAGTCGCAGGTCCAGTTGCTCGGCATTAACCATCACGCCGTTGAAAAAGTCATCGACGGGTGCACGCAGTGCCGCCAGTGTTTGCAGGGATGCGGTGTAGTCGCCTGCTTCAAACTGGGCGTTAGCTTTGGGAACGATGTCGCTCATGGCTTTGTGCAGCGCGATTTCTGCGGTTTCAGTCAGCAGTGATTCATTTACAGTCGCCTGCACACCTTCAGCTTTTTTCAGGATGTTGCTGATGCGTTTGTTGGCGGCTGCGAGGGCAGGGGCTTCTGCAAGGGCTGCAAAACTGCGGACTGCGGCCAGCCGTTTGGGAACTTCATTCAGACGCTGCGGCTTTTGGATGATTACCGCATCGATTTCTTGAGCGCTGTAACTCTGGTCGCGTAGAGAACCTGAAAATCGCTCATAAATAAAATTCATTAACTCCAATATGGCGACGGGGTTCGGCTGCTCAGCAGCGTCGGGCCAAACAACATGTCCCCGAATTCCGACTGCGATATTAATCAGACCGAGCAAATCGATAGAAATTTTTTTGTTTACCAACATCCGAACAACACCCAACGCATGCCGACGCAAAGCAAACGGATCTTTGTCACCGGTCGGCAAATTGCCAATCCCAAACATACCCACCAGCGTTTCCAGCTTGTCCGCCAGCGCCACAACCACGCCAACGTCATTGCGCGGCAATTCGTCGCCCGCAAAACGCGGCTTGTAGTGGTCTTCAATCGCGTCGGCTACATCCGCGCTCAAGCCATCGTTCAGCGCGTAATAGCGACCCATGATGCCTTGCAGCTCGGGGAATTCACCCACCATGTCAGTCACCAAGTCGGTCTTGGCCAATTGCGCGGCCTGGTCGGCCTTGGCAGCAAGAATATCGCCGCCTAGTTGTTGGCCAATCGCCCGGGCAATCGCCCGTACACGCTCAACGCGTTCGCCTTGCGAGCCCAGCTTGTTGTGATAAACGACCTTGCCCAAGCCCTCGACCCGCGATTGCAAAGTCTTTTTGCGGTCTTGGTCAAAAAAGAACTTGGCATCGGCCAGGCGCGGACGTACCACGCGCTCGTTCCCGCCGATCACAAAACTGGCATCGGTTGGGCTGATGTTGCTGACGACCAAAAACTTGTTGGTCAGCTTTTCGCGTGCGTCTAACAACGGAAAGTACTTTTGGTTCGCCTTCATGGTCAGAATCAAACACTCTTGCGGCACGTCCAGAAATTCTTTTTCAAACTCGCAGACCACTACATTCGGCCGCTCGACCAGCGCGGTGACTTCATCTAGCAGTGCATCGTCGTCAATCGCCGTCACGCCACCCCCGATTTTGGTAGCCGCTGCTGCCAGTTGACGAACAATCTCAGCGCGTCGCTCTGCAAAGCTGGCAATCACGGCGCCGTCTTTCGCCAGAGTTTCGGCGTAGCTGTCTGCATGATGCAGAACTACCGGGTCAAGCAATGCTTCAAAGCGGTGGCCGTGCGTGGTGTTGCCAGCCTTCAAGCCCAGCGCCTCAATCGCCACCACGTCCGCACCATGCAAAGCGACCAGCCCATGCGCAGGCCGCACAAACTTCACGTCGCTCCAGCCATCGGCCAATTGGTAGGTCATGACTTTGGGAATCGGCAGCTTGGCAATGGCTTCGAGCAATGCTTTTTGCAGGCCTTCCGCCAGCGTGGCGCCCTTGACAAGGCTGTCATAAAACAGCGCTTCGGTCTTGCCGTCAGGTGCGCGCTTTAAATCTGCAACGCTTGAAGCATCAGCCCCGAGCGCTGCGAGTTTTTTGAGCAGTGCAGGCGTGGCGTTGCCAGCCGCATCTAGCCCCACAGCCACCGGCATCAGCTTTTGCGACACGGCTTTGTCTGCGGCATGCGCTGCAACATACGTCACATGCGCGGCCAATCGTCGCGGGGATGCGAACGAGGTCAAAGCAGATTCGGCGGTCGTCAGCCCCTGCGCTTTGAGCACTTCAAAAAGCACACCAGCAAACGCATCACCCAGCTTTCTCAAAGCCTTGGGCGGCAGCTCTTCTGCAAACAGTTCGACCAACAGGTTCTTTGTTGCCATCGTTATGCGGCCTTCTTCGTCATCTGCTCCACCCACTCGCGCGGTGCCATCGGAAAGCCAAGGCGTTCGCGGCTCTCAAAATAGCTTTGCGCCACACTGCGCGCCAGATTGCGGATGCGGCCAATATAGGCGGCGCGTTCTGTGACGCTGATCGCGCCGCGTGCGTCCAGCAAATTAAAGCTGTGCGCAGCTTTTAAAACCTGCTCGTAAGCGGGCAATGCGAGTTGCGCTTCAATCAAATGCTTGGCCTGCTTTTCGTGTGCGGCGAAGGCGGTGAAGAGGAAGTCGGCATCTGAATGCTCGAAGTTGTAAGTCGATTGCTCAACTTCGTTTTGCTTGTACACGTCACCATAACTGAGTCCTTCCGTCCACTTGAGGTTGTAAACGTTGTCCACCCCTTGCAGATACATTGCCAAGCGCTCCAGGCCGTAGGTGATCTCGCCGGTGATGGGTTTGCAGTCAATACCGCCGACCTGCTGAAAGTAGGTGAACTGGGTGACTTCCATGCCGTTAAGCCAGACCTCCCAGCCCAAGCCCCACGCGCCCAAGGTTGGGTTTTCCCAGTCGTCTTCGACGAAGCGGATGTCGTTTTGCTTCAAATCGAACCCCAACGCTTCAAGGCTGCCCAAATACAGCTCCAAAATGTTGGCGGGTGCCGGTTTGAGCACGACCTGGTACTGGTAGTAATGTTGCAGGCGGTTGGGGTTTTCGCCGTAGCGGCCGTCTTTGGGGCGGCGGCTGGGCTGCACGTAGGCAGCCTTCCACGGCTCAGGGCCGAGAGCGCGCAGAAAGGTGGCGGTGTGCGATGTACCCGCGCCGACTTCCATGTCGTACGGTTGCAGTAAAGCGCAGCCTTGTTTGGCCCAATAGCTTTGCAGGGTGAGGATGATGTCTTGAAAACTTAGCATTCAGGGTACTTCTGTAAATTCAATTTTTGGGCCAATTGCTGCACTGAGCACTAGCGAACAGGTGGCATTCGGCGGTGCTCGAAATCCTTATGCACATAAGTGCATTCCGGTGCCCTGCGCTCCGGGCGCCTTGCACTTCATCCCGAAAATCTAAATTTCCAGAACCACCATGCATTATTTTATATGCATTTTTGTATAGAAACGGCTGTTTCACCTATCAAATCGGCCTTTAGCCCAATAGATACGGGCGCTACCAGCTATTAATAAAATAGCAACAACAAGGCACCACCACGGCCACAAGCCCAAGCGTGCCGCCCACCAGGCGTACGGCGTGATGCCGCTGCGGCCCTCAACGCGGCCCACCAGCACGCCGCGTGTGTGCCGGGGCAGCGCATGGGTGACGCGGCCTGTGTGGTCAATGATGACGGTGGCACCGGTGTTGGTGGCGCGCAGCATGGGCCGTTCAAGCTCAATGCTGCGCATGCGCGAGATGTTCAGGTGCTGATCAATGGCGATGGTGTTGCCAAACCAGCCGATGTTGCTGATGTTGACCATGATGGTGGGCGCTGCCTGCGGATCGATAAACCGGGCGGCAAGTTCTTCGCCAAACAAGTCTTCATAGCAAATATTCGGCGCGATGCGCTGTCCCTGCCAGTCAAACGACGGCTGGCTGACGGAGCCGCTGTTGAAGTCTGACAACGGGATATTGACGATGCTTAAAAACCATTTAAACAACGGGTGCACGAACTCACCAAACGGCACCAGGTGGTGCTTGTCGTACTGGTAAATTGTTTTTGAATCAGACGGCTGTGATGAAGGTTTAAGCGCTATGACGGAGTTGGTATAACCCTGCTGGCTGTTACCCAGGGGGATGCCTATCAGGGCGGCAGTTTGCGACGCGCCGGAAGATTCGGGCGGGGGTTTCATGAACCGGTTGACCAACACTTGCAGGTAACCTTCTGGCAGCTGGCTGGGCAGCAGCGGAATGGCGGTTTCAGGCGTGACGACGAGGGATGTGGTGGCTGCGAGAAGTTGCGACTGGTACCAGGCGAGCGCGTCGGGTATGCCGCCGCTGGGTTGAAACTTTTCGTCTTGCGCGATGTTGCCTTGCAGGAGAGTGACCGTTAACGGCGCTTGTGGCCCGTTTGAAACGCCTGACTTGCCCGCGCCGTCCAATTGCAAGGCAAAGCTGGCGATTGCCGCCGACGCTGCACTCAATGTCACGATTCCTCCAGTCAACCAACGCGGCTTCGCTGAAAAACTTGCAAGGCCTGCGGCGAGCAGAGCGCTCGCAAATGTCAACCCATGCACGCCCACCAACGCTGCGAGACCAGCGAATGGCCCATCCAGCTGCGCATAACCGCCCTCACCCCAAGGGAACCCAGTGAACAGCGCCACCCGGCCCAGCTCAGCCAGCAACCACAGCGCTGCAAAAAGCATAGCGCGTCCCGCCCGATGAACGGGGGCTACAGCCACAAACAGCGCGCAAGCCGCAGCGTAGTAAAGCGCCAGGAAAGCCGCCAATCCCACAATGGCAACCACCGCCAGCGGCGCGGCCAGGCCGCCGTAGGTGTGCAGCGAAATGAACAGCCACCACCAGGTGGCCACCTGCATGACGCAGGCAAACAGCCAACCTACCCACGCGCCCTGGCGTTTGGTTTTGGCTTGGTCCAGTTGCCACGCCAAAACGGTCATCGCGAAAATTTGCAGCCACCAAACCGGCTGGCCTGGCGTCAAACCAAGGGAAAAAGGCCACGCGATCGAGTAAGCATGGGCGCAAGCAGCTATAAAAATAAGAGCAAATGGCCGCCAGCCCATAAAACCGATCACGTCAAATCAAGGCTGGTTTGCACACCCACGGGCGCAACCTTGAACCACTTGACCGCGCCGCCCTTGGTGTGCAGCACGGTAAATTGCAGGCCGCTTAGAGCAAAGCCTTCACCACGCTTGGGCACATGGCCCATGCGGTGTGCCACCAGTCCGCCTATGGTGTCAAAGTCAGCATCGCTCAGGGCCACGCCAAACGCTTCGCTGACGCGCTCAATCGAGGTGTCTCCCTTGATGCGAAAGCTGCGGTCAGGCAGGCCAAAAATATCGCCGTCGTCCTCGGCAATGTCAAACTCGTCTTCAATCTCGCCGACGATTTGCTCGAGCACATCTTCAATCGTGATGAGCCCGGCGGTGCGGCCAAACTCGTCAATCACAATCGCCAAATGGTTGCGGTTGCCTCTAAATTCGCGCAGCAAATCGTTCAGGCCCTTGCTCTCAGGCACAAACACGGCGGGGCGCAGCAGGGCCTTGATATTGAGCTCGGGCGCGCGCTGCAATTTCAGCAAGTCCTTGGCCATCAAAATGCCGATGATGTTTTCTTTTTCGCCCTCATACACCGGAAAGCGCGAGTGCGCGGTGTCGATGATCAGGTGCAGCAGCTCGTCAAACGGGGCATCAATGTTGACCAGATCCATGCGCGGTGCGGCCACCATCACGTCGCCGGCCGTCATGTCGGCCATGCGGATCACGCCTTCCAGCATTTCGCGGCTTTGCGCACCAATGACGTCGTTGTCTTGTGCCTCGACCAGCGTTTCAATCAGCTCGTCTTTCGAGTCGGGCCCGGGGTGAAGCATTTCGGCCAGCTTTTGCAAAAAGCCGCGTTTGTCTTCGTATTTTGTTTCGTGTTTGATCTCTCGCGCTTGAGATCGACTGGGGGGGTTGTCGGACACAGTGTGTTCGGTAGTTGCTAAGCGTGCAAGGATAGCGCAGTTCTTTGACTGCGCTGGCCTGCCGGTCTAGGTTGCAGATTTGTCTCTAGCGCCCCTGACACCACGCCGGATGTCCTGCACAACCGCCAAAAACCGCCAAAACTGCTTGGCTTGCACTTTCAAGCGGTAATCGGTCTGGGCTATTTTCTCCTCCACCATCTCGGTCACGCGTGAATCGAGGTCAGCGGGCGGCAGCATTAGATAGGCCTCGCTCTCACTGCCGTCACGCTCAATCGTCGCCCCGGCCTTGCGGGCAATATTTAGCATCGCAGTGTTCTCGCTCAGGGCGTGGATAAACATCATGTCCACGCCGTCGTTGCGCGCGTGCATGACGGCCCGGTCAAACAGCCGCGAGCCATAACCGCGGCCACGTGCTGTTTTGAGCACCGACACACCAAACTCGGCACAGCTGCTCAATTTAGCATCGGTCGAATAGGCCAGATGCGCCATGGCAATCAGTTCCAGCTTGCGGTTATAGATGCCGAAGATTTCATCACGCTCAAAATTAAGGCCTGCCACGTAGCGCCTGACCTGCTCATCGTTGGCGGCATAGCCAAAGCGCAAATAGCGGTCGTGCGGCTCAAGCGCCAGCAGGTGCGCGGCAATGCGCTCGCCGTGGCTGGGGCCGATGGAGCGAATCGGCACCATCACGGGGGCGGCATAAATGGAGACGGAAGGCAATTCGTCATGGCGTGTGATCTCCTGCGCAGGTGGGCGAAAAAATTCCATGCCTGCGCCCAGTGAGGCTTTTAACAATAGTCCAGGTTTAACCATACAGACAATATAAGGGTTTTCCCTAGAATTGCTACCTCAAAGGGCTTTTAAATCCCCTAGAACCGGGCTGAATAGGGAGCTTGACCGAATTTGAGGCCAATTTATGCCGAAACAGGGCTAAAAAACGGCCATTTTGAGGGTCATTTAAGCCTTTAACCCAATGGATTCAGGTGCAAGCAGCTATTAAAACAGGAGCATATCGAACTAAACTGGCACAGCCGTCGTCGCCTTTACCCTGTCCAGCACAAAGCTGGTCTTGCAGTCTTGCACGCTGGGGTGTTTGAGGAGTGTGTCCATCACAAAGCGGCTGTAATGCGCCATGTCTTGCACTACCACGCGCAAAAAATAGTCCATCTCGCCCGTCAGCGCCACGCATTCCACGACCTCGGGCCAGGCCTGCACGCTGGCGCGAAAGACGTCCATCGGGTTGCGCTTGTGGCTCTCGGTATGCTTTTCCAGCCGCACATTCAGGTGCGCCGTCAGGCTCAGGCCGACTTTTTCTGGCTTGACGAGGGCCACGTAGCGGTCAATCACATCAGACTCTTCAAGCCGTTTGACGCGCCGCAGCACCGCACTGGGCGACAGACTGACCTGCTCGGCCAACTGGTCGTAGGTGGCGCGGCCGTCGAGCTGCAAACTGCGCAAAATGTGACGATCAAGCTTGTCCAATGTTTCCATGTCTGGTATTTTGCAGGAATAGTGCGTTTTAAACAAATTCAAGCTGTAAGTTGCATGAAAACTGCTCACATGCGCCGTTAAAGTCAATCCATTACTCTGGAGACTCACATGAATGCACCCCTGTCCTTTGAATCTGGCGCGGCCTGGCCCAACCCCATGGGCACCGATGGTTTTGAATTCATTGAATATGCCGCGCCTGACCCAGAGGCCATGGGTGCGGTGTTTGAGCGCATGGGCTTCACGCCGATTGCCAGGCACCGCCACAAAAACGTGCTGCTGTACCGCCAAGGCGGCATCAACTTCATCATCAACGCCGAGCCTGACTCGTTCGCCCAGCGCTTTGCGCGCCAGCACGGGCCCAGCGTTTGCGCGATTGCTTTTAGGGTGCAAGACGCCAAAGCGGCGTATGAACGCGCTATTTCACTAGGCGCTTGGGGTTACGCCGACACGGCCGGGCCAGGTCAGTTGAACATTCCGGCTATCAAAGGCATTGGCGATTCGATCATTTACTTTATTGACAAATGGAGAGGTAAGGTGCGCAATGGTGCGGTACCGCAGGCAGGCGACATCGGCAACATTGGTTTTTACGACGTGGACTTTGAACCGCTTGAAGGTGTGAGCGCAGATTCATTAAACCCAGCCGGACACGGCCTTACGTACATCGACCACTTAACCCATAACGTGCACCGTGGCCGCATGGACGAATGGGCGGGCTTTTACGAACGGCTGTTTAACTTTCGCGAAGTGCGTTACTTTGACATTGAAGGCCAGGTGACGGGCGTGAAAAGCAAGGCCATGACCAGCCCGTGCGGCAAAATCCGCATTCCCATCAATGAAGAGGGCAACGAGAAAGCCGGGCAAATTCAAGAATACCTGGACAAATACCACGGCGAAGGCATTCAGCACATCGCTATGGGCAGCGGTGACTTGCTGGCCACGGTTGACATGATGCGCAGCAAGGGCGTGAAGCTACTCGACACGATTGACACCTACTACGAGTTGATTGACAAACGCATACCCGGTCACGGCGAAAACGTAGCTGAACTGCACAAGCGCCAAGTGCTGGTCGACGGCAAAAAAGGCGCGCTGCTGCTGCAAATTTTTAGTGAAAATCAATTGGGGCCGATCTTTTTTGAATTCATTCAGCGCAAGGGCGATGATGGTTTTGGCGAGGGCAATTTCAAGGCGCTGTTTGAGTCGATTGAGCTGGACCAAATCCGCAGAGGCGCTCTAAAAGCGTAACAACCCATGGCCACTGATTCTGTCGCGTTACCTGTTGTTTATGGCGGTAGCACCCGCCCACCGCGCGGTGACTATTCACGCGGCGGGCAGGTCGCTCTTGACTACACCTGCCCGCAAAACTACGCGGCCTACACCGAAGCGGACCACAACACGTACCGGCGCTTGTATGAACGGCAGTGCAAGCTGCTGCCTGGCTTGGCGTGCGACGAGTTCATTGCCGCACTGCCGAGCTTGGGCGCGATTGACCGCATTCCGCGTTTTGACGACATTAATGAACGGCTAACGAAAGCCACTGGCTGGCGCTTGGTGGCCGTGCCGGGGCTGATACCCGAGGTGCCGTTTTTCACGCTGCTGGCCAATCGCCAGTTCCCGGTGACGGACTGGATTCGCAAACCCGAAGAGTTTGACTACATCGTTGAGCCCGATATTTTTCACGACCTGTTTGGCCATGTGCCGCTGCTGTTTGACCCGGTGTTTGCGGACCACATGCAGGCCTATGGTGCAGGCGGGCTGAAGGCGCATGGCTTGGGCGCGTGCGAGCAGTTGGCGCGGCTGTATTGGTACACGATTGAGTTTGGCCTCATGCAACAAGCAGACGGTTTAAGAGCTTACGGCGCAGGCATTTTGAGCTCATCCGGCGAGCTGGTACACGCTATAAAAAGCGCTGAGCCACAGCGAATTGCGCTCGATGTGCTGCGCTGCATGCGCACTCGCTACAACATTGACGCCTACCAGCAAACCTACTTTGTGATCGACAGTTTTCAGCAGCTGTTCGACCTGACTGCGCCGGACTTTACGCCGCTGTATGCGCGGCTAAACATGCTGCCGTAGCTGGCAACCAAGGATCAGGGTTTTGAATCACCGCTTTTCAACCAACGCTGTAATTCAGCCACAGTCGGTTCACACAGGCCTAGCGCCTTGTTGACCTGGTCGGCAGCAGCAGGTGGCCACAGGCCTTGCAGGCAGGCCTGCTCTAGCACAGAGCAGGCATCACTCAATGCCATCGCGCCCACGTTGGACGCTGCACCTTTCAGCGCATGCGCCGCTTGTGACAGCTCGGGGCTGCTGCTGCTTTGCAGCGCGGCGCGCAGAGCATTGGCACGGGGCGGCACATCGCTGATGAACAAGCTGATGATGTCGCGCGTCATGGTTAGCGCGTTGTCGTCGAACTCTTTGAATTGCTCCAGGCGGCTCCAGTCCATCAAAACGGGCTGATTTCGGGCGTCATTTAGGACTGCAGACGCGTGTTTATGTGGGCGAACAGCTTCTTTATTGATAGCATTTTCTGCATCGCCTGCGTAACGCGCCAGCGCTTCAGCCAGCTCGTCGATGCGCAGCGGCTTGGCAAGAAATCCCAGCATGCCCGCGTCAAAGCATCGTTGGCGGTCTTCTTCAAGCACCGATGCGGTCAGCGCAACAATGGGCGGCGATGCTTTGCCATGCGTTGACAAAATCAACCGCGCCGAGTCGAACCCGTCCATCACCGGCATGTTGGCGTCCATCAACACCGCAGCAAAAGGCACAGCGCCGGCCTGGCGCGACAGCGACTGGTTGACCAGGTTTGCCGCCTCCCGCCCATTGACGGCAGTGGCGGCCATGTAGCCCAATTTTGCCAACATGGCCAAGGCCACTTTGAGGTTGATGGCGTTGTCGTCTGCAACCAAAATCCGCTTGTGCAATTGCACCACTTCGCGCTGCGCAGCAGGTGCGGCGTGCAGTGACGAGATGCGGCTCAGCGCATTGAACAACTGCGACTGACGATACGGCTTGAGCAACCGCGCATCAAACACCTTGGCCTGGGCACCTGTGGGCATCACGCCGGACGTGAGCAGCACCACATGTGCGTCTGGCATGCATGCCCTGATGCCTTGGGCAAACGTCTGGCCGTCCATCTCGGGCATGTGCATGTCGGTGATGACGACATCAGGTTTGTTGTTTTTCAGCCAGTCCAAAGCGGGTTGAGCACGCTCAAACGCCACCGTGCGCATGCCCCAGCGCTTGAGCTGCTTGTCCAGGATACGCAGGTTCAATTCGGTGTCGTCCACCACCAGCGCCAACTGGCCTGCCAGGCTAGCGGTTTCAAGCTCACGCGTATGGGCCAGGTCGGGCGTGGGCGCAGGACTCAAGCGGGCGGTGAACCAAAACGTTGATCCATGGCCAGGCGCGGACTGGACACCCACTTCACCGCCCATGATGTGCGCCAGGCGCTTGCAAATCGCCAGCCCCAACCCGGTGCCGCCGTATTTGCGCGTGGTCGACGCATCGACTTGGGTGAACGACTGAAACAACGCCGATTGCCGGTCTAACGGGATGCCAATGCCCGAGTCTTTGACCCGAAACTCCAGCACGCCGGACCCCGTTGACAAGTCCGCGTCACAGTCCTTGCGCATGTGCGCGCTCACCACCACTTGGCCATGCTCGGTAAATTTAATGGCATTGTTGATGAAGTTCAGCAGCACCTGGCGCAGCCGCGTCACGTCGCCGCTGACCCACTCGGGCACGTCGGCGTCCAGGTCAGCCAGCAGCTCAAGACCTTTTTCACGGGCGCGCGGGGCGGCCATGTCGCAGGCTTCTTCGATCGTGGCCTGCAAGTTCAAAGGCTCACTTTCCAGCTCAAGCTTGCCAGACTCGATTTTTGAGAAATCCAGAATGTCATTGATGACGCCTAGCAGCTGGTCGCTGGACACGCGCATGGTGTGTACATAGTCGCGCTGCTCGGTGTTCAGCGGTGTGTCAGCCAGCAGCATGGTCATGCCCACCACGCCATTTAACGGGGTGCGAATTTCGTGGCTCATGGTGGCCAAAAATGAAGCTTTGGCGCGCGCAGCGGCCAACGCCTCTTCGCGCGAGGCGTGCAGCTCGGTGGTGCGGCTGGCCACACGCGCTTCGAGATGATCATTGGCGTCAACCAAGGCAGCGGTTTGCTGCAATATCTCCAGGCGGTTGCGCACAATTTCTTCGCCACTGGTGCGCATAACGCGAGACAGCGCCCGCACTTCGGCTATTTTTGCCCCAACCTGCACGCCTGGCACCTCGCCCCGGCCCAGTTGCACAGCGGCTTGCATCAATCCTGTAAAGCGCCGGCTAAAGCGCCGTGCAAACAGGGTGGCCAGTACCGCGCCCAGCAGCAACACCCCGAGCATGACGAGCAACGCAGACTTGATGGCCACACGCACATCGCCGGTGAAGTCGCTCTCTGGCGCGGCCACCACCAGGCTCCAGCGAAGCCCCTCAGACTCGCCAAAAGGCCGCATGGTAACGACCAAAGCGTTTTCACCACCGCCAGAACGACTGTCAAAAGATTGCCGCTGCACAGTCGATTCTTTGGTGGTGCCTAGCACTGGCAACACCTGCTGGTAAGCCCGCTGCACGACGGTGTTCAGGCTGTGGTCGGGCTTGTGGCGCACCAGGGAACCACCACGCTCGCTAAAAAGCGTGTCGCCAGTCGAGCTGGCCACCATGTAGCCGTCTTGATCAACGATAAAAGCAATGCCGTTGGCGCTTATTTTTTGGGTTTGCAATAAGGTGGACAGGCGCTGCAGGTACAAGTCAATGGCAAATACGCCTGCTGTCTGTCCCTCTGGGCTGAATACCGGTTGCACCAAGGTGATGACCAGTTGCCGGATGGAACTGGCGGGGTAGATTTGCGTAAAGGTGCGGCCACGCGCTTGTTCAGCGGCTTTATACCAGGGCCGGGTGCGTGCGTCGTACGCAGCATCTTCACCGGGCAAAGTTTGGCGACGATCGCCAGGTTGGGTGGCTGAAAAATAGCGCCGTCCTGGCTCGGGTGGTATTTGTACGCCAACTCTGGTCTGGGTAAATGCGTTTTCTGCGGCAGGCCTGACGCCCAAAAAGGCTCCCTTGGCAGTCCCAAAAAACAAATAGGTGACGTTAGGGGTCATGCGGGTTAATGCGAAGGCCAGTGATTCAAACTGTAGAGGGATTTCAAGCAGCTCTAGCGCTCTGGCGGCTTGCTGCGGTGTGGGGTTTTCTGGCAGCAGGGCGTTAAAAATGGTGTGCGCTTGCCCCATGTGCTCCTGCGTTCCGGTTTGTACCCGCTGGGCAACGTCGCCAATCACTTTGCGAGCAAAGGCATCCACCGTCTGCAAATTGCTTTGATGCATGGTCCAGCCCACGATGGCGGCGGGCACCACTGCAAACAGCAGAAAACTGAGCGTTAATAAAGTGCGCATTGCCCAGGCTCCCGGCTCGCGCTGGGCAGGTACTACATCTGATGCGGCTGCCACGACGACTAGACCAAACCCGTGATTTCAACCACGTCAATGGGATTCGCGCGCCCTGATACTTTGACCAGCGCACGGCGGTCGGTACGCACCGCACCCGTGACGAGCCGAGCGGTTTGCACGCTGGCGGCGAGCGCCCAATCGATAGCCGGCTGACCCTGAAACATTCGCAATGTGGCTGCCACGGTGTCGCCAACCGGTGCGGTTTGCGCGCGCCCGCCAGACAAACCTTCCAATCGTGCAAACGCCACTGGCCCGCTGTGCAGCGCCACATTCAGTGCAAACAGCGGCAAGTTGCGGCCAGCAAATTGCTGCTGCGCAAAACCAGTGACCCGGCGTGAGGCGTCTTTGAGCCCCAGCGCGGCACGCACAGCACGCAGGCCATGGTTGACCGATAGCGTATCGCCCGTATCCACAAAAACACACAGCATGCCGTCCCCGACAAATTGCATGTAATGCGCGCCAAACAAATGCACCGTGTCGCCCGTAGCACCATAAAAATGCCGGATCAAGTCGCCCAGCTCAGCGCTGGACAGGCGCTGTGCCCACTGGCCATATTGGCTGATTTCAGCAAACAGCACGGTTGTATTGGCAAACTTTTGGCTGTCTTGAACCAGTCCGCCGTCGGGCCACTGCTTGGCCAAGGAACTGGCCAGTCGGTCTTCATACAACTGGCTAATTTTCTCGTGTTGCTCGCTGAGCGCGGCCATCACTGCCGAGTCAACCGCCATGGCACGAAGGACATCAGAGCGCACCAGCTTGTTGAGTTGCGCGTTGACTGCATCGCGCAATTCTTGCGGGGTGAAGGGTTTGGTCAGGTAATCGTCTGCGCCGGTGGCCATGCCTTGGCGCATATGGCCACGCTCGGCTAGTGAGGTCAGCAAAATTATAGGCGTGGCGGCCAGACTGCTGTCGGCGCGAACGCTTTCCAGCACCTGAAAGCCGTCCATCTCGGGCATTTGCACGTCGCTGACGACCAGGTCCGGCTTGTGCTCACGAATCAGCGCCAGGCCTTTGATGCCGTTGTCAGCGGCCAGCACGTCATAGCCGTCTTTTTTTAACACCTGGCTGACCAGCATGCGGGTGCCAGCGTCATCATCCATGACGACGATCAAAGGCATGGCAGTCTCATTTGGCACAGCATTTTCATAAGTGTGCAGATCTTACGGTAGACAACCCTTGTTTCCTGCCTGTTTTACACCTGTTTGCAGCTTGGCCAATGTCGCCTCGACAAGCTGTGGTGCGAAGGCCATTTGAACGTGTGCTTTTCCGCGGATCAGGCGGTTGTCAGCGCCAGGCAAAGTGGCGCTGGTCGTCGGAAAAACAATGTTGTCGCTACTGGAGTACCAGCAGGTAAACAGCGCACGGCGGCCAGCGGGCATACCAATGTCAAGCTGGGCTTGCCAGTCGGATGCCAGGCGCATTTGCCGGCCATTCAGGCTGCGGCTAAAACGCGCCAGCCAGGTCCCCTGGTGCGGTGTGCCTATCGTCACGATGTGGTGTACCGCGCCATCAGCGCGCATGGTTTGCAGCCAGGCACGCGCAGCCAGCCCACCCATCGAGTGACAAACGAGCAAAGGCGGCAAGCCGGTGGCCTGGGTGACGCGTTGAACAGCGGCTTCGATCTGCGGGGTGTAGTCGTCGATGGAGCCGAACACGGGCTCCAGGCTGAGCGCCACAAACGCATGGCCGTTGCCTTGCAAACGTTTGAGCCAGGGATTCCAGAAACCCCGATTGCAAAAAAACCCGTGAATGAACACCACACCGCGCCGGCCTTTTTCGACGCTGCCGGGGGCAAGGTTGTCAGCGATCGCGCCATGGCGGAACGGCTGGCGCCAGCAAAAAATGCGCGGCGCTACCAATGTTTCGCCCAGCCAGGCCTGCATCAATTCAGCGGGCGTGGCCAGCGGCGCGGGGTCAGTTTTGTTGATGTGCCGGAGCAATAAAAACTCAATGGCCAAACAGCCGATGTAGCCCAGCACGATCAGCAGGCAACCCAAAACCGCCAGCCAGGGCGTGCTGGTGTAAAACCAGGCCAGCCAGCCCAAACTGGTTGCCAGCAAACTGAAGGTGATGAGTTGTTGCAGTCTTGCCAGCATTGCGAGATCTAAAAAATTGGCCTGAAAAAATGAAATCAGGCTAATTTAACCTCTGAGCGGGTTAGCCTTTTAGCCAGGCCCTGTGCCAGGCGGTTGACCACGCCGTACACCGGCAACTGCGGGTTCGCGCCAATGCTGGTCGGGAACAGGGAGCCGTCATGGATTGACAAATTTTCAAGCTGCCAATGCACGCCGTCTGGCCGAGTAACGCCTCGCTTTTCCAGCCCGGCCATGCCGCAACCACCCATCACGTGGGCACTGACCAGCTTGGTGAGCATGGGTTTCATGGGCAGGGCATTGACGGCGTCTTTTGCCTGGTTCCAGGTGGTGTACGTTGTGGCCATTTCGTGCAGCGGCAGCACTTTTGTGGCGCCCGCAGCAAACTGGATTTCCATCATCGACAGCAGGGCGCGCCTTGCGCCGTCCATCACGTAATCCGTCAGGGGGTAGTCAAGTACCGCAGAGTCATCACTGCGCAGTTTGACGCTGCCGCCGCGCGACTGGTCGTGAAATCCATCCCGCATCAGCGCAAGCAGTGTGTGGTTGTACGGAAAGGCCTTGAGCAAATCGTGTTGGCTTTGTCCCATGCCTGGCACAGTGGAGGCAAAGATGATTGGGTGCAGCGGAGGCGCTTCCAGCTTGTAGCCAATCGGCCCGTCAATCGCCTGGGTTTCAAGAAAGTGGTCGGTATAAATGGTTTGCGGCGCACCTGCCCAGGCTTGTACTTTTTGCTCAAACACGCCAGACGACATAACTACCGGATGCAAAAAGGTGCGTTTACCCAGCGTGCCATGTGGATCAGGCGCACCAGAGCGCAGCAACACGGCAGGCGAGTTGATGGCGCCGCCGGCCAGCACATAGTGATTTGCTACTATTTTAGTAGCTGCTCGCGCCCGTATTTGTTGGCCTGCAGCCGTATTTTGTACCTTAAAAGAGCACAAAAGGGCGGTAACACGACCATTGGCCAGCTCAAAACGGTCGGCCCGTGTATCGACCAGAAGTTGCGCGCCTTTGTCCAGTGCTGCAGGGATTGTGGTGACCAGCATGGACTGTTTGGCGTTGGTGGGGCAACCCATGCCGCAAGAACCCAGGTTCCAGCAACCCTTGACGTTGCGCGCTATGGCTTGCGCCGGAATGCCCAGTTTGGCTGCGCCGCGTCGCAAAAGGTCGTTGTTTTCGTTTGGCGGGGTAAGCCAAGGGCCGATGTTCAAGCGCCTTTCGGCTTGCTCAAAGTAAGGCGACATCGCGTCAACACTGAAGTCTTTCAGGCCAAAATTGTCTTGCCAGAACTTCAGCGTGCTGGCGGGTGTGCGAAAAGACGAGGTCCAGTTGACGGTGGTGGATCCGCCCACGCAGCGGCCCTGCAAGATGTTGATGGCCTTGTCTTCGGTCTTTCGGGCAGCGCTTTCCTGGTAAAGCTGTGGGTAAGCTTCAGACTCTCGCTGGTTAAAGTCAGTGCTGCTTTTTAAAGGACCTTCTTCAACGATCACCACTGACAAGCCGGCTTTGGTAAGCAGCTCAGCGGTGATGCCTGCGCCTGCGCCGCTGCCAATGATGGCGACGTCGCAAACGATTTGCGCGGCCGGTGCGGGGAACGGGCCGCCCATGACTTTCCAGCCACGGGCCAAACCGTCTTTGATGGGGTCTTGAAGTTTGCTCATGGCTATCGGTGCGCTACCTGATCGTTTTAAACCGCGAGGGGGCCAGGGTAACCAAGCAGGTCCCAGGTGCCGGGCTCTGAAAAATAAGCGCTGGCAGTGATGTCGTGCATTGCGCCATAGGCTTGCTGGCGCACAGCGAGGTCAGACAAACGCATCGCCTGCAATGCGGTTTGCACTTCTGGCGCGCTGGCATTCGGCCAGGGGGTGGCCAGACCTGCCAATCCGCGGCGGCCAGCACCTGTCGCCAGGATTGCCAGCAGTTGTGACAGCTCGGCTTGAGCATGGTCGGGCAACGCGCCAATCAGTGCGTCAATTCGACCCAGAAGCGCGGACATCGCGACCTGTCTGCCAACAGACTCATCAGGCAAGGTTTTATCCAGGACGCCCCGCGCAACTGCTTGAAAAATCTCACGGCCTGCAGTTGTCAGGGCGCCGCGCTCCAACCCCGGCTGAACGAGCGCAAGCGTCCCACCCGCGATGGCCATCAATGCCGTTGAAGCCGCGCCTAGTTTGAGCAAGGATCGTCTCTGCATGTCCACGAGTTTCGCATGCAAGTCCCGTCATCCTGTAGAGCGGGGTTACTAGATAAACTAGTGGTAACTATCAATTCAACATGAGATGAACGCATCCGCCGATCAAATACACCAGGCACTTGAAGCTGTTGCGCAGCTCAGGCAACAGCGGGCGAGCGACGCACCTCTGTCTGCAGCCAATGCGGCGATCAAACGGTTTCAAGCGCGGCGTTTTCAGGCCACTTACGCAGATTTACTGCAAAGCCCGCGTTATCAAACCGCTGCGCGGTTTTTTCTGTATGAGCTATACAGTGATAAAGACTATGCAGAACGAGACCAGCAGTTTGCGCGAATTGCCGGCACCATTGCCAAACTGTTCCCGCAATCCGTGGTCAACACAGCGGCGGCTCTCGCGCAAGTGCATGCCTTGACTGAGCGGCTGGACGACGCGATGGCACGTGAATACCTGGCTTTAGAGATAAAAGAGCCGTTTTCTAATGAGGTCGCGCGGTATATTGCCTGCTGGCGGCTTGTGGCAGACCCTTCAGCGCGGCATCAGCAACTTGCCGTTGTGCTGTCGTTGGGTCGATCGCTTGACGATCTAACCGGCAAACCGGGCCTGCGAACACTTTTAAAAATGATGCGCGGGCCGGCGGCGGCAGCCGGGTTGGGATCATTACAAAAATTTTTGGAGTCGGGCTTTGACGCGTTTCAAACCATGCGCGGTGCGGATGAATTTTTAAAACTGATTGCCGAGCGTGAAACGGACTGGATCGACCGCCTGTTTGAGGACGAATCT
>JANYED010000302.1 GCA_025363315.1 Polaromonas sp.
CGATCTCCCATAGCCATGCCCGCACTCAAATTGATGTTGCCACTGGTGGCCTCGACAGCGCTGTTAATGCTAAGGTCGCTACCTGCTGTCACGTTAATTGCTGTGCCTGTAATTCTGCCCTTGTAGCTGGTACCTTTGGGGACGAATTCAGTCGCAATAGCCTGACCATTCCTTAAAAGGAATGTAAAGGTTTTGCTATCTGTGCTTGCACCGGCTTGTCCGGCTTTCAAGACCACTGTACCTTGACTGTTTAAAGCGGTATTCAGTACGATATTGCCGCCATTACCGCCGTTGGCAGCCAAGCTATCTCTGGTGGAAAAGAAAAGGTTATAGTCAAACGCTCCAAACCCGAAGGCCGCGCCACCGCCATTGCCCGTCACCAGGGTGACATTGCCTGTGCCTATGCTTTTGATACCCGCCAGAGCACCAACCGTGGCCACGGTAAGGTTACCACCGGGGTTGCCAGGATTGCCCGGGATGTTTCCGCAGGCAGGGTAGCCGGGAATGCCACAAATCATCCCTGAACTGCCGACTGTCACCGCATCCGCGCCATTAGCCGTTCTAATCACCACATCCCCATTGGTGCTGCTGGCCGCAACGGTGAGGTTGCCGGTGTTGGTCAGGTATATCCCGCCACTCGTGGTGTTGGTTAGTGCCGCATTGGTGACCGTGGTCAGTAGCGGTGCAGCACTGCTGCCAATGCCGGTTTGGGCGTTGGCAACAAGCGTATTGGCCGTGACCGCGGTGGCACCGGCGCGGCCGATGATGGCGCCCACCGTGCCGCCGGTGCCAGCATTGAGCACCACGCTGCTGGTGGCGCCGCTGGCAGTCAGGCTGCCGCCGCCGCTGAAGTCGATATTGCGCTGGGCGTTCAAGCTCAAGCTATTGTTAGCTGACCATCTGACGGCTTCATTGACCAGCACATCACCATTAACGCCTGCAGAGCCTTGCGCGCTGGTATAGGTGACGTTGTTGTTGTCCAGGGCCGTTCCCAATGCAGCGCCAGTGATGTCGCCGGCGTTGGCCACACTGTCAATTTTGAAGTCAGTGGGGTCGATCAGCCAGGTGCCTGTTTGGCCGGTCTGACCGTTTTGGACTTTGGTGGTGATGACGGCACCGTCAAGCACCTTGACTTTGACGGCGCTGGTTTCAATAAAACCGCCGTTGCCGGTTTGTGCTGACGCATCCAGCGTCCCGCCCACATTCACCGTGCCGTGCTCCATATCGCCCATCAACATGATGCGACCTGCTTTGTTTTGAATCGTCTTGGCTTCAATCACACCTGTGTTGTTGACGGTGGCGGTGGTCAACGCATCTAGCGCCTTGGCAGACAGCAGCACCTGCCCACCATCAGCTTTGATGAGTTGTTTGTTCTCAGCCAGCGCATTGATAGCGCCTTGGTCAATGCTGTAGCCCAGCAGGCTGCCGTTGTCTAGGTTGAGGGTGACTTTATTACCTGCGGCCAGCAAGGCTGTGCCCAGGGTGGCGGTCATCACGCCTTCGTTACGGACTTCTGGGGCTAGTAATGCCAAGTAACCGCCCCCATTGCCATTTCCTGTTGCAGTCATCGTGCCTTGGTTGACGACTGAGCCTGTACCCGTGGTTTTGGTAAACGTGTTGCTGCCGTTCATGAAGTCAGTAGGGTTCATGGTCAGCGTGCTGGCCACAATACCGCCGACATTGACTTGGCTACCTGCCCCAAACAGCACGCCATTGGGGTTCAAGATAAAGACTTGGCCGTTGGCTGTGAGGCTGCCCAAAAAGCTGCTGGGGCTGCTGCCTGTGATGCGGTTTAAGGCAATGGCGGCTGTATTGGGTTGGTTAAAGCGCAGGGCTTCATTGGCTGCGGTAGACAGTTGTGTCCAGTCAATGGCCAGGCGTTGGCTGGTTTGGTTGATGGTGGTGACAGCGCCCGATGTAGCGACTGTGCCTGCACCGCCGACAACGCTTGCACTAGCGGCGTCTGCGGCGTACGCAGCCGGACTGATGATGGCAAGAATAGCTGCCAGCGCGCAAGCGGCTCTGCCCGCCTTGCCTTTGCCACGGGCGTTTTCAGCAACGGCAACCCAAATACCCAAGGCGGCGTTAAAAACCAGGCGGTAAATGCGGTTCATGCTGGCGTGGGACTTCATGGTGGGCTTTCGATGTAACTGACGATGCCACGTTTTTACACAAAATCTTAGGCCTTGCACACCCTACAAATTGACTGGTTTTGGCGGGGTTCAGCG
>JANYED010000352.1 GCA_025363315.1 Polaromonas sp.
CGCTGACGGGCAATGACGAGGGCATGACCCTGGTAGCCAACAACGCGGGCAACACCCTGGTAGGCGGCGCCGGGGCAGATACATTGGTAGGAGGTACCGGCGCAGACACGCTAACTGGCGGCGCTGGTAATGACACTTATGTGCTGCAACGCGGCGGTGGACGGGACACAGTGATCGACAGCGCAGGCATCGACAGTGTGCTGGTCAAAGGCAACTTGACGGCGACCGACATTACCCTGACGCGGCGTGATTTGGATGTGATTGTGGGCATCAAAAACACCAACGACGCGCTAGTCCTTAAAAACTGGTTCAGCAGCACACTGGGTCAAGAATCAAGTGGTGCGATTGAGAGCATTCGTTTTGAGAGCGGCGCACCTGCGCTGGACAGCGCCTACATCCATTCATTGCTGGACAACCATGCACCTACAGCGGTGGCCGACGTGGGCGCTACGCAAGAAGACCTGGTAGTCACCGCTACAGGCAATGTGCTGGCCAACGACACGGACATTGATTTGTCGTTTGACAGTCGCCAACACTTGAATGTGACCAATGCTGGTGCATACGCTGGTGTGTACGGGAATCTGACGCTAGCAACAGACGGTAGCTACAACTACACACTGAACAATAACGCTTCCAACGTGCAGGCACTTGGCCGTGATGCGCAGGTCAGCGATATGTTCAGCTACACCGTGCAAGACAACGCGCTGGACAATAAAACCAGTGTTTCTACGTTGACCGTGACCATCACGGGCACCAACGACGGCCCGGTGGCGGTAGTTGATGTAGCGGCTGTCAAAGAAGACGGCACGACAACAGTGACAGGCAATGTGCTGAGCAACGACAAGGACGTGGATGTAGGCGACACACTGGCGGTAGCCAGTACCAGCGTGGGCACATTCCAGGGCACCTACGGCAATTTGACCTTGAACGCCAACGGCAGCTACAGCTACGTGCTGAACAATGCAGCAGCCAACGTACAAAGCCTGCGCGGCGGCCAGCAAGTCACAGACACCTTTGCCTACAGCGCCACGGACGGCCTGGCCACATCAGCCAGCAGCCTGGTGGTGACGGTGACAGGCACCAACGACGCGCCTGTGGCGTTTGCCGATGTGGCAGCGGTCAAAGAAGACACCACTCTCATCGCTACAGGCAATGTGCTGAGCAATGACAAAGATGTGGATATGGGCACGGTTCTGAGCGTTGCCACAGCGGGTACTTTTACCAGCCAGTACGGCACGCTGGTAATTGCAGCAAGCGGCAGCTACACACACACCCTGAACAACGGCGCTGCTGTGGTGCAAAAGTTGGGCGTGGGCCAAAGCGTGACAGATGTGTTTGCTTACACAGTGAAAGATGATGATGTTTCGGCTCTAACTGCGACAGCCAATCTAAGCATCACCATCGCAGGCACAAACGACGCACCGATTGTGGCAAGTGCCATCAGCACCCAGGCCGCACGAGAAAACCAGGCCTTTGCCTACACCGTGCCCGTTGCGACATTTACAGATATTGATACGGGAGATGCACTGACCTACAGCGCCAACGCAGTCGATGCCTTGGGTAACTTACAGGCGCTGCCAAGCTGGCTCAGCTTTAATGCTTCGACGCGCGCCTTCGCAGGCACGCCGGGCAGTGCAGCGGGCGGCAGTTTTGACTTTGTCGTCACGGCCACTGACCGGGCAGGCGCAACAGTGGCCAGCCGCTTTACCCTGAATATCAGCGACGAGTTTGCAGGCACGGGTGCAACCGCCAATGTCATCACCGGCAATAACTACAACAATGTCCTCAACGGCACATCATTGAGCGAAACCATCATCGGCAAGGCGGGCAGCGACACGCTGTACGGCGGTGCGGGCGATGATGTTCTGGACGGTGGTACGGGCGCTGACCTTTTGTTCGGTGATGCGGGTAACGACACGTTGAAATTCAGCGTGGACGGACGTTGGGGTGACGGTGTTTATGTCGTCAATGCGGGAAGCCCAGGCAACGCTGGAACCAACCAGCGCATTGCTCTCGATGGACTGAACCGCACCTTGGACACTTTTGATGGCGGTATAGGCATCGACACGCTGCTGGGCACCAGCGGCGCGGACGTGATTGCGCTGGACGATGGCGGCCAGCGCATCAAGAACATCGAAATCATTGATGCGGGCGCGGGTGATGACGTGGTGGACTTGGCCAGTAACACATATGCCCTCGGCGACGTCACCATTTACGGTGGGGATGGCAATGATGTCATCTGGTCGTCCTCTGGAAACGATGTGCTGTACGGCGGCAACGGAAACGATGTGCTGGATGGCGGCGCGGGTGCTGACCGGATGCTGGGTGGTATGGGCAACGACACCTACTACGTTGACAATATTGGTGACCAGGTCATTGAATACGCAAATGAAGGCACAGACCAAGTCTATGCAAGCATCAGTTACACCTTGACCGCCAATGTTGAAAACCTGACGCTGACGGGCAACTCGGACATCAACGCCGTGGGCAACGAGCTGAACAATACCTTGGTCGGCAACTCAGGCAACAACCAGTTGTTTGGCGGAGCTGGCAATGATGTGTTGATTGGCCAAAACGG
>JANYED010000121.1 GCA_025363315.1 Polaromonas sp.
TTCAGAGCAGCTCGGCAAGATGGTCGCCCGTGATTTGTGTCGTTGACGCCAGCGTGGCCGTCAAATGGTTTGCAGAAGGCGATTGGGCACTGCGTGAAGACGATGTTGAACCCGCACTTGAGATTTTGAAAGCCAGCACACGCGGCAAACTGGACTTTTATCAGCCACCCCATTTTTTGGCCGAAGTAGCAGCCGTGTTGGCACGTTTAAGTCCAGACCGAGCACAAACATGCATCACCGACTTGGCTCAGCTCAACATCACTTGGGCAGCACCCATTGTGGCCTACGCCAAAGCCATTGAACTGGCGCGCCAGCTAGACCACCACCTGTTCGACACGCTGTACCACGCGGTGGCGCTATCTGTTCCTGGCTCGGTGCTGGTAACTGCTGATAGGCGCTACTTTGACAAAGCCCGGCACTTGGGGCAGATTGCTTGGCTGGCCGACTTTAGTTATGCGTAGTGGATTCTGAAATACTTATTAATTTTGGAGCAGTCAACCCAACTATTGATTGGCTTTAAGACCAATAACCCCCTGAATCTGTCATTCCGGGCGAAGACCCGGGATCAATCTTTGGTCATGCAAGCTCTACTGCGTGCAGCTAGCCCGCCTACCGCGCCGCACACAGCGGTTTGAGCGTCAAACCGACCCCACGGCGCAATAGGCGGGCTTTATGTCTTTGTGTCTTTGCATGTTGAACGCTTGCCTGTTTACTTAGCAAGCAAAGTTTTGCCCCTGGCCAACAGACCTGCAACCAGCGGCAGCACCTCCGCCACGCCCGGGCTAGATTGCCTGGCCTGCAGCTGTAGGTAAACAGCATTCAGCGCTTTAAAGTCTTCAGGGTTATTTGAGCCTGCGGTGATTTTGTCGGCTATTCGCTTGACCTCTTTAAGCAGTGCTATCAACTCATTGTTTGCCGCTATTTTCTGATCGGCTGCCGCTATGTCTGCTCGGCTGCCGCTATGTCTGCTCGGTTTGCCGCTATGTCTGCTCGGTTTGCCGCTATGTCTGCTCGGTTTGCCGCTATGTCTGCTCGGTTTGCCGCTATTTTCTGATCGGCTGCCGCTATTTTCTGATCGGCTGCCGCTATGTCTGCTTGTAACGGACAAAGATTGGCAATCGCCTCACCACGCCGGCGCTCATAGATAGGTATCAAATGGGGCTTGCCGTCGGCCTGCGCTCGGCTGATTTTGTTGGCGTAGTCGGTCATCAGCTCTGCCTCGCATTTTTTAAAAGCGTCTTTACCTGCATCTTGCGCTTGCGCAGCCACTGGCGTCAGCGCCAGCCACGCCGCCATGACAAGACCCGTCAGGGGCATTAAATTTAGCTTTAGCGGTAGTTTGGTCATTAAAGTCTCTTGGGATTATTGGGTGGCAATCAATTGTGGTCAGACCGCACGAACGGACGCAACCAGCGGCTGTACCGCCAGCCTCAGCCCCATGGCCTTAAGAATGGCCGACAGGCTACTCAGGGCAGGGTTGCCCTTTGGGGACAGCGTTCGGTAAAGCTGGGTGGGGTTGAGATGGGCTTGTTCAGCCACAGCTTGAACGCCGCCAAATGCTTGCGCCATCTGGCGCAGCACGATCAACAGCTCGGCCTGGTCGCCGTCTTCTAGCATGCCATTGATCACTTCAAGCGCAAAAGCTGGGTCATCACGGTACAGCTGGGCCATCGCTTCGTCGTTGGGTTTACTTTTCATTGTCTATTCTCCTTTGCCAGTGCTACCAATGAGTCGCCCTATTTCACCCCGAAATCGCAGCCAAATCCCCCGCCGTCAACCACCGCCACTGCCCCGCCTTCAAATCCTCCGGCAAAGCAAGCGACCCAATCCGTGAGCGGTGCAAACCGCCCGCGGCATTTGGCAGCAACATTGGCATTCACGACCAATTCAAATTGAGCTTGCGATGTGACGTGGCGCAGTCGCGCAAATACAAATTAATCAGGCTTTGATAAGGAATTCCGGCATCTTGCGATATGGACTTGAAATAGCTGATCGATTCCTCATCAAGTCGAATCGTGATTTGTTTTTTAAGTTGCGCTGCGTAGGGGTTCTTTCTGGCAGCGGTGAAGTCGTATTCTTTGCGCATGTGACACCTTTACGGGTAGGACTTTGATTCTTGGGTACTTGCTTTGCGGGCTGAGATGATTCGTATCACAATGCCGTCACCCCGGTAGCAGTGACAAACCAGAAGCAATCGCATAGCCGCACTCAAACCAAGCAGAACGAAACGATCTTCATCTTTGGAGTGATCGGGGTCATCAATCAGTTTGGCTAGTTCGTCGACGAAAACCGATTTCGCCTCGTCGAAGCTGACACCATGCTTCCTTACATTTGCCGCAGCTTTGCGTTCATCCCATTCAAAGCTTAGATTGCTCATACATTAATGATAACTACAGTGTAGTTATGTATCAAGTACAGAATTTAAATTTAACTCCAGTGAGTCCCATCACCCTGAAATCAACCCCAAATCTCCAGCCGTCAACCACTGCCACTGCCCGGCCTTCAAATCGTCAGGCAAGGCCAGCGCACCAATCCGCGAACGGTGCAGGCCCCCCGCACCACCCTCACCTTCCACCCGGTTGCCCACCGCTGCAATCATGCGTTTGACCTGGTGGTATTTGCCTTCCGTCAACGTCAGGCTCAGCTGATTCGGCCCGGTCTGCACACAAGCGGCGGCGCGTACCGGCTTGGGGTCGTCGTCGAGCACCACACCGCTCAGCAGTTTTTGCACCTGCTTGTCGTCTACCGCGTGCTTGGTCGTTACCTCGTACACCTTGGGCACGTGGTGTTTGGGCGAGCTCATGCGGTGAATGAATTTGCCGTCATCTGACAGAAGCAGCAGGCCTGTGGTGTCCTGGTCCAGCCGGCCCACGGCTTGCACGCCGGCTGCCGCGCCGCCGCCGCGCTGGCGTATGGGTGCGGGCAGCAGGGTGTAGATGCTGGGGTAGGTGCTGGGCTTTTGCGAGCATTCGTAGCCCGCAGGTTTGTGCAGCATCAGATACGCTTTCTCAAAGTACTGCCAGGGCGTGCCTTGCACCGTGAAGTGCATACCTTCTGCTACAAATTCAGTAGCTGGTAGCGCACATATCTCTTGGCCTACAGCTACCAAACCCTGCTGAACCAGGCCTGCGCACACGCGCCGTGTGCCAAAGCCTTGCGAAAATAAAATGTCTTGTAATTGCATGGGTCTATTGTCGCTGCACACAGGCGCTGGCAAAGCGTGAAAATGCTGGTTAACCTTTCTACCGCATCACAAAGCATTCATGTCCGTACTACCTGCTTCTGCACCGCCTGCACCTCCCGAGCCACCCGCGCCATCTGCGCCAATATCCGCAACGACGCAGGGCAAATTCGTCACCGGCTCGACCCTCAAACATGTGTTGAACATGACCGCCGCAGGCTCGATTGGGCTGATTGCGGTGTTTGCAGTGGACTTGTTGAACCTGTTTTACATCTCGCTGCTGGGCCAAAAAGAGCTGGCCGCCGCCGTGGGTTATGCGGGCACGCTGCTGTTTTTTGTGGTCTCGATATCCATCGGTTTGGCGATTGCCGTCAGCGCCGTGACGTCGCGCGCCCTTGGCCAGGGCAACCGCGACAAGGCCCGGCATCTTGCAGGCGCGTCGCTGGTGCTGATGGTTGCCAGCATGGCCCTTAGCAGCGCGCTGTTGTACCCGCTGATCGGGCGGTTGCTGGGCCTCTTGGGCGCGACCGGGTTGACGGCTGAACTGGCGCTGCGCTTTAGCCACTGGGTGCTGCCTTCTGCGCCGCTTCTGGGCGCAGGCATGTGCATCAGCGCGCTGCTGCGGGCGCTGGGCGACGGCAAACGGGCAATGTACGTCACGCTTAGCGCGGCAGCGGCGGTAGCGGTGTTGGACCCGCTGTTCATTTTTGGCTTTGGCTGGGGCCTGGACGGCGCGGCACTGGCAACTGGCACGGCCCGGGTGGTCATGGTCTGCGTTGGGCTGTACGGCCTGGTGCGCGTCCACAAGCTGTTTGCATGGCCCACCAAAGCCGAATTGCTAGAAGCGTCCAAGCCATTTTTTGCGATTGGTTTACCGTCAATCCTGACGCAAGTTGCCACACCGGTAGGAAACGCTTTTGTGACAGCGGCCATCGCCCCGTTCGGCGACAGCGCGATTGCCGGTTGGGCAATTGTGGGCCGCATTATTCCTGTCGCGTTTGCGGCGCTGTATGCCTTGTCGGGCGCGGTCGGGCCCATCATTGGGCAGAACCTGGGCGCTGGCCGCTACGACCGTTTGCGGTCCACAATGCTGGACAGCCTCAAAGTGGTGGTGGTTTATGTGCTGGTGACCTGGCTGGTGCTGGCGCTGTTCAGTGGCGTGATTGCCGATGCCTTTGGCGCGACAGGCCAAGCCCGCAATGTAATTGTGTTTTTCTGCCAGTTTGTAGCGGCGAGCTTTGTCTTTAACGGCGGCGTGTTTGTGGCCAACGCCGCCTTCAACAACCTGGGTTATGTGCTGTATTCAACCGCGCTTAACTGGGGCCGTGCCACGTTGGGCGTGGTGCCGTTTATCTGGCTGGGCGGGCATTACTTTGGCATCAAGGGTGTGCTGGCGGGCTACGGCCTGGGCGTGGTGCTGTTTGGGGTGGTGGGGGTATGGGGCTGCTTCAAGGTGCTGGGACAGATGGAGCGCAGAAAAGCAAAAAGTTAGCCGTGCGCTATGTAATCAATAGCTGCTTGCACCCGTATTGATTAGGCTACAGCCTGATTTAACACAAAAAACGCTGATTTCAGGCGCTTTTGGCTTCCAGCAGCTTGACCAGCGCCCACAGCACCCGGTTGGCCGGTGTAGCAACGCCCAGCGCCAGGCCGCGCTGAACGATGAAGCCGTTGAGGTAGTCAATCTCGGTCGGTTTGCCGCGTGCCAGGTCTTGCGCGGTGGACGACGATTGGTTCGGCATGCTGCCTGCCAGCGCTGCAACCGCTGCCTGCACATCGCCCGTTACATGCACGCCCTCAGCCTGCGCCACAGCCAGGCATTCGGCCACCACGTCCTGCATCAAGCCCTGCACCCCCACGCCCTGCACTGTTTTGCCATACGGCAGCTGCGCGATAGCCGACACCGCGTTGTAGGCGCAG
Organism: Polaromonas sp.; assembly: GCA_025363315.1. Taxonomy (GTDB): domain Bacteria; phylum Pseudomonadota; class Gammaproteobacteria; order Burkholderiales; family Burkholderiaceae_C; genus Polaromonas. Next base: position 5,102 of record JANYED010000121.1, read on the forward strand.
TTCAAGATCAGCTTGGACCACAGCTCGCCGCGCACGTTGCTCGACACCTCTGTCGGCACGCCAGCGGCTAGCAGCGCCTGCACCACCGCAGCTGTACCTGATGCTTCGATGACCAAATCGCCCCGCCCGTTGTGCTTGACGTGGCCCGGACCGGCCATTTCAGTGGCCACATACACCACTGCTGCGGCTACGGCCTGACCAGGTAGCACGGCGCGCAAGCGGTCGGCGTTGTCCACCCCATTTTGCAGGCAAATAATTAGCGCATCGGCACACAAGAAGGGCTGCATCAAGCGCCCTGCCGATTCGGTGTCGCTTGATTTGACACTGAACAGCACCACGTCAGCGATGGCTATCGAGGCGACGTCAGTGCTGGCCTTAACTTGCACCTGCTCGTCGAAACTCAGCGTTTGCAGCCGCAGGCCGTCGCGGTTGATTGCATCGACATGCGACTGCCGCGCAACCAGCATCACATCATGCCCAGCCCGCGCCAGCATGCCGCCGTAGTAGCAGCCCACCGCGCCTGCGCCCATCACGGCGACTTTCAACTTGGGGGCAGTGATTTCATGGTTCATAGTTCATGGTTCATGGTTCATGGTTCATCGAGAACAAGCGCCTGTCTGCGCTTGAAAATCCGTCTATTTTGACGCCTGCAGAACCACATCACCCACCATGTCCGCCGTGATGGCGCTCAGCGTCCAGCTCAGGTGGCCGTGGCCAGTGTTATAAAACCCATTGGCCGCCCGACCCCGGCCTACACGCGGCAGCATGTTGCGCATCATTGGCCGCAGGCCTGCCCAGGGCACGACCTAACGCGTGTCAATGTTGGGGAAGCATTGCGCCACCCAATTGATCAGCGGCGCGATGCGGTCTGCGCCCAGACGGCTGGTGACCAGCTTGGTCTCGTCGTCTAGCAAGCTCACACTCGGCGCGCCTGCGCAAACGACGATGCCGTCAAAGGACTGCGCCTTGCCTGACGCGTTCTCTGACGCGTTGTCTGACGCGTTATCTTGCGAGGTGGTCACGACGATGGCTTTGTTCCCATCGCTTTGTACTGACTGGACGTCTTGACCGTACAACGTGTGCACGCCCAGACGCTCGGCAGCCAAAGCCAGGCCGTGGGTGAACTTGTGAATGTCGCCGCCCCTGAACGCCAAAGCGCGGTTTGGCTTGGTCACCATCGCATCGCGTACCGAGCCGCCCTTGCTGGGCAAAGTGCGTGCACTAATGCAAGACGTGCTGAAAGTCGCGTGCTCAACTGCTGCTTCAAAGCCTGAAAAACCCGTAAAATAGGGATCTTTTAGGCCTGTAGCCCAATATCTACCTGCGCAAGCAGCTATGAATTAAATAGCAATAAACTTAGTGAAGCTCGTTCATCAATGCCTTTCCTCACCGCCGCCCTGTACAAGTTTGTCGAGTTGCCTGACTACGCCGCCCTGCAAGCCCCGCTGCTGGCCGCGTGCGAGGCGCATGGCATCAAGGGCACGCTACTGCTGGCCTCTGAGGGCATCAACGGCACGATAGCCGGGCTGCCTGACAATATTTATGCCGTGTTGGCTTATTTGAGAAGTGACCCACGTTTGGTCGCGCTTGAGCACAAAGAGTCATGGGCCAGCGCCATGCCGTTTTACCGAATGAAGGTGCGGCTGAAAAAGGAAATCGTGGCTCTGGGCGTGCCCGATGTGCACCCTGCCCTGATGGCGGGCCAGTACGTCAAGCCTGATGACTGGAATGAATTGATAGAGCAACCCGGCATGGTGCTGGTCGACACGCGCAACGACTACGAAGTGTCCATTGGCACGTTCGCAGGCGCGGTAAACCCGGCAACCAGCAGCTTTTCAGAACTGCCTGGCTGGGTTGAGCGAGAGATGCAAAGCGGCGGCATGCTGGCCGAGGTAGACGGTGTGAAGCCCAGAGTCGCCATGTTTTGCACAGGCGGCATTCGGTGTGAAAAGTCCACCGCGTTTTTAAAGTCCAAAGGCTTTGACCAGGTGTATCACCTGCAAGGCGGGATTTTGAAGTACCTGGAGACCGTGCTCGAAGCGCAAAGCCGCTGGCAGGGCCAGTGCTTTGTGTTTGACGAACGCGTGTCCGTCGGCCATGGGCTGGTAGAGGGCGAGCTGGAGCTGTGCCGTTCATGCCGCGACCCATTGCTAGGTGCTGCGAAAGCATCGCCCCTGTACGAGCGCGGCGTGAGCTGCCCCAGCTGCCATAGCCGCACAACCGATGCGCAAAAAGCGGGTTACCGGCAGCGTCAAAAGCAGGTGGACTTGGCGGAGGCGCGCAAGCAGGCACACATTGGTAATAAACAGGAAACAGCACACAGCGCTGTGAAACAAAAGTGACCGCTACCCTGCCCGTTCTTTACAGCTTCAGGCGTTGCCCCTATGCGATGCGTGCCCGGCTGGCGCTGCAAGTCAGCGGCTTGCAATACGAGCTGCGCGAAGTGTCTTTAAAAAGCAAACCAGCCGGGTTGCTGACTGCATCCCCCAAAAGTACCGTGCCAGTTCTGGTGCTACCCAACGGCGAGGTCATTGACGAAAGCCTGGACATCATGCGCTGGGCGCTTGTTCAGAACGACCCGGACGGCTGGCTAAATGCCGGGTCGCTGCAAGACATGTGCACGTTGATCGCAGGCAATGACGGTGCCTTTAAACACGCGCTGGACCGCTACAAATACCCAAACCGCTACCTGCTGGAATCTGGCGGCGACGCCAAGTCATTTGCACTGGGGCAAAGGCTTAAGGCTGCAAGTTGGCTGGCGGGGCTTGAATCACGCCTAACCAACGGGTGGCTTTACGGCCCCAAACCCAGCCTGGCAGACATGGCTACCCTGCCCTTCGTGCGCCAGTTTGCGCACACCGATGCTGCCTGGTTTGCAGCGCAACGCTGGCCGCAGCTGCAGGCATCGCTGGCGCGGTTTGAGGCTAGTGCGTTGTTTGAAAGCGTGATGGGCAAGCACATGCCCTGGCAGCCAGCGATTTAGAGTTGCTATGCTTTGGTGAGCTGCTTGATCACGTGGATATTGAAGCTTACTTACTTTTCAGTCAGCGCAAGCTTGGCTGCAAGCCCAGCGAAGGCTGCGGTAAAACCGTAGCGCATCCAGCTTTGCACGCGGGCTGAATGAACCACCAGCCTGCGAAAAGCGTGTGCTAGCAGGCCATAAACCACAAACACTGCGAACGTCATGGCCATGAAGACGGCGCTTAGAAGCAGCAGCTGCAGCAGCGGTTGATCGGCGCCGGGTTCGACGAATTGGGGCAAGAACGCCAGGAAAAAGATGGTGAGCTTGGGGTTCAAAATATTGAGCAAAAACGCCTTGGCAACCAGGCCAATGGCTGATGTTTTGGACAGCGTGCCGTCCACTGCGAAGGCGGATTTGTCGCGCCAGGTGGCATAGGCCATGTAAAACAGATACACGGCACCTGCGTACTTGAGCGCCTGAAATGCCACCGCGCTAGCATGCATGATGGCCGCCAGGCCCAGCACCGTGGCCAACAGATGCGGCACGATACCGGCCGTGCAGCCAAGCGCTGCGTAAATGCTGGCCTTGCGACCTTGAACAATACCCGTCGAGACAGTGAAAATAACGCCTGTGCCAGGAATCAGTACAACGACAAGTGAGGTAACGAGAAACTCAAGGCTGATCATGGGTGCTCCGATGGGGTGAATGGTTTTCGCGCGGGAGTGTACGTTGCGCTGAACGTCATGTAAACCGCACAAACGTGGCGCATAAAACCTGTTTTTCGACTGGCTTACTTGTTTAGTAAACAACCATGTTGGACATTGACTTGAACACTGCGCCGCGCCTTCTCAGGGCGCTTGCAAATACGCCCCATCAATCAACAGTGCCGTAGGCACTCACCGACAGCAGGCGCTGGGGTCTTCCGACAGACGACGGCACGTCGGTGGCAGACACTCCAATTCCAATTAATTAACTTGGATATTGCCCCATGAATTACGTCACAACAGCCGACAAAACTCAGCTTTATTTTAAAGATTGGGGTACGGGTCGCCCCGTCATCCTGATGCACGGCTGGCCACTATCAGCGGACAGCTGGGACGACCAGGCAATGGCGATTGCCGATGCTGGCTACCGCGCTATTGCTTATGATCGCCGCGGGTTTGGCCGCTCAAGTCAGCCGTATAGCGGCTACGACTACAACACGCTGGCTGACGACCTGGCAGCAGTTATCGAACACACAGGGGCTGAAGATGCGGTCTTGGTAGGGTTTTCAATGGGCGGCGGTGAGGTGGCGCGCTACATGTCGCGCCACGGCGGCAAAAACGTCAGCAAGGCGGCGTTGATTGCCTCGGTGGTGCCATATATGCTGAAAACAGAAGACAACCCACACGGCACGCCGAAAGCAGTTTTTGATGAGATGACACAAGGTATGAAGGAAGATCGTGCCAAATTTTTTGCCGCGTTTTTCAAAGACTTTTACGGCGTCAGTTTGATGTCTCATCCAGTCAGCGATGCGTTGATTGCCAACTCGTGCAACGTGGCCATGACAGCTGGGCTGCCGGGGACGCTGGCCTGCGCTGCAGCATTTGCCACCACCGACTTTCGTCCTGACCTGGCGCACTTTAAGGTGCCAACATTGATCATTCATGGCACCGACGATAAAACCGTACCCATCGACGCTGCTGGCCGCGCTGCCGCCAGGGGTATCGCCAACGCAACGCTGATCGAATACGAAGGCGCACCACACGGCCTGTTTGCCACCCACAAAGAGCGCTTTACGAAGGACTTGTTGGAGTTCATTCGCCAATAGATTTCCGCATAACGAGAGCTGACTGACGCAACAGCAAAAGGCACTTTATGCGATTTATCGATCACAACAGCGGCCTTCGGGGTACTTGGTTATGCCCGGGCAGACGGCTGGTGCATCGGCGTTTGTGGCAGCTTGCTGTTGCAAATTGCTATTTTTTCAGGAGCTGATCGCACCCGTATCTATTGGCCTGCAGGTGTTTTTATTAATCCAGAGAGCTCTTTGACGATATTTTTTGCGCGCTCACCCTGTCACCGCCGTTACCAGCCGCTCGGCAGCACGCAGTGCCTGGTCAGCATCGCGCGCCTCCACCATCAAGCGCAGCAGCGGCTCGGTGCCGCTGGCGCGTATCAGCACGCGGCCGGTTTGGCCGAGTTCGGCTTCGATTGCTGCGGTCTCGCTTTTAAGAAGCGCATTGCTTGCCCAATCCTGGCCGGGCTTGAGGTGTACGTTAAGCAGCGTTTGCGGGAACAGCGTCACGCCCGCCAGCAACTGGGCAACGGTTTTGCCGCTTCGCACGCAGGCTTGCAGCACTTGCAGGGCGCTGATCAAGCCGTCGCCAGTCGTGTGTTTGTCCAGCGCCAGCAAGTGGCCTGACCCCTCGCCGCCCAGCAGCCAGCCGCGCTTTTCCAGCTCTTCCAGCACGTAACGGTCACCGACCTTGGTGCGGACCAACTCAACGCCTTTGTTCTTCAGCGCCAGTTCAATCGCCATATTGGTCATCAACGTGCCGACAGTACCGGGCACTTTTTCGCCACGGGCCAAGCGCTCGTTGACCATCAGGTAAAGCAGTTCATCGCCATTGAACAATCGACCGTGGCTATCCACCAATTGCAGGCGGTCGGCGTCGCCGTCCAGTGCAATGCCGTAGTCGGCTTTGTGCTGTTTGACGGCAGCGATCAGCGCCTGAGGGTGCGTTGCGCCCACGCCAGCGTTGATGTTCATGCCGTCAGGTGCGCAGCCGATGGCGGTGACTTCGGCTCCCAGTTCATGAAACACCTTGGGGGCAATGTGATATGCCGCGCCATGCGCACCGTCGACCACGATGCGCAGGCCCTTGAGCGTCAGGTCGTTGGCGAAGGTGCTCTTGCAGAACTCAATGTAGCGACCTGCTGCGTCGTCCAACCGCCTGGCTTTGCCAAGCGCGGCAGAATCAGCCCAAACGGGCGGCTCTTCAAGCGCGGCTTCGACTGCCAGCTCCCACGCGTCGTCCAGCTTGGCACCTTGCGCGCTGAAAAATTTGATGCCGTTGTCAGCGTAAGCGTTGTGGCTGGCGCTGATGACCACGCCCAGGCTTGCGCGCTGCGCACGCGTGAGGTAGGCCACGCCGGGTGTCGGCAGCGGTCCCAGCAGCACCACGTCGACGCCTGCGGAATTAAAGCCTGATTCCAAAGCGCTTTCCAACATGTAGCCAGAGATACGGGTGTCTTTGCCAATCAGCACGGTAGGGCGGGCCTCCGTGCGCTTGAGTACGCGGCCCACAGCGTGGGCCAGACGCAGCACAAAGTCAGGGGTGATCGGCGGTTGGCCGACTGTGCCGCGAATGCCGTCTGTACCGAAGTATTTTCTGATCATTTTTTTGTTATCTTTTTTGAAGGCTTTGGTTAATCAGCCATTTTAGAAGCTACCCACACTTTCAAAGCCTGCACCGTCTCACGCACGTCATGCACCCGCACCACGCGTGCGCCGCGCTCAACTGCCAGCACGGCAGCCACCACACTGGCAACCATGCGGTCGGCCACATCCATTTGCGCCACCAGCTCTAACGATGTGCTGCTGACTGCGGCCAGAGACGATTTGCGCGACCAGCCTGCCAGCAATGGATATCCAGCAGCTAAAAACTCACGCTCCCGCGCAAGCAACTCGAAATTTTGCGCCACGGTTTTGCCAAAGCCGATGCCTGGGTCTAACACGATACGATCTTTATCGATGTGTAGCGCCCGTAGATCCTCAGCTCGTTGCTCTAAAAAAGAGAGCACTTGCGCCACCACATCGCCGTGCATCGGGGCGGCCTGCATGGTTTGCGGCTCGCGGTGCATGTGCATCAGGCACACGCCGCAAGCCGGGTGAGCAGCCACCACATCCAGCGCACCGGGCTGACGGAGCGCCCAGATGTCGTTGATGATGTCAGCGCCCAAGTCGAGAACCGCCTGCATGACTTCAGGCTTATAGGTATCAACCGACACCGGCACGCCCAAACCAATGGCATGGCGCACCACCGGCAGCACGCGCGCCAGCTCGTCAGCCAACGGCAGCGGCTGCGCGCCAGGGCGGGACGATTCACCGCCAATGTCGAGTATGTCTGCACCGTCAGCCACCAGTTGATCACAATGCGCCAGCGCAGACAGCATGCTGCTGCCTAGCTCAAAAAATTTGCCGCCGTCTGAAAATGAATCGGGCGTGACGTTGACGATACCCATGACCTTGGGCTGGATAAGGTTAATTTGAAATCTGCTGGTTTGCCAAAGCATCAAAGCATCCGATGATCAGAATAAAAAAACCCGGGACAAGCCCGGGTTGTGCAGATACGTCAACTTTTTAAACGTCAACCTTGGCTGCAGCTGGTGTTGGATCAGGGTTGATAGCGGGTGCACCACCACTTGGGCCACTACCGCCGCCCACTGATGGATTGCGCGGTGTCCAGTCTTTCGGTGGCCGTGGTTGCTTGCCGGCGATGATGTCGTCGATTTGCTCCGAGTCAATGGTTTCCCATTCAATCAGCGCCTTGGCCATGGCGTGCATTTTGTCTTTGTTGTCTTCAATCAGCGTGCGGGCAACCGTATATTGCTGGTCAATGATGCGGCGCACCTCCGCGTCAACCTTCTGCATGGTGGTCTCGGACATGCTCGTTGTCTTCGTGACGGAGCGGCCCAAAAACACTTCGCCTTCATTTTCGGCATAAACCATCGGGCCCAGAGCCTCGGTCATGCCGTAACGGGTCACCATGTCTCGGGCCAACGCCGTGGCACGCTCAAAGTCATTGCTGGCGCCGGTGGTCATCTGGTTCATGAAGACTTCTTCCGCAATGCGGCCCCCAAACAGCATGCTGATCTGGCTGAGCATAAATTCTTTGTCGTAGCTGTAGCGATCAGCTGCAGGCAGGCTCATCGTCACGCCCAGCGCACGGCCACGCGGGATGATGGTCACTTTGTGCACCGGGTCGCACTTGGGCAGCATCTTGCCAATCAGCGCATGGCCCGACTCGTGGTACGCGGTGTTGCGGCGTTCTTCTTCGGGCATAACCATGCTCTTGCGCTCTGGACCCATCAGGATCTTGTCTTTGGCTTTTTCAAAATCGACCATTTCAACTGTGCGGGCGTTGCGGCGTGCGGCCATCAGCGCCGCTTCATTGCACAGGTTGGCCAAATCGGCACCACTCATGCCGGGCGTGCCGCGTGCAATCACGCCAGGGCTCACGTCCTGGCCGAGTGGCACTTTGCGCATGTGCACGTTCAAAATTTGCTCACGACCACGAATGTCGGGCAGTGTCACGTACACCTGGCGGTCAAAACGACCGGGGCGCAGCAAGGCTGCATCCAAAATGTCAGGGCGGTTGGTGGCGGCCACCACAATCACGCCAACGTTGGTTTCAAAGCCATCCATTTCGACCAACATCTGGTTCAGCGTTTGTTCACGCTCGTCATTGCCGCCGCCCAAGCCAGCGCCGCGCTGGCGACCGACTGCATCGATCTCGTCGATGAAAATGATGCAGGGTGCATTTTTCTTGGCGTTGTCAAACATGTCGCGCACGCGGGACGCGCCCACACCGACAAACATTTCGACAAAGTCTGAACCGGAGATGGAGAAGAAAGGAACCTTGGCCTCGCCAGCAATGCTTTTAGCCAGCAGGGTTTTACCCGTGCCCGGGGGGCCAACCAGGAGCAGCCCGCGTGGAATACGCCCACCCAGCTTTTGAAATTTGGTCGGGTCTTTCAAAAAGTCAACGACTTCCTTGACTTCTTCTTTGGCCTCGTCGCAACCTGCAACATCAGCAAAGGTGACTGGATTGGTAGATTCGTCAAGCAGCCGCGCTTTGGATTTGCCGAAGCTGAACGCCCCGCCCTTGCCGCCGCCCTGCATTTGCCGCATGAAGTAAACCCAAACACCAATCAGCAGCAGCATAGGGCCCCAGCTGACCAGAAGTGTCATCAGCAGCGAGCTTTCTTCCCGCGCCTTCACGTCGAACTTCACATCGTTGGCGATCAGGTCGCCGACCAGGCCGCGATCGAGGTAAGTGGCCGTGGTGCGCACTTTGCGGTCGTCGGTAGTGGTTGCCACAATTTCTGTGCCGCCCTGGCCTTCAGCGATGGTGGCGGTCTTGATGCGCTTGCCGCGCACCTCTTCCAGGAAGTCGGAGTAGCCTAGGTAGTTAGCACCGACGCCGCCGCGGGTGTCGAACTGTTTGAAAACAGTGAAAAGCACCATGCCGATCACCAGCCAGATTGCAACTTTAGAAAACCACTGATTGTTCAAGGAGAACTCCAATCAAAAAACCCAAATGCCGAAGAGAAATGTCTCTGACTGGGCACATGCGTCGCATTTTATGCCTTTCAAGGGCAAAAACTGTGTAATTTGAAGCGTACATCCCTTAGGCGGGCACGGGTTTAGGTATTTTTGTGCAGTCTAAGGGCGGGATTTAAGCCCCAGACCGACCAAAAAAGTCTCTGACGAGCCGGGCCGCGACGCTTTCGGTTTGACGCGCTTGACTACGTCAAACGTCTGTTTGAACAGCTTGACCATCGGGTCATAGGCACCGCCATGAAACAGCTTGACAACCAGCGCGCCATCTTCCTTCAAATGCTGAACTGAAAAGTCAACCGCCAGCTCCACCAGATCACTGATGCGCGCCGCGTCGGCTGATTCAATACCAGACAAATTCGGCGCCATGTCTGACATGACCAGATCGAGCTTCTTGCCGCCGCCTGAGGCCGTCAAAGTTTGCTCCAGGAGTTGTAGCACCTGTGCTTCCCGAAAGTCGCCTTGAATAAACACCACACCCTCAATGGGTTCCATCGCCAGCAAATCCAGCGCCACAATCTGACCGTTTAGTTCTCTGGTTGCCGCGCCTTTGGGCGACATTTTCCGGCGTGCGTACTGGCTCCACGCACCAGGCGTGCTGCCCAGGTCCACTACCAAGCTGCCAGGCTTGATGAGGCCCAGGCTTTCGTCAATTTCTTTGAGCTTGTAGGCCGCGCGCGCACGATAGCCTTCACGCTGAGCCAGCTTCACATACGGGTCGTTGATGTGGTCATGCAGCCACGCCTTGTTCACCTTGCTGCCCCGCTTGGCACTGTCTGCATCGGTTTTTTTGACTTTTTCGGTGCTCTTGCTGGCGTTTGGCTTCATCGCTTGATTGTCCACCGATAATCAGGGATGCCTCAAATACTCCTGACCCCCGCCCAGCGCAAAGACCATCGCGCTAAAGCCCATTATTTATCCGCAGTTGTCATGATCGGCTCTGGCGGCTTGACCCCTACCGTTAAAAAAGAAGTTGACGCTGCGCTGAATGCCCACGGCCTGATCAAAGTGCGGGCACAAATGGATGCTAAATCCGCCCGCGACGCAGCCTTTCAGGAACTGACCACCGAATTGAACGCCGCGCCCATCCAGCATATTGGCAAACTGCTGGTGCTGTGGCGGCCCGTGCCAGAAAAGGAAAAGAAAGTCGACGATGACCGCAAGGCGGGCCCACGCGAGATAAAAGTATTGAAAAACAGCTCCCGCTACGGCCAGCGGCCAGAGGTCAAAGTGCTGCGCGTGTTGGGTAACCAGCGCCTGACGCCCGGCGGTACCGTCAAACGAGCGAAAAAGCCCCAGCTAAAAAGTCTGAAAAAACGTTCGCAGGATTAATTGTGTTTGGCGGTTTTGCCCATAATTGCACACCATGACACCTCAAAACCCGCTCCTCGACTTTTCTGACACACCGCTTTTTGACCGTATTCAGCCTGAGCATGTCAGCCCGGCTATCAACGCCCTATTAACTGACGCGCAAGCGGCTCTGGACAAGGTCACCGCGAACGACTTTCCCGCTGACTGGAACGGCATTTCTGCCGTGTTGGACGTCGCCACTGAAAAGCTTGGCCGTGCCTGGGGCGCTGTGAACCATCTGAACGCCGTGGCCGATACATCCGAAATGCGCGCCGCCTACAACGCCGCCCTGCCTGTCATCACCGAGTTTTATACCCGGCTGGGAGCCGACGAGCGGCTTTATGCCAAGTACAAATCGATTGAGGTCAGCACGCTTAACGCTGAGCAAAAACAGGCGCATAAAAACGCGATGCGTAATTTTTTGCTGTCCGGTGCTGAACTGGTTGGCGCAACCAAAGAACGCTTCGCCAAAATCCAGGAACGACAAGCCGAGTTAAGCCAAAAATTCAGTGAAAACGCGCTGGATGCTACCGATGCATTTGCCTATTACGCGAGCGAATCCGAACTTGCAGGCGTACCAGCAGACGTGGTGGAAACCGCACGTGAGCTAGCCAAAGCCGACAGCAAAGACGGCTACAAAATCACGTTAAAAATGCCCAGCTATCTCCCGATCATGCAGTTTGCCACCAACTCTGCGCTGCGGGAAATCTTGTACCGCGCTTTCTGCACCCGAGCCAGCGATCAGGCGCCTGTCGAGTTCAATAAATTTGACAACAGCGCGATCATTGATGAAATTCTGGCCCTGCGTTTGGAAGAATCCAAACTATTGGGTTATGACAACTTCGGTGAAGTGTCCGTAGTCGCCAAAATGGCCAAATCGCCTGCTGAAGTGGTCACCTTTTTACGCGACCTGGCAAAACGCGCACGGCCGTTTGCTGAAAAAGACGCAGCAGATTTGCGCGAATTTGCAGCAAAGCATTTGAGCATGAAAGACCCGCAGCCCTGGGACTTTACGTACATCGCTGAAAAGCTGAAAGAAGCGCGCTATTCATTTGGCGAGCAGGAAGTCAAGCAATACTTCACCGCGCCCAAGGTGCTGGCGGGCTTGTTCAAAATCATCGAGACGCTGTTTGAAGTGGCGATTCACAAAGACGAGGCCCCGGTATGGAAACCAGGCGTGCAGTTCTTTCGCATTGAGCGAGCCGGAATTTTGGTCGGCCAGTTTTATCTGGACCAGCCTGCCCGCACTGGCAAACGTGCTGGCGCCTGGATGGACGACGTGCGCGCCCGCTGGTTGCGACCAGACACGGGCAAGCTTCAAACGCCGGTGGCGCACCTGGTGTGCAACTTTGCAGACGGCGTGGGCGGCCGGCCCGCGCTTTTAAGCCATGATGATGTTACGACGCTGTTCCATGAGTTTGGTCATGGTCTGCACCACCTCTTGAGCCAAATCAACGAGCGCGATGTGTCGGGCATCAGTGGGGTGGAATGGGACGCTGTCGAGCTGCCGAGCCAATTTATGGAGAACTTTTGCTGGGAATGGGATGTGCTCAAGCACATGACGGCACATGTCGATACGGGCGAGCCGCTCCCGCGCGCACTGTTCGACAAAATGCTGGCCGCGAAAAACTTTCAAAGCGGCATGCAGACCCTGCGACAGGTCGAGTTTTCATTGTTTGACATGTTGCTTCATACGTCACATAACCCTAGCGATGACGTGATGACATTGCTAAACGAAGTACGGGCCGAAGTCGCCGTCATCAAAGCGCCCCCCTACAGCCGCACCGCCCATACCTTCAGTCACATTTTTTCGGGCGGCTACGCTGCCGGTTATTACAGTTATAAATGGGCTGAGGTGCTGTCAGCAGACGCCTATGCCGCGTTTGAAGAAGCTGCACAGGCGGGCTTGCCCCAAGTTGACACAGGCCGAAAATACCGCGCCGCAATTTTGGAAGCAGGCGGGAGCCGCCCGGCAATGGAGTCGTTCAAAGCCTTCAGAGGCCGGGAACCGTCGATAGACGCTTTGCTGCGTCATCAAGGTATGGCGTAGACACGTTGTGTTGGCGTTAGACAACGCTTGCAGATGCTTAAAATTTATCTGACGGAGAAATCAAGATGAAGTTCACAGTCAATTCGTTTACTACTAAATCAATAGCTGCTTACGCGCTATTCTCTTGGGCTGCAGCCTTTTCTTACGCTCAACCAGTGTACCGAATTGTTGGGCCGGAAGGCAAGGTAACTTTTTCAGACAAGCCGCCGGTAGAGCCTCAAGCCAAAGTCACCTCGGGTGCAGCCGCATCGGGCAGCGGCGTGGCCAGTGCCTCACTGCCTTTTGAACTTCGTCAAGTCGCCCAAAAATACCCAGTCACGCTTTACACGGGCGACAACTGCAGCCCCTGCCAGTCCGCCAAAACCATGCTGATGAGCCGGGGCGTTCCTTTCACTGAAAAAACGGTGAACACCAATGACGATAGCCAGGCCCTGCAGCGCTTGAGCGGTGACAACACCCTGCCGTTTGCCACCATTGGCGGTCAACAGCTTAAGGGCTATTCGGACTCGGAGTGGACACAATTTTTAAATGCCGCAGGGTATCCAGCAACGTCCGTCCTGCCTGCCAGCTACCGCCAACCCGCTGCAACGCCGATGGTGGCGGTGTCAGCCGCACCAGCAGCAGCGGTCCCTGCAGTACCCGTTCGTGCCGCTGCGCCAGCACCACAGCCCGCGCCAGCAGCCACCAACCCATCAGGTATCCGCTTCTAAATTTGATTGCGGAAAGATCAAGGTCTTCACGCCAGCACCCGTCGCCAGCAGACACAAACTGGCTTTTTGAAACGCAAACACGCCGACTGTGACCACGCCGGGCCAGTTGTTAACGCTGGCTTCAAACCCCAATGGGTCGGTTATTTTTAAGCCCCTCACATCCAGAATGTGCTGGCCGTTGTCAGTCACCATCGGCGTCCCAGCCTTCATTCGCACTGTAGCGACGCCGCCCATGGCTGCAAACTGCTTTGCGATGCGCTTGACGGCCATCGGTACCACTTCAACAGGCAAAGGGAAAGCGCCCAACGTCGTCACCAGTTTTGACGCATCGGCAATGCACACAAACTGCCGGGCCTGCGCCGCCACAATTTTCTCGCGTGTGAGCGCCGCGCCGCCGCCTTTGATCATGTAGCCCGCATGATCAATCTCGTCTGCACCATCGATGTACACCGCCAGTTCGTCCACGTCGGCTGCATCAAACACCGCAATGCCCAGCGCCTGCAAGCGCTCTGTCGAGGCAACAGAGCTTGACACCGCACCCTTGATTTGATGTTTTATCGTGCCCAAAGCGTCGATAAATTTGTTGACCGTCGAGCCGGTACCGACGCCCACAACGCTGCCGGGGAGCACATAGGCCAAAGCGGCTTGGCCGACCAGGGTTTTGAGTTCGTCTTGGGTCATAAGAGGTTTGCGACAATATGGCAGGTTGAATCAACAAATCAAATTATCCAATGGCATTACTCCCCTATGCGTTAGCCCGTCCTTTTTTATTTGGCCTGGACGCCGAAACCGCACACGACGTAGCGATGGGGTCGCTGGCAAAAACCCAGAACACACCGCTATCGTTGCTTTACCGGACCGCCAGGATAGAAGATCCCATTGATTTGGCGGGCTTAACGTTTCCAAACCGGGTGGGTCTTGCAGCAGGACTGGACAAAAACGCTCGCTGCATTGATGGGCTGGCTGCGATGGGATTTGGTTTTATTGAAGTCGGCACCGTGACTCCAAAACCGCAAGCCGGCAACCCAAAGCCGCGCATGTTTCGCCTGCAAGGCGCGAACGCGCTCATCAACCGGCTCGGCTTCAACAACGACGGTCTGGATGCATTTATTGCCAACGTACAGAATTCAAGGACTCGCCGAGCCAAGGCAAAAAGCCCCATTGTTTTGGGACTGAACATTGGCAAAAACGCGACCACGCCGATTGAAAACGCGGTCGATGATTATCTGATTTGCCTCAATGGCGTGTACCCACATGCTGACTATGTGACGGTCAATATTTCTAGCCCCAATACCAAAAATTTGCGCGCGCTGCAAAGCGACGATGCACTTGACGCGCTGCTCAGTGCCATTGCCAAACGTCGGGGTGAGTTGGTCAAACAACACGGCAAACGCGTGCCGATCTTCGTGAAAATCGCGCCTGATCTGGACGCCACGCAGGTCGATGCGATTGCTGCAGCCCTGAAGCGCCACGACATGGATGGCGTAGTAGCCACTAACACCACCCTGTCCCGAGATGCCGTCGACGGTGTGCGCCATGCGAATCAAGCGGGAGGCCTGAGCGGCTCACCGGTCCTTAAAGCCAGCAACCAGGTCATCGGCCAGCTGCGCGCCGCTTTAGGCAAAGGCTTTCCCATCATTGGTGTGGGCGGCGTGATGAGCGCTGAGGATGCGGTGTCAAAAATAAAAGCTGGCGCAGACGTGGTGCAAATTTACACTGGTTTGATTTACAACGGGCCAGAACTGGTGACGCAATCAGCAAAAGCCATGCGAAACGCAACCCACAGCGCGTAATCAACACACCATGCAACGATTTACCATCTCACTTGACGACGCGTTGGCCCTTGAATTCGATGCGCTGATTGCCGCAAATGGTTACAGCAATCGGTCTGAGGCCGTGCGGGATTTGATCCGTTCACAGATCGATGCTGCGTCATTGGCACCTACGGCCTCGTTTTGGTGCGCCGCCACGGTGAACTATGTTTATGACCACCATGACAAAACAGTTGTGGAACGGGTGCTGTCACTTCAGCACGAACACCACGACCTGGTGGTCACCAGCTTGCACACCCACCTGGATCACCATGATTGCCTCGAGACCGTGGTGATGCGCGGGCCCATACAAGCAGTTCGCGAGTTTTCACACATGCTGATCGCTCTGCGCGGGGTGCGCCACGGGAGCGTCCAAATGGTGCCGCTCGATGTGGATCGCCGCAAACTTGCCCATAGCCATGACCAAAGCGGTCAGCATTTGCATTTCAAGCCGCTCAGTTAAACCGATGTTGTTGCGGTTTTCGCAAGTGGTTTTGATGTGTGCCTTTGTTAGAAATTAGCCACCAACGTCAACCTGAACGAGCGTGTCTCAATCGGGTGAAAGTGAATGTCATTGACCGGTGCTGTCTCGGTTTTCAGCTGCGACGCGTAGTAATAATCAATCGCCGAGTTTTTACGGTTGGTCAGGTTAAAGCCTTCCAGCTCCAGCTTGAGCTTGGGGCCAATTTTGTAGCCAATGCGGCCATTGAGCGTGGCCGTGCTTTGTGACCGGACGGTGTTGTCTTCAATCAAAGGCCGGGGCCCAAAATAGCGCAGCTGAATGGCACCAAAATACGGCCCCAGGTTGTCGACCGCCAGCGCCAGTGACGCCACGCCCTCGACCGCGCCAGGTATGCGGTCACCGGCAGGGTCAAAGCCGCGAAAGCGTGCACGCGCAAAGGACACATCAGCATCGATAGTCAACCATCTGGTGGGCTTGTAGTAATTCGAAAACTCAAACCCCAGCCGCCTGCTGGGCCTGCCGGCTTGCGTGGTGCCGGCGTCGCCAACAAACGTTAACTCAGAATCAAAGTCCAGCCGGTAGACCGACAGCGCACTTTGCAGGCCCGGAATCACCTCCGAACGCACGCCGAGCTCCAGCCCGCGTGAACGCACCAGCGGCGGCACCTTGTCTGCTGGCAAACCGCTTTTTGGATCAACCGTGATGGTGGTGCCACGCGCGTCGTTGCTGTGAAAGCCGTTGCCCGCGCTGGCATAAAACTCGGTCTTGTTAAACGGGCCAAAAATCAGGTTGAACTTGGGGCTGGCCTTGGTGGCAGACGCGTTGCCTGAATTGGCGCTGTTGCTGCTGTCAACTCTAAAGCTGAAGGTGTCAGCGCGAAGGCCCGCGACCGTGCGGATTTTGTCGGTCCACGCGGTTTTGTTTTCAACATACAAACCGAGACTGCTCTCATTGATTTTGTCGTCGCGCGTTACGCTGATAACCTGTCGTGCAACCGTGCTCGCCAGGCCGTTCTTGATCCGGTCAGTTTGAAATTGCAAACCGATGGTGTTTTCTGACCCCCGTCCAAACAGCAGTGCATTGAACGTGTGGCTTGCATTGATGCCGACTGTCACTCGTCTGTCAGGCTGATTGAACTGGTCGCCATTGACCGGGTCATCCAAAAAGTAGGTGAAATTGGAATACAAATCGAGCTTGTTGCGAATCACGTAGGCGTTCACCTGTGTCAATGATGTGCCGCTGGTGGCGCGCCAGTTGCCAGACAAGCTGTAGCGACTCGCGCTGCCGCCGTCGGTTTGGTCTGCTGCGTCGAATCGGCCCAGCGCGCCTGACTGAACCGCTCTCAGGGGAATCTGGTCAGTCGCGTGCCACTTGGCGTTGTAGCCCATCAGCGTAACGTTAAAGCCGTCTGACTCACTGCCCTGGCTGTAGCGCAAAACGCCGTTTTGCTTCAGGTAGTTGTCGCCCACTGTGAACGGGCCATTGCTGCGCTGCAGTTCCAGCGCATACAGCAAGTTGCCGTCCAGCCACTTTGGTGATGCCGCTATCAGCGTGCGGCCAAAACCGTTAGAGCCCAAAGTGAACGAGCCAATGCCTTTGTCAAGCTTGTTGGCGTAGTTGACACTGACCGCCCCGGCCGAGGCAAAGTCGCCCTCAGTCGCGTAAAACGGCCCTTTGCGGTAGTCCAGCAAGGTGGCCAGCTCAGGAATCAAAAAGTTCACATCAGTCCAGCCCTGGCCGTGGCTGTGGCTGCGCTGGTTGACCAGCATGCCGTCAATCGTGGTGCGCAGGTCAGTGCCGTGGTCGAGGTTGAAGCCGCGCAGGTAAAACTGGTTGGCTTTGCCTTCACCGCTGTGCTGGCTGACGATCAGGCCCGGCACGGCTTCCAGCACCTCGCCGGGGCGGTACACGGTGCGCGCGTCCAGCTGCTGCTGGGTGACCACGCCCTCATTGGCGGTGCCAGCCTCGCCCAGCACGCTGTTGCGCGAGCTTTCGACGTTCACCGTAGCAAGGCTAGGTGGATTATTGACGGCGCTATTTTGCCCCCAGGCTTGACCGGTCAATGCACAGAAGCTGGCCACCAAAACATGGGTTGAATGAAGTTTGAAGTTGTTTGGCATCGTCACAAAGACTCCAGCAAAGAGCAAGTCGCCGCAGGATCGGCAATTTAACTAAATACGGCTACAATTGTAAGCTGGATTAAATTTTCTTCTTACCCAACCGTATTCTCCGGCTGTTTGATTGGGCACTGATGAACGCGAATCAAGTCCTCTAGGCTGCGGCTGGTTTGGACGCTGCAAGATACTTCACGAAAACAACAGCCAAAACGATGACTGGAGAGTCGACCTTGCTGCAGCCTGCCCCCTACCGGTGCTTGCTCGCCCCACTCGACTTGGGCTTCACAACACTTAAAAATCGGGTGCTAATGGGCAGCATGCACACCGGCCTGGAGGATGGCCGCAAGCACTTTACGGCCATGGCGGCTTACTTTGCCAAGCGGGCGCGTGGCGGTGTGGGGCTGATGGTCACGGGCGGCTTTGCGCCCAACATTGCGGGCTAAACCAAACCGATTGCAAGCATGCTGGCCTCATCAAGCGCGGCCAAGCGTCACAAGTTAGTGACCGATGCAGTTCACGCAGGAGGCGGCAAAATCGCGCAGCAACTTTTGCACAGCGGCCGCTATGGCTACCACCCGCTGTGCGAAGCGCCATCGCGCATACAAAGCCCGGTATCGCTCTTTACCCCGTTTGAACTGAGCGCCGCAGGCATTAAACGGCAGATTCGCGCCTTCGTGCGCTGTGCCGCGTTGGCGCGTGAGGCGGGCTGCGACAGTGTTGAAATCATGGGCAGCAAAGGCTATCTAATCAACCAGTTTTTGGTCAGCCACACCAACTTAGCACAGCTACACCTGGGGCGGCAGCTATGCCAACCGCATGCGACTAGCCACTGAAATCGTGCGCCACACACGTGAGGCGCTGGGCGCTGACTTCATCAACATTTACAGGCTGTCAATCATTGATTTGTAACCTGGCGGCAGCAGCTGGGAAGCAGTCGTTGAGCTGGCCAAAGCCGTTGGAGAAACCGGGGCCACGCCGATCAACAGCGGCATTGGCTGGCACGAATCACGCATGCCGATGATTGCTACGTTTGTGCTGCGCGGCGCATTTACCTGGGTGACCAAAAGCTGCGCACTGAGCTGCGGGCCGCGGGCATCAACATTTCCGTCATCACCGGCAACCGAGTCAACCTGCCCGAAGTGGCCGAACAGGTTTTGCCTGACGGCAACGCCGACATGATCAGCATGGCCCGGCCTTTTTTGGCTGACCCGGAGTTTGTGAACAGAGCCGCGCAGGGCCCCGCCAGCGAGATCAACACCCGCATCGCCTGCAACCAGGCGTGCCTGGACCACGCCTTTAAAAACAAGCTGGCCAGTTGCCTTGTGAATCCGCGCGCAGGGTATGAGCTGTCCTTGGTCATCAACCTTGCCAAAGCGAAGAAACGCATCGCCGTGATTGAACGGGGAACATGTCGGCCGACGCGTGGCACTGATTGATGCTGGCGGCATTGGTTTTGACGTGACTGAATTTTTGGTTATCCCGGCCGGGCATTCAACCACGCTTGACTTGCCTGAGTGGCTGGCCAAATGGGGCGTGGCTGACCCCGGCACGGTACGTGGCGGCGCGGTGCGGCCCGTGACCACACCCGCAGCGCAGAAAGTAACGCTGCTGTAGCGCAAACCCGGCAAGTTGGGCAACAACCTGGGCAACGCCACGGTCTGGATCCACCGCGCGGCGCTGAAAATGAAAAACGTCGAAATGATGTCGGGCTTGAACCACGAACGCATCGTGCAGTAGCCGGGCGGCCTGGGCCTGTTCATCCCCTACGGCGAAAAGCGTATGGATGGCACGGTACTGAGAGTCGATACCATCGTACTGCGCGCCCGGCAAGAACCGCTGCAAAAACTGCTGGAGCCACTGAAAACAGCTGGCATCAACACCCACCTGATTGGCGGCGCGCAAGAAGCCGGTGAGCTGGATGCCAAGCGTGCGATTGACCAGGGAACGCGGCTGGGAGCGAAGCTTTAGGTCTGTAGCCCAATAGATTCGGGCGTAAGCAGCTATTTTTTCAATAGCATTTGACTGACGTACTCTCCAATCGCCAGGCAGCTCGTCAAGCCCGGGGACTCGATGCCGAACAGATTGATGAGACCTGCCGCTTAGTGAACACTTTCGCCGTGAATCACAAAATCTCCAGCTGGCGCATCCAGTCTTGCAGCTTGGGGCGGACGCCTGCGTAGCCTGCCTGGAGCGTGCCGTCTTGTAAGCCTGGCCAGTATTTGCGCACCTCTGCGTAAAAGGCGTCGCCCCGGCTGGGGTCAACATCCAGTTCGTCTGGTGAGTTAACCCACTCAACATCTGGCCCAAACCTGGCTTGACAGCCCAAGTCAATTGTCAGATGCACGCCCAAGCCTGCCGCGTTGGGGACTGGGTAAATCAGGCGTTTGAAAGGAAATTTGCCTTGTAGGTTGAAGTAGTACCTTTGGCGCAGTAAGTGGTTGGCACATGCTTGGCGTCCAGGCCTTTGATGCATCTGACAACTTGCGGCGCGTTGAGTCCAGCGGCGTTGATGCCGGTGTTGGCAGACAATTTGGTACTGTCTTTCGCTATCACTTCAATAGCTGCTCGCGCCCCGTTTAATTGGGCTACAGCCGTATTTAGTACTAAAAATCCGCCCACATTTTCAGTATTAACTTGTAGCGACAGCATCAGCGCATGGCTGTCGACGATGCCCGTGCTGGGGGAGTGGATGGCCGCTACGCGTTCTACTTGCCGCTCCATCGCCAGGGCTTGCTCACGGCCTAAAAGCACCAGGTCATTCACCCTGTTGGCCGCCGCTTTGGCAACGATACCTTGTAGCTGCGCAACCTGCGCTTTGCTGGTCGCCACTATCAGCTTGCCACAGCGGCTGTGACCGATGCCGCGCTCGATGCAATAGTCATGCAGCAGCACTTCGCCGCGGATGCAAAGCTGGGCGTTGGCGGCGTCAAGCACCATGACTTCCCTGCCCCTCAAAGCCAGCGCTGTGGCAACTGCCAGCCCCACCACGCCTGCGCCTTTGACGATGCAATCGACGTTTTCCCATTTCTGCGCCCTAAAGTTTGCGCGGATCGGTTTTGAGCAACAAGGTTACCAGCGACTGTAGATGCACTTTCAGCGGCGCAAAACCCGCCGTTGTCTCCAGCGTGTCCTCATTCATATAAATCTTGCGGTTGATCTCCAGTTGAATACTATGGCGCTGCGCTGCTGGATTGCTGTAGCGGCGCACCAGCTCCACGCCTTTGTAGGGGTGGTTGTAGGCCACGCTGTAACCCAGGCCTCGAAGGTGCGCGCAAACCAGTTGTGACAACATGGGGTGGGCAGTTGTACCGTCCCGGTCACCCACCACAAAGTCTGCATGCACTTCACCCGGAAAGTCGGTTGCGTTGCTCGATGCAATGGCCGGCATGGAATGGCAGTTGATGTGAATGCTGTAGCCGTGCAGTGCATGCGCTGCACCAATCGCAGATGCCAGCGCCGCATGGTAGGGCTGCCAGCAATTGGCAATGCGCGCCTGCACTTCAGCCACGCCAAGCTGGCGGCTGTAAATCGGAAGGCCATCATCCGTTGTGCGCCAGATCAGCCCTTTGCCCAAACGGACTTTACTTAGAACTTTGGGGTCTGTCGCTATGGGTTCAGGCCATGATGCGTCTAGCAGCGTCTCGTCAATCTCGGTGGTGTTGCGGTTCGCGTCCAGGTAGCTGCGCGGGAAGAATGCCTCGACCCAATGCGCCCCCAAACCAGGTGCGAAGTCGTAGAGCTTTTCAACATGCGTGTCCTCAGCACGGCGCAAGACCAGCGGGTCGCAACTGAACAAAAAGTCTGCCGGGTACTGCGTGCCGCTGTGCGGGGAGTCCAGCACCAAAGCGGTGTTACCGGATAAATGATGAATCATCGGGGACATATTTGCGATTGTGCCTTCCTTCAAGCGTGGGTACCCTGCTTTCAGGCGGACTCGCTTGAGGAGCAACAGGCTTGCGGGTTGCATCAGCCCAGGCTGATCTTGGCAAACTTGGCGATGCGCTGCATTTTGTCAATTGCTTTTTTTATCTGAATCGCAAAATGAACGCTCGTGGCATCTGACGGAAACAAGCCCTGAGCGGTCAACTTGTCGCGTACCGCAGGCTCTTTCAAAACCGCGGCCGCTGCATCGTTGATGCGTTTGACAGCCTCTACAGGCGTACCCGCGGGCTCAACCAGGCCAAACCACGATGGGTCATTGTTCGAGAACAGCTTCAACTCGCCATAGGTAGGCACATTAGGCAGCACATCCAGCCGCATGCCCCAAGACACAGCAATCGCCCGCAACCTGCGTGACTGGATGAACGGCAGCGACGATGCGACTTGGTCAAAGTACACATTAACCTGCCCTGCCACTACATCGTTCAGCGCAAAGCCTGCGCCAGGGTGCGGGATATGCACTATGACGGTGTTGGTCGTGCTTTTGAACAGCTCGCCCCGCATCTGGCCAATGGTGCCGTTGCCGGGCGACGCAAAAGTCACCTTGCCACGGTTGATTTTGAGGTATTTGATGAACTCTGCAAAGTTGTTGTCAGGCAAGGCCGCGTCGACGACCAGCACGCCTGGCGCTTTGACAAGTTCAGTCACGGCAACAAAATCTTTGATCGGCTCATACGGCAATTTTTTGTAGACCGACGGGTTGACGCCATGGGTCGACAACGTGGCCACACCCAGCGCGAAGCCGTCAGATGAAGACTTGGCAACTTCAGCCATGCCGATAGAGCCGCCCGCGCCAGCCTAGATTCAGTCTTAAATGGAATGAAGTTAAACAAATGAAACGGCTGCAACCAACCCTGCTCGCGCAACTGGAAGCGGCCACATTTGAGCTGATCACCAGCGGCGACGGTGGTGGTGGTGGTGGTGCGGTTCATCTTTCAACCCTGCCCACTTTTGGCTCGAAGTGCCTGATGCCGCGCTTGCCCGCCTTTCAAAGGCTGCATCGGCAAATCGCGCTGCACTTTGTGCCCTATGTGCAGGGATATGACTTTACGCGGGCTGATCTGGACTGCTCCATTTTGTTTGGCGACGACAACTGGCCGGGCGCTGTAACTGAGTACATTGCCGGGCATGAGATGGCGCTAATTGCCCTGCCTTCGCCACCCTCGCGGCACATCAAGTCTGCACAAGACGTAACCAACATCACCTTGCTTCACCGCGTCAGCGTGCCGCAGGCTTGGGTGCATTGGGCTAGCGTACGCGGCGTAAAAAACTTCAACCCACTGGCTGGGCCGCAGCTGGATCAATTCCACAGCCTGATACGGGTGGTGATGGCGGGCATGGGCGTGGCGCTCGTCCCGCACTGCTTGGTGAAAGACGACATTGCTGCTGGGCTGGTGTCTGCGCCTTTGAAGACTAACTGCTACGGTGGCTTCCTGGCTACCTAGCTACCTGGCTAACACCGGCTATTACCTCTGCTACCCCGAGGCATGTAGCCACTTGCTACCCTTAAGCCACTTCAAAACCTGGTTGTTGTCAGCAAGCTGACTGCTACTTAATAAGGAGCTGCTCACGCCCGTATTCATTGGGTTGCAGGTGTTTTTGATACCTGTAATCGGCGTTTTTTACCTCACTCGTAGACAATCCTCGCCAGCCCCTTGTCGGCTTGCGCCATCCAGCTGGCCAGCGCAGCATCAGTCGGGAAGAACTTCGCCCCGTCGCCCAAAACAACATCCGCTGTCACGTCTGCCGTCACGTCACCAAAATCAGCATGCCGACTGATCTGTAAACGCACTGGCAGGCCGCGCACCAGCTCGCCCTGCTCGGTCATCTCCCGGCGCGGCGGAAAGTCTTTGACCATGCGGGAAATATCAGGCGCAGCACCATTCACCGCGACCAACAAACACTTCCCAAACTTGCAGCGTGCGGCCTCCAGGTCCCATACCTGCGTGACTTTGAAGCGCCTGCCGAAACGCTCTGACGCACCTTGCAGTGTGCCCTGCACAATCACCAGTTCATCATCCTTGAGCAAGTTGCGGTTGACGTTGTAGGTGGCTTCATCGACCGATGCTTCGAGCGTGTCGGTTTTGTCGTCGAGCTTGAAGATGATCACCTTGCCACGATTGCCGTTGATGACGCGCAGGTCTGTCACGATGCCAGCCAGCACGCGCGTGTCGCGTGAGTCGAACAAGTCCTCAATCTTCAGCTTTGCAAACTGGCGCACCTCAGATTCGACCTCGTCAAACAAGTGGCCAGACAGGTAAAAGCCGATGGCTGTTTTTTCAGCTACCAGCCGGGCCTTTATGCCAAACGGCATCGCCTCCACCAGCGCAGGTTCTTGCGTGCTGGCGGCGTGCGAGTCGGACATGTCAAACAACCCGCCCTGGTTGGCGTTGGCCTCTGCGGCCAGTGCAAATTCAAAAGCCTGGTCAACCGATGCGAGGAGCGACGCACGATTTAATTGAAGGGTGTCAAAAGCGCCTGCCTTGATCAAGGCTTCAACCGTGCGTTTGTTGATTTTGGTGCGCTCGACGCGCACGCAAAAGTCATACAGAGATGTGAATAGGCCGCCATCAACTCTTGCCGCCACTATCGCCGCAATGGCCTGCTCACCCGTACCTTTGATAGCGCCCAGGCCATAGCGCACAGCACTGTTGCTGGTCGGCTCAAAGCGGTAGTCACCCCGGTTCACATCAGGCGACTCAAACGTCAACCCCATCTCAAGCGCGTCGCGGTGCAGGATTTTCAGCTTGTCGGTGTCGCCCATTTCAACCGTCATGTTGGCGGCAAAAAACTCGGCCGTGTAATGCACCTTCAGCCAGGCCGTGTGGTACGCCAGCAGCGCGTAAGCAGCAGAGTGCGACTTGTTAAAGCCGTAGCCTGCAAACTTTTCCATCAGGTCAAAAACTTCGTCGGCTTTTTCCTGTGTCAAGCCGTTTTCACCCGCACCCTTGCGGAACACCTCGCGCTGGGAGGCCATTTCTTTTTCGTCTTTTTTACCCATCGCGCGGCGCAACATGTCGGCACCGCCGAGTGAATAGCCACCCAATATCTGGGCGGTCTGCATCACCTGCTCCTGATAGACCATGATGCCGTAGGTCTCTTCCAGCATCGATTTGACGCGCGGGTCGGGGTACTCAGGTGTTTCTTTGCCTTGCTTGCGGGCAATGTAATTAGGAATCAGCTCCATCGGGCCGGGCCGATACAGCGCATTCATTGCAATCAGGTCTTCCAGGCGATCAGGCTTGGCATCCTTCAGCAAGCGCTGCATACCGGTACTTTCAAACTGGAAGACCGCCTCGGTCTGGCCGTCGGCAAACAGTTTGTAAACCCGCGCATCGTCCAGCGGCAGGTTCTCAAATGCAAAGTCTTTTTGCGACGGATGACGCGCAACGATGAAGTCTTTGGCAATCTCCAAAATCGTCAAGGTGGCCAGGCCCAAAAAGTCAAACTTGACAAGGCCAATCGCCTCCACATCGTTCTTGTCAAACTGGCTAACAGCCGATGTGCTGCCGGGCTGCAAATACAGCGGGCAAAAATCAGTCAGCTTGCCCGGCGCAATCAACACACCACCGGCATGCATGCCGACGTTGCGCGTCAAGCCTTCGAGCTTGCGGGCCAATTCAAGCAGGGTGTAAACGTCTTCTTCTTTGCGCTCACGCTCGGCCAGAATCGGCTCGGCTTCCAACGCGTAAACCATCTTGTCGTTTTTCTTGCGCTCGGCGGGCAACAGTTGCAGCGTGACGGCCTGGCCGGGTTTGTTGGGTATCAGCTTGGAGATACTGTCGCAAAAGCCATACGGAAAGTCGAGCACGCGGCCCACGTCGCGGATAGCCGCACGCGCTGCCATGGTACCGAAGGTCACAATCTGGCTCACTGCATCGTGGCCGTATTTGTCTTTCACGTAGTCAATCACGCGGTCGCGGTTGGTTTGGCAAAAGTCAATGTCAAAGTCGGGCATGGACACCCGTTCGGGATTCAAAAACCGCTCGAACAGCAGGTTGTAGCGCAGCGGGTCCAGGTCAGTGATTCGCAAAGAATACGCCACCAGCGAGCCAGCACCCGAGCCCCGCCCAGGCCCCACCGGACAACCATTTTTTTTGGCCCAGTTGATGAAGTCGCCCACAATCAAAAAGTAACCGGGGAAACCCATGCCCAGAATGGTTTTGATCTCAAACTCCAGCCGCTCCACGTAGGTCGGCCGCTTTTTGTCGCGCACTTCGACGTTGGGGTAGAGATGCGCCAGGCGTTCTTCAAGCCCTTCAAACGATGTTTGCCTGAAGTAATCATCTGCCGCCATGCGTACGCCGTTGACTTCGGGCGTGGGGTAGTCGGGCAGCATGGGCTTGCCCAAGTCAAGCTTTAAATTGCAGCGCTTGGCAATCTCCAGCGTATTGGTAATGGCGGTGGGAATGTCGGCAAACAGCGCCTGCATTTGTGCAGCAGACTTGAAGTATTGGTCACGTGTGAACTTGCGCACGCGACGTGCGTTGCCCAGTATTTCACCTTCAGAAATACACACCCGCGCCTCATGCGCCTCGTAGTCTTCATAGGTCAAAAACTGCACCGGATGGGTGGCCACCACCGGCAGCTTGAGCCGCGCAGCCAACTGCACAGCTGCTGGCACGTGCCGCGCGTCGTCAGCCTGTTCAGCGCGCTGCAACTCGATGTAAAAACGGTGAATAAAAATGTCTGAGAAATGCAGCGCGTATCCCATAGCCCGCGCAACATCGCCCTGCACCAGCGCCTGACCTATCGCGCCGCGCTGGGCGCCCGACAACGCAATCAACCCCTCGTTCAACTCACTGAGCCAGTCCAGGCTGATGATGGCCTGGTCACGCACCACACCGCGCGTCCAGGCTCGGGTTAAAAGCTCTGACAAGTTCAGGTAGCCCCGATGGCTTTGTGCAATCAACAACAAGCGTGCGGGTGGCGCAGCGGCGTCTTTGCCGGGCACTTGCACCCATACGTCAGCGGCGATGAGTGGCTTGACGCCGTTGCTGCGGGCGGCCTTGTAAAACTTGACGGTGCCGAACAGGTTGCTCAGGTCACTGATGGCCAGCGCAGGTTGCTGGTCAAGCGCGGCCGCGGCGGTGATCTCGTCAATGCGGTTGGTGCCGTCGACGACGGAGAATTCTGTATGGAGACGTAAATGGACAAACATCACTACATTCTAGAACTTGCGTTCCAATGTCCAGCGCTTAAACACTGCATAAATCGGCCGCTTGACCTACACACCGAAATGGTTGCACGTAAGAGGATTTACGTCTTGTCCAAAAACCTGAAGTTAACAGTTGAGAACGATATGCCGATCCTGCAAAGCGCACATTACAGTTCATCCCGCCTGGCACAGCAGTTCCAGCGGGTTCGCACGCAAACGGAAAGCCTGGTGCGGCCACTTAGTGCCGAAGACTGCCAGTTACAGTCCATGCCTGATGCCAGCCCCGCCAAATGGCATTTAGCGCACCTGACCTGGTTTTTTGAGACTTTTATTCTTGAAAAGTATGAGGCCGCATTCAAGCCATTTGATGCTAGCTTTCGCGTGCTGTTCAACAGCTATTACAACGGCATTGGTGACAAGCACCCGCGAGCGCAGCGCGGCTTGATCAGCCGGCCGGCGCTGGCCCAGATAATGGCTTATCGAAACGCAGTTGATGAGCGGGTGCTGGCTGTTCTTCAGCGCCTCCCAAACGACAAGGCATTGACTCAGCTCATTACGCTTGGGTTGCAGCACGAGCAGCAGCACCAGGAGTTGCTGTTGACCGACATCAAACATGCGTTCGCAATGAATCCGGCAAAACCTGCTTATGCCAAGCGTTGGCCGCTGTCGAGTATTGCGCCACAGCCGCTGGCCTGGCACGACTTTGAAGGCGGCCTGGTGGGGCATGGCTTTGATGCTGCCACGGGAGATGCGTTTGCATTTGACAATGAAACGCCGCGCCACCCGGTGTACATCGCACCGTTCGAGCTGGCCAGCCGACTGGTCACCAACGGCGACTACCTGGCGTTTATGGCGGACGGCGGTTATCAGCGGCCTGAGCTCTGGCTGTCGTTGGGATGGGACTGGGTACAGACAGGTCAGCATGCGCTGCCGCTGTATTGGCAAACCAGTGAGTCAAGCCATACTGGACACGCGAATTTCACGCTGCAAGGCATGGTGGATGTAGACCCCAACACGCCGGCTTGCCATTTGAATTATTTTGAGACCGATGCCTATGCGCGCTGGTCAGGAGCGCGCCTGCCCACCGAGTTTGAGTGGGAACTGGCAGCAGCCAGCTTAAGCGTGCCAGCAATACACGGCAATTTTGTCGAGAACGCCGCATACCACCCCATCCCGTTGCAGCAGGCCAGCCATGTGGCCCCTGCGCAAATGTTTGGCGATGTGTGGGAATGGACGCAATCGAACTACAACCCATATCCTGGCTACAAGCCTTGGGAAGGGCTGGTAGGGGGATACAACGGCAAATTTATGTGCAACCAGTTTGTGCTGCGTGGCGGGTCATGCGCCACGCCGCACAGTCATATGCGCGCCAGTTACCGCAACTTTTTTCCTCCGGATGCGCGCTGGCAGTTCAGTGGCTTGCGCCTCGCGCGCGACGTCCCCTGAGTGCCGGGTAGTTTCAGCCGCGAAGCTTCTTTGCTACTTCAGCCACACGCTTGCCGTACGCAGACGCGGTGTCCAGATCGCCTTGCGGAATCGCACTGGCCGGGTCTTGTGGGCCCACTTGCGCCATCACGCCTGAGTTGGAGCCAATCCGGTTGATGGTGCCATCGTTAAGTGACGGCTGGCCGACCCAGATCATGCCCTGCTGCATCGCCAAAGTAATGAAGTACTGCAGCGTTGACAGTTTGTCGCCGCTTGGGCTGGCAGAGCAGGTAAAGCCGCCGGCGACTTTGTCTTTCCAGGCACTGGTGAACCATTTTTTACTTGTGGCATCAGCAAACTTTTTAAACTGCCAGCTGGCCATGCCCATATAAGTCGGGCTGCCCATGATGATCGCGTCGGCAGCGTCGAGGCTGGCCCAGTTCGCGTCGGTCAGGTTGCCGTCTGCATCGATGGAGATGAGCTCTGCGCCTGCGCCATCCGACACAAATTGCGCGACGCGCTGGGTGTGGCCATAACCTGAGTGATAAACAACAACTACTTTTGACATGAAGAGATCCTAAAAAATAAAAAAGGGAACACCCGCCGAAAATTATGGCGCTTTATTGACCGCGCCGGGCGTCCAAGCTCCACGCCCCTGCGCCCCCCGCGGCGACTGACAGCAAACCACCAACAATTGCCATATTTTTAAAAAACGACTGAGCTTGCGACGGGTCCGATAAGGGGTGAAAAATAAACGAGATCACAAATGTGAAGAACGCCATGCCAAAAGCTGCCCAGCGCGTTTGAAAACCCACAAGCAGCAACAGGCCAAGGCCAAGCTCGACAAAAATGGCGATTGCGATGGCCAGTTCAGGCAGAGGCACACCTTTGGAGGCAGCGTAGCCAGCCGTGGCCGCAAAGCCGCCGATTTTGCCGAAGCCAGCAGGAATGAACAACAACGCCAGCAAGAGGCGGCCTGCCAGAGACAACGGGGTTTGAAGAGCAGTCAACATAAGAAGTCCTTTCGCTTGCGGTGAATAAAAATTTGGCGGGTTGTCAGGCGGTATCTGCGTTAGGCAGCGAGGTCAAACACCAGCACTTCTGCATCCTGCCCCGCAGTCAATTGCAATTGGCTTTCAGACACCAATAACGCAGCATCACCCGCATCAAGCAGCAGGCCATTAACTAGCAGCGCTCCGGTGAGCAGTTGCACATAGGTTTTGCGCGCCGGATGCAGCATCAGCGAAGCTGACTCGCTACCGTTTATCAAACCCGCAAAAATTTTGGCATCTGCATGCAACGTGACCGACCCGTAAGCGCCGTCATTTGACGCCACCAGCCGCAGCTTGCCGCGTTTATCACCCGCATTGAAGGTTTTTTGTTCGTAACTGGGCGCGATCCCTTTGACATTCGGCTCAATCCAAATTTGCAAAAAATGAGTGGTCTGCCCTTCAGCGTGGTTGAACTCGCTGTGCTGCACGCCGGAGCCTGCGCTCATGCGCTGCACGTCGCCGGGGGGAATGCCTTTGACGTTTCCCATGCTGTCTTTGTGCGCCAGGTTGCCCTCCAGCACATAGCTGATGATTTCCATATCTTTATGGCCGTGGGTGCCAAAGCCAGTGCCAGGCGCTATGCGGTCCTCATTGATGACGCGCAGGTTGCCAAACCCCATGTGCTTTTCATCGTAGTAGCCGGCGAACGAAAACGAGTGGAAGGACTTGAGCCAGCCGTGGTCGGCATAGCCGCGCTCCTGAGATTTTCGAAGTGTCATCATGTCAACAGCCTTTCAAAATAAGTTTTCAGATGGCTTAACTGTAGGAGGCCAAGCTCCGCCGAGGACCATTTTCATTTGATGGCATCATTCAATTTAATTGAATGATCAAGCTATACATGAAACAAAATGCTATTCGCGACGCGCTGACTCCCGAAACCATCGGCCTGATTGACGCAGTGCACCGCACTGGCAGCATGGCCGCCGCTGCACGTGAGCTGGGCGTTGTACCCAGCGCATTGACCTACCGCATCAGGCGCGTTGAAGATGCGCTCGATGTGCTGCTGTTTGACAGATCGTCACGCCAGGCAAAATTAACTGAGGCAGGTCGAGAATTGGTGCGTGAGGGCAACCGCCTGCTGGCTGAACTGGATCAACTGGCCAACCGCGTCAGGCGCGTGGCCACCGGCTGGGAGCCGCAACTGACATTGGCAGTTGACAGCGTTGTTTCGCGCAACACGATCATGGAATTGTGTGAATCGTTTTTTGCCCTCAAGCCGCCGACGCGCCTGAAATTTAGGGAAGAAGCGCTGTCGGGCACGCTGCAAGCACTGACGTCTGGCCAGGCCGATTTAGCCATCGGCGTGGTGTTGGAGTCAAGCGCCAGCAAGCTGCTGCAAAGTACAGCGCTGGGCAAGATCCGTTTTGTTTACGCCGTGGCACCTCATCACCCACTGGCAAAAGCCGACCAGCCCATCACCGATGACATGATGTTGGCGCACCGCGTGGTAGCGGTGGCAGATTCGGTGCAGCGCGGCAGTGGCATCAGCGTAGGTCTGCTCGGCGGCCAGGATGTGTTTACCGTGCCGGGCATGCTGGCCAAGCTGGACGCGCAGATGCGCGGGTTGGGCGCTGGGTTTTTGCCCGAATACCTGGCGCGGCCCTACATTGACGCAGGCCGGCTGGTGGAGAAAAAAGTCGCACAGCCTCCGCGTGTGGTGAGCGTCAGCTACGCTTGGCGCAAAACCGATGGCAAGGCGCTGCAATGGTGGCTTAAACAATTGGAAAGTGCCAAGACGCGTAGTGCCTTGCTTGAGAGGTGATCAACATCGGGTTTAGAGTACATTGACAACAACAGTCTCGTACATCCGCATTACCAACATAAAAACACCATGACAAAAAAAGCCGCCCCCTCCAAAACGCCCGCGCCTGTTCGCAACATCGCCGTCATTGGCGCTGGCATTGCAGGCATGGCTTGCGCCCGCACGCTGGCGCAAGCCGGCCACCACGTCACAGTGTTTGAAAAAAGTCGCGGCGCGGGTGGCCGCATGTCCACCCGCAACACTGAATTTGGCAGTTTTGACCATGGCTCTCAGTACTTCACTGTGCGCGACGCCCGCTTTGAAAAAGCCTTGGCCACCAGCCCCGAACTGGTTCGCCGATGGAGCGCCAACACTGTGCGCATACTTGACGAAGCGGGCCGCGTGGTGGCGTCTAGTCTGCCGCCGAAAGAAGCGCATTGGGTGGCCGCGCCAGGTATGAACGCGCTGGTCAGGCACTGGGCCCAGCCACTGCAAGATCACGGGCAGATTCGTTTTCAAACCCAGGTTACGCGCATCCAAAAAGACGTGCTAAACCCCAAGCGCTGGCAACTACAAACAGAAGGCCCAGACGAAAGTTCAGGCGCGAGGGCGGTGTACCCAGGTTTTGATGCGGTCGTGATGGCTGTGCCTTCAGTGCAAGCGCATGCGCTGCTGCTGTCGTCGCAGGTTGCCAAGCCCCTGATGGGTGACATTTCAAAAGTTAGTGTTGCCCCGTGCTGGACCTTGATGGTGGCTTTCCCGCAGGCTTCGCAACCCAACTTGCCGCACCTGGGGCCGCAGTGGAATGCCGCACGCAGTACCCACCACCGCATCGCCTGGCTGGCGCGCGAGTCGTCCAAACCCGAGCGCGGCGGCGTTGAGCGGTGGACCGTACAGGCCAGCCCCGAGTGGTCTAAACGCCATCTGGAAGACGATGCCGAACGCGTCAAGGCCAAGCTGCTCAAGGCGTTTACCGAAGTCACCGGCATACGCGCCCAGCCGCCGTATGCAGAAGTTCACCGTTGGCGCTATGCGCAAACCACCGAGCCACTGGGCCAGAGCCACCTGTGGGACGCCAAGCTGGGCATAGGCGTTTGTGGCGACTGGTGTTTGGGGCATCGGGTTGAGGACGGATTTGTGTCGGGCCTTGAAATGGCTCTGGCAGTTTTATAAAACTGCGTCGTGGCGGCTCCCGGATATATCGGTCGTTTTGCCCCCTCGCCCACCGGGCCGTTGCATGCAGGTTCTTTGGTCGCGGCGCTTGCCAGCTGGCTGGATGCCAAAGCCCATAGCGGTCTGTGGCTGGTGCGCATTGAAGATGTGGACACCCCGCGCTGTGTATTAGGTGCGGCCCAAACGATCCTGCAGCAGCTTGCCGATTGCGGTTTGCACCCTGACCAGCCGCCGGTCTATCAGTCGCAGCGCGGCATTTTGTACCAACATGCTTTGGATCAGCTGGTTGCGCAATCGCACGCCTACCCGTGCGGTTGTTCAAGGCTAGACATTCAAACCGCTCTGGCGACTACCCACCAGCAGCACGAGCGGCATGATGAGCTGGTCTACCCAGGCACCTGCCGCGCTGGACTGGACGGCAGAAAAGCGCGCTCATGGCGCTTTTTAAGTGCTTTTAACCCGTCAAATGAGCCTGAAGCCCAACAAATACGGGCGCGAGCAGCTCCTGATATTATAGCAAATCAAGTTGACTGGGTGGATCGACGTTTAGGTGCGCAACGGCAAAACGTCAGCGCCGAGGTGGGGGACTTTGTGCTCAAACGCGCCGATGGCCTGTGGGCTTACCAGTTAGCAGTGGTCGTCGACGATGCCGCTCAAGGGGTGACGCACATCGTTCGAGGCTGTGATTTGGCCGACAACACAGCGCGGCAAATCATGCTGCAGCGCGCCTTGGGCTTGCCGCAGCCCCAGTACCTGCACACCCCCCTGGTGCTTGGCCTTGACGGCCATAAGCTGTCCAAGCAAAACGGCGCGGCCACTTTGGACGCTTGCGAGCCGGTTCTTGCCTTGCAATCAGCCGCACTCACGCTTGGGCTGCATGTAAAGGCGGATTCTGTGCAGGAATGCCTCGATATGGCGTTACGAGCCTGGCTTGCCGCTTAAAAT
>JANYED010000149.1 GCA_025363315.1 Polaromonas sp.
AAGTGAGCAGCTCCTGAATGTATAGCGGTAGATTTTTGAAATCCAGACTTTTTATCTCAGGAATTGCAGGAATTAGTACAGGAATCGGGGTCAGATTCCAATTCTTTTTCCGTATCAGTCCGCCCGTCAAACCAAATCAAACCAGTTCCGCCAATTGACGCGGCGAACAGACGATGACGCCTTCAAAGCGCTTGCCGTAGCCGGGCCCAAAGTGGGTGCTGTCACCCGTCAGCAGCACAGCGCAGGCTAAAGCCATGGCCGCCAGCAGTACGGGGCGGTCTTTTTCAGGTAGCCAAAGCGCAGCGGCTTGCAGTGCTGGCGACGACTGCGCAAATTGCACTGCGCTTACTTCGACTGTGTTAAGCAGTGCGTCCAGGTCACGCACGGCTTGTGCATCGGCTTGTGCATCGGCTTTTGCGGCAATGTTGCGACTGGCCTCGGCCTGCACGTAGCTGTCAGCCACCAGCGTGTGCTTTGCCAGCGTCAGATTGCGTAACAGTTGCCGGATGGCACCATCTGATTTGGCTGCGGAGAAAAGAATATTCGCATCAAGAAAAACTCGCATAGAGCGCGCAATCTGAAAGCGTTACGTCAGAGCTTGCGCTTTGCCAGCAGCAAGGCCAAGTCAGCCTCGGCGGCATCAAACTCTTGCACGCGCTCGGGTGTGTACATCTCCAGTGGCAAGGTAACCGTCGGCCTGAGCAACAGGCCTTGAGTTGTGGTTTCGGCGATCAGCTGGTCATTGGCCTGGAAGCCCATGGCCTTGCGTATCTTGGCGGGCAGAGTAACCACGCCGCGGCTGTTGATGGTGAGTTGAGCTTGCATATTTACAGTTTAGCGTGCTTGCAGTAATTCAGCAATATTGAAAATTAAAGCGGGGACGGTTTGTCAGCGCTTTAAAGTTATTCTGATACGCTGGCTATTGCACTGTTTTTAATAGCTGCTCGCACACGTATCTATTGGCTTGGGGCCTGTTTTGATACCCCAAAACGGCGTAAATCGAACTCCTAGCCTACGTTTCTCGCCCTAAAACCCGATTTTCAGAGCCGTTTCAGGCTGTTTTTACCCATCAAATAGGCCTCTAGACCAATGAATGCGTGGGCAAGCAGCTCCTGAATATATAGCATTACCGTACCAGCTTGCAGCGTGTCCGGGGGTGCTACAGCCATCGGCTACCATTTCAGCGGTTCAATTTAGTACAACAACGACCCAAATGGAGACAAGCCATGTTCAGTCATGTGATTCATGCGGCAGGCTTGGCCAACGGAGGCATAACGTGTGAAGAGCCGCCGGGCTTTCGGGATGGATCTTTCAGCAAGCTGTACCTGGCGTATTTGCGTGGCCCGGACGGCAACAAAATATGCGCGCTGCACCGCCCGCCGAAGTAAGCGCGTCCGCAAACACCCGTACGGGCGGGTGGTGTCAACTTTGGCCTGGCCAATGGAATTTTTTGCAACAACTTGAAGGTGACCGCGACGCCGTCAGCTTGCTGTACCACCGCATCGTGCTGGACCCGCGCCACCGAAACTCGGCGATTCTTGATTTATCAGAAATCTCGTCGCGCAAGTTCACCCAGTGGTCGATGGGTTCGCTGCGTTTACTCAATCCCCACCATCCCGGCCTCGGGGTAACGCCCACCTTCAACCGCGTCAGGCGGGAAGATCGCGTCAAGCTCGGCTACTTCTGCTGCTGACAATGCAAAGTCTGCGGCTACGGCGTTCTGCTCCAGGTAGGGGATGCGCCGGGTGCCGGGGATGGGCACCACGTGGGGGTGCTTGCACAGCAGCCAGGCCAGGGCGACTTGCGCATTCGTCATGCCTTTGGGCTGGGCAAAGCGGCTCAGGGCGTCGACCATGGCCTGGTTGGCTGCCTCGGCCTTACCGCTAAAACGCGGCAGCATGTTGCGAAAGTCGTTGGCAGCCAGGCTGGCCTTGTCCAGTACGCCGGTTAAAAACGCGCGGCCCAGCGGGCTGTAGGCGACGAACGTCGTGCCCAGTTCAGCGCAAGTGGCCAGCATGTCGGTTTCAGGATCGCGCGCCCAGAGCGAATACTCACTTTGTACTGCCGCTATGGGGTGTACTGCGTTGGCTTTGCGAAGGCTGGCGCTTGACACTTCAGACAGCCCCAGTTGCCTGACCTTGCCCGTTTTAACCAATTGCGCCATCGCGCCCACCATGTCTTCAATCGGCACATCGGGGTTGCGGCGGTGGCAGTAGTACAGGTCAATTGTTTCCATGCCCAAGCGCTTGAGCGATGCCTCGCAGGCGCTTTGCACATAGGCCGGGGTGTTGTCGATGCGCCGCTCGTACTGGCCAGCGGCCCGCACAATGCCGAACTTGGTGGCCAGCACGACTTGCGTGCGTCGGGCCGCACCGCCCGCTTTTAAAAACTGGCCGATCAGTGTTTCGTTGTGGCCAAAACCGTAAATGTCTGCACTGTCGAAAAAGTTAACGCCCAGCTCAAGCGCACGCGCCATCGTGCTGTGTGACTGCGCGTCGTCGGTTGCGCCATAAAACTCGCTCATCCCCATGCAGCCCAGGCCGATGGCGGAAAGAGGGGTTTTTAAGCTGCCAAACAGTCGTTTTTGCATGATTTCGTCCTTTTTTGAGGGTTAAAAATGGCTGTAGCCCAAGGCGAAATCAAATCTGAAGTGCAACACCTTAAATCAACTAAGGTGTAGAAATGACTAAACCGCAGCACTACCAGCAGCTTCAATATGAAGAGCGAATCGCTATTGCAAGCTTTCAGGCCCAAGGTTTGAGTAT
>JANYED010000178.1 GCA_025363315.1 Polaromonas sp.
CCAGCGAAGCGCTGCAGCGCACCATTGAGCACCGCGAGATCTTTCACGACGAAATGTTGCACCTGATGCGGCTCATCATGGGTGGCGAAATGTCGCCGGTCATGATGGCGGCACTGATCACCGGGCTGCGCGTGAAAAAGGAAACGATTGGCGAGATCACCGCCGCCGCACAAGTTATGCGAGAGTTTTCAACCAAGGTTAGCGTGGCTGACAAAACGCATTTGGTCGATATTGTGGGCACAGGCGGCGACGGCTCGCATACTTTCAACATCTCGACGTGCGCCATGTTTGTAGCGGCCGCTGCGGGCGCCAAAGTCAGCAAGCATGGCGGCAGAAGCGTCAGCAGCAAGTCGGGCAGTGCCGATGTGATGGAGTGCCTCGGCATCAATATTAATTTGTCCCCTGAAGCGATTGCGCGCTGTATTGAGACTGTTGGCATCGGCTTCATGTTTGCGCCCAACCACCATCCCGCTATGAAAGCCGTAGCACCCATCCGCAAAGAACTGGGCGTCAGAACGATATTTAACATCCTCGGCCCGCTAACCAACCCGGCCAGCGCGCCAAATATTTTGATGGGCGTGTTTCATCCCGACCTGGTCGGCATTCAAATTCGCGCCTTGCAGCGTTTGGGGGCGGAGCACGCATTGGTGGTGTACGGCAAAGATGGGCTGGACGAGATCAGCCTGGGCGCGGCCACCGTGGTGGGTGAGCTTCAAGGCGGCGAAATCACCGAATACGAAATTCATCCGGAAGACTTTGGCTTCACCATGGCCAGCAGTCGGGCTCTCAGGGTGGACACACCTGAGCAGTCCAAAGCCATGTTGCTGGGCGTACTTGGCAACCAGTCGGGTGCAGCGCGCGACATTGTGATTTTGAATGCGGGGGCGGCGCTGTATGCGGCTAACGTGGCGGGCTCGATGGCTGAGGGCATCGACAAGGCGCGGGCAGCGTTGGCGTCAGGTGCGGCGATGACTCGCTTGCAACTGCTCGCCTCTACCTCACAGCAACTGACGACTTAACCTGGCGATTCAAAAACAATGTCCGATATTCTCGAAAAAATAATGTCCGTCAAGCGCGACGAGGTCGCCGCTTTGAAGCAACAAAAACCGTTGCCAGCGATGCGTTTTGACGCGGAATCGCGGGTACTGACGCGCGATTTCGTGGGCGCAATGCGCTGCAAAATCGCCTCCGGCAAGCCCGCTGTGATTGCTGAAGTTAAAAAAGCCAGCCCGTCCAAGGGCGTGCTCAGAGCCGACTTTGTTCCAGCCGACATTGCGCAAAGCTATGCTGAATATGGCGCTGCGTGTTTGTCAGTGCTCACTGATAAACAGTTCTTTCAAGGCAGCGTGGACTACTTCAAACAGGCGCGTGCCTCTTGCAGCCTGCCCGCGCTGCGCAAAGACTTCATGATGGATCCGTACCAGATTTACGAGTCCCGCGTGATGGGCGCGGACTGCATTTTGCTGATTGCTGGCTGCCTGGATGATGCGCAAATGAAAGACATGGAAGCCGTGGCGATGTCGCTCGACATGGCGGTGCTGGTCGAGGTTCATGATGCGGCCGAGCTAGAACGCGGATTGAAACTCAAAACGCCTCTGATCGGCATCAATAACCGCAACTTGAAAACGTTTGAAGTCTCGCTTGATACAACGCAGAGTCTCTTGGGTCAGGTGCCTGAGGGCCGAATTGTCGTCACCGAGTCGGGCATATCGACAGCGGCTGACGTCAAGCGTATGCGCGATGCCAAGGTTCATGCATTTTTGGTCGGCGAAGCCTTCATGCGCGCCGAAGACCCAGGTGCAGCGCTGGGTGACTTGTTTGGCTCGTAAATATGAGTGATTTCAGCCAGTTGCAGTCAGCAGACCCGTCGGCTTGGGAGCTCGCACCTGGCTGGAGCCCGCTGCTGGACGATTTTTTTGCCAGCCAGGTCGGGGTTGGACTGCTTGCGTTTTTGCGCGAGCGGCTTAAGGCCCAAGCGGTAATCTTTCCGCCACAGCCTTTGCGGGCGCTGGCTTTGACCCCGCCTGAAGCTGTGCGAGTGGTGATTCTGGGTCAAGACCCGTATCACGGACGCGGCCAGGCAGAGGGGTTGGCGTTTTCCGTCGCGCCAGGCATTGCGCTGCCGCCTTCACTGCGCAATATCTTCAAAGAAATCCAGCGCGATCTGGGCACACCGCCACCTGCTTTTCCCGCGCCTGGCGGCAGTCTTGCCGCATGGGCTAAAAACGGTGTGCTGCTGCTTAATACCTGCCTGACAGCGGAAGAAGGCCGGCCCGCAAGCCACGCCAAACGCGGCTGGGAACAACTAACTGATACCGTCATCAGCCACGTCTCAAAACACCAGCAAAACGTTGTTTTTATGCTGTGGGGTGCGCACGCCCAAGGCAAAAGTGAGCTGATTGACGCCAGTCGCCACAAGATTCTCATGGCCAATCACCCTTCTCCTTTGTCAGCTTTGCGACCTCCACTGCCCTTTATTGGCTGCGGGCATTTCTCGGCTGCGCGGGCTTGGCGTCAAGGGCATTACCGTGCTTGACGGGACGCTGATTACTGGCTACCGGTCGAAAAACCATGGCATAATCTGGGGTTCCCTTGAATGGATGGGTGTCCGAGTGGCTAAAGGAGGCAGACTGTAAATCTGCTCGCTAACGCGTACGCTGGTTCGAATCCAGCCTCATCCACCAGTTTATGTGTCAATGGCTCTATTGAGGTATTGGCAAATAAACGAATAAAGCGATTGGACAAGGTAAATTAGTACAGCTGCGCGGGAGTAGTTCAATGGTAGAACCCTAGCCTTCCAAGCTAATGACGCGGGTCCGATTCCCGTCTCCCGCTCCATGATTTTTATGGAGGCTCTTGCTGATTGCGGCAGAAGTTAGGTTTGGCCCATTTGGCTCAGTGGCAGAGCACTCCCTTGGTAAGGGAGAGGTCCCGGGTCCGATTCCCGGAATGGGCACCAGTCTTGATGTTTACTTTAATGTTTAGTTCGTTATAAATTTCTGGAGTTTGGAAAATGGCAAAAGGCAAATTTGAGCGGACCAAGCCGCACGTCAACGTTGGCACGATCGGCCACGTCGACCACGGCAAGACCACATTGACCGCAGCAATCACCACCGTGCTGGCAGCCAAGTTCGGCGGCGAAGCCAAAGGCT
>JANYED010000218.1 GCA_025363315.1 Polaromonas sp.
CAATCGCAAAAGCTGGTGCGTTGGCAGGCACAGCCCACAGCACCAGCCGCCCTGTAGATGGGGGTGTGAAGGTGCCGATGACTTTGATGCTCATGGTTGTGCCATGGCGCAGTGAGCTGGCCAGCACCTTGCCATTGCCTGCTTCATCGGTCAGCAAGCCGACATAGCTTTGCGGTAGCTTTTCACCAGTGCGCATGGCAATTTGATCTGTCGTCATGAACAGCGCAGGCGCGGTAAAAAATACCGCACTCGCGACCAGCACACCCGCAGCCAAACCACCCATTCCCAAGCCTGCAGGGCGCAGCCACCCTGACCACCGCGACGGGCTGACCGCAAGAGGTTGGGTACGTTGGGCAGGCTGGGTTCGCGTTGCGATAGCAGCCCACACATGTTTTGACGGTTGCCGCGCTGGCACAGACACAGCCAGCTGGCCAAGCCGCGATTGCCACTGAGCTACCAGAACACGCACATCTGCGCGGTCTGCCAGCAGCTTTTCAAACCGTTTGTTTGCACCGCGACTTAGCGTGCCCAACACATAACTTGACGCCAAACGGTCCAACAAATCGGGATGGCTATACCTCATGT
This sequence comes from Polaromonas sp., assembly GCA_025363315.1. GTDB lineage: Bacteria > Pseudomonadota > Gammaproteobacteria > Burkholderiales > Burkholderiaceae_C > Polaromonas. The sequence goes on from JANYED010000218.1 coordinate 586, forward strand.
AGTGTCCTCATGGAGTGCCTTCATTGCGTGCCCTCATGCGGTGCCACCGTGCAAGCCTTGGGCGGCCAGGCAGGTCTTGAGCTTGTCTAGCCCACGCCGTATCCAGGCCTTAACCGAGCCCAGCGGTGCGCCCATTTGCGCAGCTACCTCACTGTGCGACAAACCCTGGTAGTAAGCCAGTGCCAGGCTTTGGCGGTAGCTGCCGTCCAATGCCTTCATACAGGCATCAATTTTCAGCGCTTGCATGGCCTGGTCCAACAGTTGCACAGCAGAAAGACTGTGGGTATCAGCTATGTCATCAGCGTCGCCGCTCGACTCGTCCCAGTCAATTTCTTTGCGGCGCGCACGGGCTCGGTAGGCGTCCAGCGCCTTGTTGCGGACGATGGCAATCAGCCATGTCATGGGTTGTATGGTTTGCCCGCCAACTTCACTTTTGAAGCTGGCGGCGTTTTTCCAGATGCTCACATAAGCCTCTTGCAATGCCTCTTCAGCCGCCTGGCCTTGGCCCAATATACGGACCGCCACGCCAAACAGATGCGTGTGGGTGCGCTGGTACACGGCAGCAAAGCTGGCGTGATTGCCTTGCGCGGCCTCAGCAAGCAATGTTTCCAGGTTGGTTGCATCTAGGCTCATGCGGCTGAATATATCTGAATTGGTGCGCGATAAAAATTGCATCCAATATGTCTTGGCCGTCGTTTGTAAGGGGTGAGCCAAGTCAATATCGGCCGGCTCATTTTCTTAACCATCAGGAAAACACCATGACAACAACCGCCTCGTCTTTATCTGTCGCCGCATTTTGCACAGCCCTGCTGAGTGGCTGCGCGACTTCGCCGTCGACCAGCAACATGCCTGTTGCACCCGCAGCGCTTCAAGCGCTTGACAGCGAACGTGTCGCTTTTGTATGGCAAGCAGTCGGTTCGCAAATCTATGAATGCCGCAACGAAGCGGGCAAGATCGCTTGGGCATTCGTTGCCCCTGAAGCCGAGCTGACCAACGGCAAGGGCGACAAGGTAGGTACGCACGGCGCAGGCCCAAGCTGGACAGCACTGGACGGCAGCCAAACCGTGGGGACTGTCAAAGCACGCGCCAATGGTGCGCAGGCTGCCGACATTCCTTTGCTGCTGTTGTCAGCCAAAGCGGCAACTGGTGCACCCGCAGGCAAAATGACGTCCATCACCAGCGTGCAGCGGCTAAACACCGAAGGCGGTAACGCAAAAGCCACAGGCTGCAGTACCGTTCAAGACGTGGGCAAGAGCAGCAAAGAAGGCTATACGTCTGACTATGTTTTCTTTACCCAGAAGTAAGTTTTAAACCCGGCGACGGCGCGGCACCACTGTGAGTTGAAAGGTGCTTTTAGCAGCAGCCGCGCCAATGGTGACGGACTGCATTGGCACATCGACCAGCTGGTCGGCTTGCCATAGCTTGACTTGCGCCGCACCGTCGGGCAAGTCATCAAACACGGCTACACCGTCAGCACCGGTTTTGGCTGCCCACGGTGAGTCACTGGCATATACATAACCGCGCATAGAGCCATGAATAAAACAACCCAGCAGCGTTGCGCCCAGCACGCCTACTTTGTCTAGCGTCACTTCGCTAGCCTTAGCGGG
>JANYED010000227.1 GCA_025363315.1 Polaromonas sp.
CGCAGCCACAACGCGCGCATCACGGCATCCAGCGTGGTGTGGCCTTCATGGCGTAGCGTCAAATCAAAGCACAGCGCCACCAGCGCGCCTTTGGTGTAATAGCTCACCGTGGCGTTGGGTGTGTTTTCGTCTTGCCGGTAATACTTTACCCAGGCATCGAAACTGGCTTCGGCCACCGACTGCACTTGTGTGCCGGGCGTTTGCATCACCTGATTGATGGTTTTGTTCAGGAGCTTCAAATATCCGGCGTTGTCCAGCAAACCAGCGCGGCGCAGCAGCAGCTCGTCGTAGTAGCTGGTAAAGCCTTCAAAAAACCAGAGCAGTTCGGTGTAGTTTTCCTGGGTGTAGTCGTAGCTGGCAAACTCTGCCGGGCGCAGGCGCTTGACGTTCCAGGTGTGAAAGTATTCGTGACTTATGAGGCTGCGCAGCGTGGTGTACCCGTCTGATACTTTGGTCTCGCCAATTCGCGGAAGGTCTTTGCGATTGCAGATCAGCGCGGTCGAGTTGCAGTGCTCCAGCCCACCATAGCCGTCGTCCACGGCGTTGAGCATGAACAGGTAATTGGCGAAAGGTGGCTTGTTTTTGGCTGAAGGGCTGCCATGCCAAAACCGTATTTCTTGTTCGCAAATCTTTTTCGTGTCAGCCAGTAGCTTCGCACCATCAAAACCCGGCAGCGCTCCCGCGACGACAAAACGGTGCGGCACACCGCAGGCTATGAAGTTGCCGCTCCAGAACGCGCCCATCTCAACCGGGCAGTCGACCAGTTCATCGTAGTGGGTTGCGCTGTAAGTGCCCCAGCCCAGCTTGTTGATTTTTTGCGCGGTCAATCCGGTTGCGACTGACCAGCCCCTGGTTTTAATTGGCTCAGTGACTTCAAGCAAATGCAATGACTTTTCTTTGCCTTTTACTTTCAGGCAAACACTCGTGTTGTTGAAAAACCCGCGCTCTGCGTCCAGCCAGGCGGTGCGCACCGAGTTGTCACGTGCATAAATTTGATAGCGCAGTACCAGCGGTTTACTTGGGCTACAGGCGATTTCCCATGTGCACTTGTCAAGCTGGATTGCGGCCAGCCTGGTACGGCCTTGCTGCGCGCTTAAGTGCTGCAGATTTTTTGAAAACTCGCGCAGCAGGTAGCTGCCCGGAATCCACACCGGCAGCGACACCCGCTGCTGCGCTTCAGGCTGGGCAATCGTCAGCGTGACATCAAACAAGTGCGTATGAACACTGCGTGCCTCAACGCGGTAGTGGACCGGCTGCGAGAGGCTGGCATTTGTTGGCTTCATTTTATTTTTGACATTCAGGACAAAAGAAAATACTGCGGCCGCCCAAGTCTAGTCTGCTGATGGGCGTGCTGCACGCGCGGCAGGGCAGACCTTCCCGGTCGAACACGTAAAAGCGCGCGGCTTCATAGTCGTTGCCTTGGGCTCTGAGTTTTTTGTAGTCCGGCTGCGGCAGCAGTACCCCGTCGTGGTGAACGCTTCGCCAGGTGAGCTGGTGGATCACTTTAGCCAGCGCTTTTAGCTGTGCGCTGGTCAGATCGCCCACCTGCAGGCGTGGTGACAACTGCGCCACAAACAAAACATCAGCGCGCAAGTAATTGCCCAAGCCCGCGAGGACGCTCTGGTCCATCAGAGCTGTTGCCAGATTGCGGCGTGGAAAGCTTGCCAGACGCTTGGCGAGCAAGGCGGGTGTTGTCCCATCAGCCAGTACCTCAGGCCCCAGTTTGGCAATGTACGGGTGCGCAAGCTCCTGGCCGGCGCGCAACCACGCAAAGTCGGTGGCGCTGTACAGCACCACCCGGTGCTGTGGGGTGGTGACCACCAATCTTTTTTGGCGCCCAAGCAGCGATTGCCCTAGCGGGTGGACGCGCCACTCGCCATACAGCTGGTTGTGCGAATACAAGACATCGCCGTTTGAAAACTCTGTCAGCATCGCCTTGCTGCGCGCATAAACGCGCGTGATGATGGCGCGTTTTAATGATTTACCGCGCGGTGCAAGCGCGGGGTGCAGCAGGTTTAACTCAATCGCCTGTCCAGCCACCGCGGCATGCACTTCGCGGGCAGCGCGGTAAATTTCTGGACCTTCCGGCATTTTTGACAGCTAATTTTCTAAACCGCTGCCGCGCCCAACACGCAGCTCAGCGTGGCCACAACTGTGAGGCGCAGCCGCATCGACAGCCAGCTTGCCAAACCCGCTGCCGGGTAGGTTTTGCTGTCCACCACATAGCAGGCCACGACAACCATGCCCAGCAGCGGCAGAGCTGCGTAGGCCGGCATCATCAGTGCAAGCCAGGCGATCAACGACGGCACCACACCCCACACAAAATGAAAGCGCGGTGCGGCCTGGCCTTTCATGAAACCAATGCCCCAATGCACGCCCCCTAAAAACGACACAATCGTCGCCGCATAGCCGCCCAGGGCAATCGACACGAAAGGCAGCAATTCCCTGTCAACCAGCCACATCAGACCTGCCAGCAGCACAAACGGCGCCAGACCTGCGTAGCCCAAGCGGGTAACGGTTTCATGGGCAGTCAGGGTCATGAGGCACGATCGATCACGATGAAAGCAAATCAGCGAAAGAGCCGGCATCGCGCCGCGCCCGCTCGTAAAACTTGCTGAACGAACGGCACGCCATGGCGGGGTTGGGCAGCAGACCAGGAGCGGGTGTGAGGGCGAAGTTCGGGGCGACCATTTTCGCCAGCGCTTGCCGGTAGCCTGGAAACAAAGTGGCCTGCGCTGTAACGCTGCCAGCGCTGGATGTGTCAAGCGCCGTAAGGTCGCCCATCCAGATGGCATCTGTCACAGCGGCCATGGCGTCCAGCACAAATTGCCAACGCCGTTCAGACCACGGCCAATCGGCGTGCGCAGGCAGGTGAATGATGCCGATACGCAGTGTATCGGTGGCGATGCGCTGTGACAGGTGCCAGGGATGCACCAGTTCGAGCTTTCTGGTTGCTATATTATCGATAGCTACTCGCGCCCGATTTGATTGGGCTTCAGCCGTATTTGACGGACAAAAATGATTCAAAAGAGGTGGTTCGGCTACCCTGTCGTGTTCCCCTGGCTCGGGGCCAGCACCTGCCTGGCTGCGGGCCATCTCGTCAAGCGCTTCGTAGCTTTGGTCAATCACCGTACCGCGGCAGTCCCACGCCTGCCGTGCGCCCGCCGGGGCATACTTCATGGCATTGTCAGCATTGAAAAGATACGGCTTGCTTGAAAACGTACCCGCCACCCATTGCCAGCTCAGGTGGTTGCTGGGCAGATCGCCGTCCAGCAAATGACCATACAGCCAGTCAGCGCCGGCGCGCCAATGTACTTTGCGCACATGCACCACATAGCTGGCCAGATACATACGCAGATGGTTGTGCAGATAGCCTGTGGCGTACAAAATGCGCACCGCGTTGTCAATGGCTGCGACGCCCGTGCAGCCTTCGCGAATGTCGCGCGGCAACGTGTTGGCGTAGTGGCCGTGCCACGGCACAGCGCCGTGCAAGTCTTGCAAAATGGCATCCGGGTTTTTTTGATGTCCCACCACGTGCTGAAAAAACTCACGCCAGCCAAATTCAAACACCAGCTTGTCGTCAAAGTCGAGAGCATGGCGCGCATGAATGGCGCGGGCCGCATCGCTCAAGCTAATGATGCCATGCGCAAAATAGGGCGACAAGCCAGTGACCGCGCCGTCCAGTGCATTGCGGGTGCGTGCGTAGCTTGCAGGTTGAACCGCGTCAAGCCTGGCGTTGGCCGCCTGATGAGTCGCCTCAAAAACATGAAGTCGTTTGGGTATGCTCAGCGAGTCGAGTAATGCGGTCAAGTGTTGAAACCCCAAAAAACGTTGTTACTTGGCATCGGTCAAAAATTTCTCGATCTGCTGCGTATTGATGGCGCCCGGCACGCGTGAACCATCCGCGAAAAAGATGGTCGGTGTGCCCGTGATTTTGTGTTTTCGGCCAAAGTCCAGGTTGCGGTCAATCGCGGTGGTTTCACAAGCGGCTTTGGTCACCGCCATGTCGCGCACCATCACGTCTTGCCAGGTTTTACCTTTGTCTTTGGCGCACCAGATACTTTTGGCTTTGTCGGTTGAATCAGGGCTCAGAATCGGGTACAAAAACATATACACCGTAACGTCATTGACTTTTTGCATGTCACGCTCAAAGCGCTTGCAGTAGCCGCAATTGGGGTCTTCAAACACAGCCATTTTGCGCTTGCCGTTGCCCCGCACAATGGTAAAGGCGTCTTTGAGTGGCAGCGAATCGAACGCTACCGCATTGAGTTTTTCAGTCCGCTCTTCGGTCAGGTTGCGTTTGGACTTGGTGTCCAGCAAATTGCCCTGAATTAAAAAATTGCCTTCTGCGTCCGTGTAAAAAATGTCGCTGTCGTTGACGCGAATTTCAAACAGGCCGTTCATCGGTGTCTTGCTGATCTCGTCAATTTTGGGCAGGTTGGGCAGGCGCTCAGCCAGGTTTTTACGAATGGCTGCTTCTTGCGCGAAAGCGCTGCCCAGAGCACATGCGGCAAGACCACAAGCGATGATGGATTTGACAAATTTCATGAGCGTCACTTTCTTGATTAAATTTTTGAATGCATCACAACCCGGCACCTGCAGCACGCTGCATCAGCCAGTTTTTAAGCGGCTGGCTGCCAGCAACGCCGTTCATGCCCCAGTTTCTGGCTGACTGCCAGGCAGGCCCGGCTTGCGCAAACAGATTGTGCAGGCCATCGGTGACAGCGCTGACGGCAGCGACATCAGCTTTGCGGGCGCGCTCGTATCTCCGCAGCAGCTTTTCGTCACCCAGACCGCGCCAGTATTCGCGGCCAGCCAGCACGCCGCTCAGGCAGGCTGCATCGGCCAAACCCAGGTTCAGGCCCTGGCCAGCCAGCGGGTGCACCGTGTGCGCGGCGTCCCCGGCCAACGCCCAGCCGGTGCCAACCCAACGGTCAGCAGTACCCAGGGCCAACGGCCAGCTGGCTCGCTCGCTGGTCAATTGAAGTGCGCCCACAGCGCCTTGGCAGGCCGTGGACAGTGCGGCGCAAAATGCTTCGGGGGACAGTTTTTCAAGCATTGCCGCGTGTTCATCAGCAACTGACCAAACCAGCGCCAAAGAGTTCCCCTGACTGCCGCCCTGACTGGCATGGCCATCACCGCCCATGGGCAGCAATGCCAGCACCTCCCCGTTTGAAAACCATTGCCGAGCGCTGCCGCCATGCGGCATATCGGATGTCAATCGCGCGGCGATGGCTTTTTGTGCATACGGCTTTCGCGCCCACTGGGTGCTCACGGCGGCTCTGGAGCTGCTTTTTTGACCTTCGCAAATAACGGTCAACGGCGCCTTGACGGTTGCCACCTCGGGTTCGGGGACAGTTTCGATCAGGCTTTGATAACTGCAAGCTTGCAGCAATTGCGCCTGAAGCTGCGGCACATCCACAATCCACGTTAATGCGTCTTTCCCCGCTGTTTGGGCATTGAATTCCAGCATGCCTCCGTCGTCGCCCCAGACCTGCATGCGTTGCACCGACGTGGCCCACGACGTGTCGGGCCACACGCGCAGCAATTCAAGCAACTGCTTGGAGGCACTGTTCAAGGCATAGGCGCGAATGTCTTCAGGGGTCTGAGCCTGGTTATCTGCGCTGCCTGCAGATTGCGGCAGAACCAAAGCCACCCTCAAGCGCTCTTTCGCCAGCAAAAGTGCCAATGCACGGCCCACCACGCCGTCACCGCGAATACACACATCAAAAGACTTGGACATGGCCTATTTTAGAAGGCAGTGCAAAATTGCAAGCAGTGGCCTGGTTTCAGGCCTTATTTTCAGCTCGTTCAATCTTCCAACAAAACAAATCCATGAGTGACCTGGCCCCCAACGCACTTGGCGACTTTGACATCACGGCTGTCATTTCCGGCCTGTATGTTTACCCCATCAAATCTTGCGCAGGCGTGGCGGTGCAGGACGCTGTCTTGCTGGATACAGGTCTGGAGTTTGACCGCGCGTGGATGGTGGTCGACGACAAAGGCGAGTTTTTAACCCAGCGCGAGCTGCCCCGCATGGCGCTGATCCAGCCGCAGATCAAGCACTACGAAATGGTGCTGCGTGCGCCGGGCATGTTGGCCCTGCACGTCAAGCTTGACGAGGTCGAAGCGCCAGTGCGCGTGAAGGTGTGGGACGACGAGGTGGCCGCTTTTGACATGGGCAAAGTTGCGGCACAGTGGTTCAGTGACTTTTTGGGCACGCCAGCGCGCCTCGTACGCTTCGATCCGGATCACAAACGGCCCAGTGCAAAAAAGTGGACCGGTGATCTGGAGGCGCTGAACCAGTTCAGTGACGGCTTTCCGGTGCTGGTCATCAGCGAGGCGTCGCTTGAGCATTTCAACGCCAAGTTAGTCGCGGCGGGCAAAAACGCAGTCAGCATGCAGCGCTTTCGGCCCAATATCGTTTTGGCGTCCAGCCCCGGCGGCAATGCGCTGTCCCCGCACGACGAAGACCGGCTGGACGTCCTAAACATCGCAACCGGGCAGGGCGCGGCGCAGCTCAAATCCGTCAAACCCTGCCCGCGCTGCCCCATCCCCAACATCGACCCGACCACCGCAGCAATCAGCCTTGAGGTAGGCGACATGCTGCAAAGCTACCGCGCTGATCCACGCGTGGGCGGCGCGCTGACGTTTGGCATGAACGTGGCACCACTCTACGCCAACCAGCACCCGGTAGAGCATCATCTGAAGCTGGGCCAAAGCGTGCGCGCCAACTACCGGTTTGACTGATGAGCCGCCGCTCGGCATGGCATGCAGCCTACGCTTGGGTTAAAGCCTGCGCAGCATCGAATACACTTTGCCACCAATTTTTGAAGGTTTGACATGAGTTTGAAGTGCGGCATCGTAGGCTTGCCTAACGTCGGAAAATCCACCCTGTTCAACGCGTTGACCAAAGCCGGCATTGCGGCTGAAAATTACCCGTTTTGCACCATCGAGCCGAATGTGGGCATTGTTGAGGTTCCGGATGCGCGTTTGGACCTTTTGGCCGCTATCGTCAACCCACAAAAAATCCAGAAAGCCATTGTCGAATTTGTTGACATCGCGGGCCTGGTGGCCGGCGCCAGCACAGGCGAGGGACTGGGAAACAAGTTTTTGGCGCACATCCGCGAAACCGATGCCACCGTCAACGTGGTGCGCTGCTTTGAAGACGACAACGTGATTCATGTGGCTGGTAAGGTCGACCCGATATCAGACATTGAGGTGATTCAAACCGAGCTGTGCCTGGCCGACCTGGCGGCGGTTGAAAAAGCCCTGCACCGTGTGACCAAGTTGGCCCGCTCGGGCGACAAAGAATCCGCCAAGCTGGTGGCTATTCTTGAAAAATGCCAGGTGGCACTGAACGAAGCCAAACCGGTACGCACGATTGACTTCAGTAAGGAAGAGCAGCCGCTTTTAGCCCAGTTCTTTTTAATCACCGCCAAACCTGCCATGTTTGTGGCCAACGTGGCCGAAGACGGTTTTGAAAACAATCCATTTTTAGACCGCCTGACGGCTTACGCCAAGGCCCAGAACGCGCCCGTTGTTGCCATTTGCGCCAAGATGGAAGCTGAAATGGCCGATATGGAAGACGACGATAAAAAGATGTTTTTAGCTGAAATCGGCCAGACTGAGCCCGGCTTGAACCGGCTGATCGTTGCCGCCTTCAAGTTGCTGGGCTTGCAAACGTACTTCACGGCGGGCGTTAAAGAAGTCCGCGCCTGGACCATTCGCATTGGCGACACCGGCCCGCAAGCCGCAGGCGTGATTCATACCGACTTTGAAAAAGGTTACATACGCGCGCAAACCATTGCATTTGACGACTACATTGCCTTCAAAGGCGAGCAGGGCGCCAAAGATGCGGGCAAGATGCGCAGCGAAGGCAAGGAATATGTCGTCAAGGATGGCGACGTGATGAACTTCTTGTTTAGCAGCTGAAAAAGCCGCTCGTTTGGCTTTTTTAAGCATAAAAATGACCTGTAGCCCAATCAATACGGGCGCGAGCAGCTCCTCATTTAATAGCAATATTGGTATCCACTGCAATGGCTGAACCGATTCGCCTTGCCAAGCGCCTGGCTGAACTACTGACCTGTTCGCGCAGCGAGGCCGAGCAGTACATTGCAGGCGGCTGGGTCACGGTAGACGGCGCGGTGGTGGAGGAACCCCAGTTTCGCGTGTTGCATCAAAAAATCGAGCTGTCAAAAGACGCCAGCTTGCTGGCGCCGACGGCGGTCACGTTGCTTCTGCACAAGCCTGCGGGTTACGAGGCGGATTTAACGCAGGCGACTCAATCGGCTGAAGACCGTAGCGGCATCACCCTGCTTAAAAAACATTTGTCGGCCGAATTGGTCACGCAACTCGCGCTGCCCGCCAGCGGGCTGGTGGTGTTTACCGACGACTGGCGAGTGGCCCGCAAGCTGGTGACTGACGCGGCCACGCTGGAGCATGAGGTGGTGGTCGAGGTGGCCGGCAACATCAAACCTGGCGGCCTGGAGCGCTTGAACCGTGTGGATCACGGCTTTACCTTTAATGGCAAGTTGCTTGGCCCAGCCAAAGTGAGCTGGCAAAGCGAGACTCGTTTGCGATTTGCCCTCAAAGGTGAACAGCCGGGGCAGATTGCCTATTTTTGCGAAAGTGTTGGTTTAACCGTCACTGCCATGAAGCGACTCAGGCTTGGCCGCGTGGCGCTGAGTGGCTTGCAAATTGGGTATTGGCGCTATTTGCTGGCGAACGAGCGGTTCTGATGACAGGTTTTGCGCTAAAAATTCAAACCGCCCGGGAAAGCCCAAATGAGGCTGCCTGTCATGACAAAGTAGCGCAAAAACTTGCCAATCGCCATGTAAAAAACGCAGGGCCAGAAGGAAAACTTCAACCAGCCTGCCACCGCGCATAACGGGTCACCCACCACGGGCAGCCAGGACAGCAGGCAGGCTTTGGGGCCCAGCGTTTCAAGCCACCTGACGGCACGCCCGTGATGCGAATCAGGTTTGTATTTGTCGGCCACCTTGTGCGCACCGTAGCCTAGCCACCAGTCCAGCGCGCCGCCCAATGTGTTGCCAGCGGTTGCTGTCAGTATGGCGGGCCAAAACAGTCCCGGAGTTAATTTGACCAGGCCAAACACCACCGGCTCGGAGCCCAGTGGCAACAGCGTTGCAGAAATAAAAGACACGACAAAGACGGTGCTCAAGCCGTATTCGGGCAGCGCCAAAAGACTCAGCAGGTGTTGTATCCAGGCTTCCATAGATGATACCTATCGTAACCTGCGCGCTATGCTTTTTGCTTAAATTTTAAGCAGCTAGAATATGCCTTCTTTTTCAGCAAATACAAAAATTCAGTCCCCATGTTTATCGGCTCTTTTGCATTGGCAAACAACGTGTTTGCTGCGCCCATGGCGGGCGTCACTGACAGGCCTTTTCGCATGTTGTGCAAAAAACTCGGCGCGGGCTATGCGGTCAGTGAAATGGTCACCTCGCGCCGCGACTTGTGGGACACCCTGAAAACCTCGCGCCGCGCTAACCACAACGGCGAACCCGAACCGATTGCCGTGCAAATTGCCGGGACTGATGCGCAAATGATGGCCGATGCCGCAGCTTACAACATCGACCGTGGCGCGCAAATCATCGACATCAACATGGGCTGCCCGGCTAAAAAAGTGTGCAACAAATGGGCGGGCTCGGCGCTGATGCAAGACGAAAAACTCGCGCTTGAGATTGTGGAGGCTGTTGTTGCTGCTTGCGCACCTCGCAACGTGCCGGTAACCCTCAAAATGCGCACCGGTTGGGCGCAAACCCATAAAAATGCGGTCGCGATAGCCCGCGCCGCGCAAAGCGCTGGCGTTGCCATGGTGGCAGTGCACGGCCGCACACGTGAGCAGGGCTATACGGGCCTGGCTGAATACGACACGATTGCAGAGGTCAAAGCAGCTTTGACGATTCCGGTCGCGGCCAATGGCGACATCACGAGTGGGCAAAAAGCCCGTGAAGTTTTAGCCTACACCGGCGCTGACGCCGTCATGCTGGGCCGGGTAGCGCAGGGCAGGCCGTGGATATTTAGGGAAGTGGTTCATTTTTTGGCAACGGGCACGCAGCTTGCACCGCCTTTGGTGTTGGACGTCAAGCGCTTGCTGCTGGACCACTTGCAAGACCATTACGAGCTGTACGGCGAGTTCACGGGTGTGCGCAGCGCGCGCAAGCACATCGGCTGGTATGTGAAGTCTTTGCCGGGCGGCGAGGCGTTTCGCGCGCAGATGAATTTGCTGGGGGATGCCGGGGCGCAATTGCACGCCGTGGCGACGTTTTTTGACGGCTTGTGTGAAGCTACTGACCGCATGCCGTTGGCGGCGGCGGTTGAGAATAAAAATGAAGAGGAATGCAGCGTATGAGTAAAAAACAAATTGAAGAGTGCATTCGCACCAGCTTGGACGGCTACTTCAAAGATCTGCGCGGCACCGAGCCCGACCGCATGTACGACATGATGGTGCGCGTGGTGGAAAAGCCGCTGCTAGAGGCGGTGATGCAGCAAGCCGCACAAAATCAGTCACGCGCCGCTGAGTGGCTGGGCCTGAACCGCAACACGCTGCGCAAAAAGCTGGTCGAGCATAAATTGATCAAGTAAATTGACAAAGTGAATTGACAAAGTAAATTGACAATGTAATAGACAGAGTGATGAAATCAATTGCGCTGATCACAACCATCCAAAACAAGAAAAAAAACAATGAACGCACTGATTTCCGTCTCCGACAAAACCGGCATTCTCGAATTCGCACAAGCCCTGCACGCCCTCAACATCAAATTGCTGTCAACGGGCGGCACCGCCAAGTTGTTGGCTGATGCTGGTTTGCCCGTGACCGAGGTGGCAGACCACACCGGCTTTCCGGAAATGCTCGACGGCCGGGTCAAAACTCTGCACCCCAAAATTCACGGCGGGCTTCTGGCCCGGCGCGATGTGCCCGAGCACATGGCGGCCTTGAAAGAACACGACATTGCCACAATTGATTTGCTGGTCGTTAACCTGTATCCGTTTGAAGCCACCGTGGCCAAACTCGGCTGCACGCTGGAAGACGCGATTGAGAACATCGACATTGGCGGCCCGGCCATGGTGCGCAGTGCCGCCAAAAACTGGAAGGACGTGGGCGTGCTGACCGATGCGTCGCAATACGCTGGCGTGCTGGCAGAGCTTAAAGCCGGTGGCAAGCTGCTTGAAAAAACCAGGTTCGCGCTGTCAGTTGCCGCCTTCAACCGCATCAGCCAATACGACGGCGCCATCAGCGACTATCTGTCGAGCATCCAGCCAGACGGTAGTAATTTGCAATTTCCCGCGCAAACGAATGGCCGCTTCATCAAGCTCCAAGACCTGCGCTACGGTGAAAACTCGCACCAGCAGGCTGCGCTATACCGAGATTTGCACCCCGCGCCCGGCTCGCTGGTCACCGCCAAACAGCTTCAGGGTAAAGAGCTCAGCTACAACAACATTGCCGACGCTGATGCCGCCTGGGAATGCGTCAAAAGCTTTACCGATGCCGCATGCGTCATCGTCAAGCATGCCAACCCGTGCGGCGTGGCCATTGGCGTTGATGCGCTTGAGGCCTACACCAAAGCCTTCAAAACTGATCCGACCTCCGCATTCGGCGGCATCATCGCGCTGAACTTCCCGTTGGACGCGCGCGCCGCGCTACAAATTTCAAAGCAGTTTGTGGAGGTGTTGATGGCGCCGAGCTTCACGCCAGAAGCGCTGGAAGTTTTCAAAACCAAAGTTAATGTGCGGATTTTGCAGATTGACATGCCGCCCGGCGGTGACGCTGCCTGGGAGCAGGGTCGCAACCATATGGATATCAAGCGCGTTGGCTCGGGCCTCTTGATGCAAACGGCAGACAACCACGAGCTCGCTCTGGCTGATTTGAAAGTCGTGAGCAAATTGCAACCCACCCCAGCCCAACTGCAAGACCTGCTATTCGCCTGGAAAGTCGCCAAATACGTTAAGTCCAACGCCATCGTGTTTTGCAAGGATGGCATGACGATGGGCGTCGGTGCTGGGCAAATGAGCCGTCTGGATTCGGCCCGCATTGCCAGCATCAAGGCCGGGCACGCCAGTTTGTCATTGGCAGGCACGGCAGTTGCCAGTGACGCGTTTTTCCCGTTCCGTGATGGGCTGGATGTGGTGGTTGACGCAGGCGCCACTAGCGTGATTCAACCTGGCGGCTCCATGCGGGACCAGGAAGTGATTGACGCAGCTAACGAGCATGGCGTGGTGATGGTGCTGTCGGGTGTGCGACATTTCCGGCATTAAAACCGCTTTGTCACACTGTTTCAGTGTTAAAAATGCCGCTAGACCAATGAATTCGGGCGCGAGCAGCTACTAAAATAGTAGCATAAAATAATGACGTTTAAGGGCTAGCGACCGGCAAAAAACCGCGCCGCAGCATCTACCGTCTCGTCAATATCTGCTGGCGTATGTGCCGCGCTGACAAATCCTGCCTCATACAGCGCTGGGGCATAGTAAACGCCGCTGTCCAGCATGGCATGAAAAAAGCGGTTGAACGCTGGGCTATCAGTGGTCATCACGGCTGCGTAGTTCTGCGGCAATCTGTCCAGCAAAAAGAAACCGAACATGCCGCCCTGGCTGTCGCCGCAAAAGCTGGTGCCTGCTTTGCTAGCCGCCGCCGTCAACCCCGTGACCAGGCTACGTGTGCGTTCGCCCAGCGCCTCGTAAAAACCAGGTTTTTGCACCTCTCGCAATGTAGCAAGGCCGCAGGCGGTCGCCACCGGGTTGCCCGACAGCGTGCCTGCCTGGTAAACCGCGCCAATGGGTGCGAGCATTTCCATCACCGCTTTGCTGCCGCCAAAGGCTGCCAGCGGCATGCCGCCACCAATGACTTTGCCCAGCGCCGTCATGTCAGGCTTAAAACCCGGAATCAGTTTGGCATACAGGCTTTGTGCCCCGCCCAGAGCGACCCTGAACCCGGTCATCACCTCGTCGAAAATCAGCAGTGCGCCGTACTGGGTGCACAGCTCGCGGCAGCGCGTCATGAACGGCACAGTTGAGCGGACAAAGTTCATGTTGCCGCAAATTGGCTCCATCATCAGGCAGGCCAGATCTTTGCCGTGCAGCGCAAAGCATTCTTCAAGTTGGGCAATGTTGTTGTACTCCAGTACCAGCGTGTGCTGAACGGCCTCAGGCGGCACGCCCGCGCTGGTGGGGTTGCCAAAAGTGGCCAGTCCCGAGCCGGCCTTGACCAGCAGCGCATCAGTATGGCCGTGGTAACAGCCTTCAAATTTGATAATTTTGCTGCGGCCCGTCGCGCCGCGCGCCAGGCGCAGGGCGCTCATGGCGGCTTCGGTACCCGAGCTGACCAGGCGCACCATTTCGATCGACGGCACTAATTTGACGATTTCCTCGGCCAGCTCGACCTCACGTTCGGTCGGTGCGCCAAACGAAAAGCCGTCCATCATGGCTTTTTGCACCGCTTCAATCACGCCCTGGTGGCCGTGACCCAAGATCATGGGCCCCCAGGAGCCGATGTAGTCGATATATCTTTTGCCGTCAGCATCCCAAAAATAAGCGCCGTGGGCGCGCTGCACAAAACGCGGCGTTCCGCCTACTGCCTTGAAGGCACGAACGGGCGAATTCACACCGCCGGGAATCAGCTTTTTGGCGCGTTCAAACAAGGTGTCGTTGCGGGAAACGTGTGGCATGGCGGTCATCATGGGTTGGTCGGTTTTAGGGGTTGATTTCAGTGTTTTGTGGTGCCGTGGGGCGGCATGTCAAAAAAAGACCGCTGCAGTGTGAGCGTTAAATCGTCGTCGCCGGGCAGACCCGTCTCTTCAACGTCGTCGCTTGCATTGTCTTCGGCTTGCGCCCAGAACATCCGGTCAGGCACGGTATGGCCCATACCCGGGTGAAAGCCAGCGCTCAAGGACTGGTCCAGGTAAATCAGTGCTTCGGCGGCAGCAGCGTTTAAGTTATGGCCGTTGGCCAGCAGCGCGGCAAGTGCGGCAGACAAGGTGTCGCCTGCGCCTGAAAAAACCGCCTCAAAACGCTCAAACTTTTCGCTGTAGAGCACAGCCTGCGGCGTCGCCAGAGCGTTGTCGATGAATTGTTCGGGCAAGGGAATACCGGTGACCAGTGTGTAGGGCACGCCCAACTGCGCGGCGGCTTTGGCGATGTCTTTGGCAGACGGGTTGCGCTCGCCAGGCCAGTCGGGCATCAACCAGCGCCACAAGCTGCTGTGGTTGCCGACCAAAATAGTGGTTTGCGGAAGCAGCAGTTCCCTGAAGGCATCCAGGTAAGTGTCTATTTTGTCTTCGTCCCACCAAGCCAAACTGGGCATGTACGCAATCAAGGGGACTTCTGAATAATCGGTCGCAATTTCGGCCACCACGCTGATGTTTTCCGGACTGCCGACAAAACCCACCTTGATGGCGCTGACTGACATGTCTTCTAGAGCGGTACGGGCTTGCTCGCCAACGGCTTCATCGTCAAAGCTGATGTGGTCAAAAATCTCGGTGGTATCGCGCACATAGGCGCCTGTGACGACCGCCAATGCATGGCCGCCCGCCGACGCAATCGCCATGATGTCGGCAGTCAGGCCCCCGGCGCCGCTGGGGTCACTGGCATTGAAGGTCATCACGCAAGTAGGAGTGTCCTGCATCTCAGCGCCGGGCCCGTCATCGTTATCGGCCAAGGCGTCGTCGGAAGAGGAAGTGGGGTTTGCCATAGGCTGGTTTTTGCTGTCTGCGCGAATAAGCAACGTTGCCTAGCTACAATTCTTGCATTCTATGTGAAGGCAATTTAAGCTAGGTACTGTCAATGACTTGGATGTGTTTAATCTGCGGGTGGATTTACGATGAGGCGTCGGGTGTGCCGGATGATGGTATTGCTGCCGGTACGCCATGGGCGCAAGTGCCCATGAACTGGGTTTGTCCCGAGTGCGGGGCCCGCAAAGAAGATTTTGAAATGGTGCAAATTTAAATCAGCGAATGTTGGTGTGGCAGCCTAGTCTGGCATGACAATCGTTTACAAATCAGTCTTATTCTCAATGGTTTTGGCCAATAACTTTCGGGAGCGATGGCAGTGAGTACAAACAGTTCCGGACGCAAGGTTTTGGTCATTGATGACAGCAACACCATTCGGCGCAGTGCCGAAATATTTTTAAAGCAGGGCGGCCACGAAGTGCTGCTCGCTGAAGACGGCTTTGACGCGCTGGCCAAAGTCAACGATTACGAGCCTGACCTTATTTTTTGCGACATCCTGATGCCGCGTCTGGACGGCTATCAGACCTGCGCCATCATCAAGCGCAATGCCCGATTTTCTGATGTTCCCATCGTCATGCTGTCGTCAAAGGACGGTGTATTTGACAAGGCGCGTGGTCGAATGGTCGGTTCGCAGGATTACCTGACCAAACCTTTTACCAAAGACCAGCTGTTGCAAACCGTCATGCAGCTTGGCAGCACCAAACATGGAGCAGCGCAATGACAATCAAAAAAATTCTGGTGGTTGACGATTCAAAAACCGAGTTGATGTACCTGACCGACTTGCTGGGCAAAAAAGGGTTTTCGGTGAAGACCGCTGAGAACGCCGAAGACGCCTTCCGTCGCCTGGCCGAAGAAAAGCCTGAACTAATTTTGATGGACGTGGTGATGCCCGGTCAAAATGGCTTTCAGTTGACAAGAGCCATCTCGCGCGACCCACTTTTTTCGGACATACCGATCATCATGTGCACCAGCAAGAATCAGGAAACCGATCGCGTGTGGGGCATGCGCCAGGGCGCGCGTGACTACATTACCAAGCCGGTTAATGGCGAAGAGTTGATCACCAAAATCAACGCGCTCGGCTAGATCGAGCCGGCGGCACAGTCACTAAACATGGCCAATAGACAAGCTATTCGAGAGCTGCAAACGCGCCTGGCGGACAGGCTGCAAATTGCACGAACGCGGGGCGTTGCGCCGTCCTGGCTGGCGGTGGAAGCTGGCGGGCAAAAGTTCCTGTTCCCCATGAGTCAGGCAGGCGAGATCTTCCCGTGGGTGGCCACGCAAGCCGTCCCGTACACGCAAAACTGGTTTTTGGGTGTGGCCAATCTGCGCGGTGGCCTGTTCGGGGTGGTTGACCTGGCCAGCTATGTGACCGGTCAAGGCGTTATTCCAAAAGCTGAATTTGCACGCAAGGAGTGCCGGTTGATTGCTTTGAACAGCGCTTTGGACACGAACTGCGCTTTGTTGATTGACCGTTTGTCTGGTTTGCGAAATCAGGATGCTTTCATCGATTTTTCCGAGAAGTCTGCCGACGCGCCACCGTTTTTCGGCAATCGTTACATCGATTCAGCGGGCTTGAACTGGCAAGAAATCAACTTGCAGGTGCTGGCCCAGCAAACCCATTTTTTAACAATAGGCGCTTAAAAGCGGCCATTGCGGCGTACCCAAGTATTTAGAGAAGGCCCAACATGTCAGTCATTGAAAAAATACAAAATCTCTTCAAACCTGTAGACAAGCTTCCCGAAGACAGCATGGAGATGAGCTCAGTGGGGATGCCGGTGGACCCTTTCGCGACCGGGACCATGCAGGCAAACATTACCGGCCTTTTTAGTGCGCGGGAGCCAAAAGACGAGGGCTTTCCTGTCAGCCGTCTCGCCGATCCTGAGACTGACGCGGTGACCACCGACGACATGGACTTGATCAGGCTGCCGCTTTTGGGTAGCAAAACCATTGCCCAACACCAGCGTACGCTGTTGATCGGACTGGGCTTGTCGGTGCTGGTACTGGGCGTGGTGGCGTACCGGGCCTTGAACCAGGCCGACACCATCGCCAAGGAGATCACCGCAACTGGCCAGTCACTGATGCAGTCGCAACGGCTGGCCAAATCCGTGTCGCAGGCACTGGTGGGCAGCGCCCAGGCTTTTCCCGATGTGAAAGAAAGTGCCGGTGTTTTGGCCAAAACAGTGCGCGGTTTGAAAAAGGGTGACGATACGCTGGGGCTGAGCCCGGTGGTCGATGATTTGCAGCCGGACGTTGACAAAATCGTGCCGCTGATGGAGCGCGCTGAAAAGAACGCTGCGACTGTGATGAGCCAACAGGCCATCTTGACGCAGGTGGGCGCGGCTTTGCGTACCATCAATCGCCAATCGTCTGACCTGCTTGAAATCGCTGAGACCGTATCGTCTTTGAAACTCCAGCAAAACGCTGCTCCCGCAGAGATTTCTGCTTCAGGCCAGCTGGTGATGCTGACACAGAGGATTGGCAAATCTGCGAACGAATTTTTGACGCTCGAAGGCGTGAGCCCTGAGGCGGTTTTTTTGCTCGGCAAGGATTTGAACTCGTTCAAGGAAATCGCACAGGGCTTGCAGGAGGGCAGCCCTGAGCTGCGCCTAGCGGGCTCCAAAGATCCCCAAACTCGCGAACGCCTCGAAGCTTTGATGGCCTTGTACGAGCAAACCCGTGTGCAGGCAGGTGCAATTTTGGGCAACTTGCAAGGCCTGGTGTCAGCGCGGGAGGCACAGTCCTCCATCATTGCAGACAGCGAGCCTTTGCGCCGTGGCCTGGAAGATGTGCAGGGCAAACTCTCTTCGCAATCTGGTCTGGGTGTGACGTCACTACTTTTGCTGGCGCTGGCCTCGCTTGTTGGTCTGACGTGCGCTGTGGGTATCGCACGGGTGCAATTGCAGGACAGCCGAAAGCGCCAAGAGGTTGCTGAGAAGCGGCAAATTGAAGCGCGCGGTCAAGAGCAGGACGCCAAGCGGGTGAACGATGCCAATCAGGCTGCCATTTTGCGATTGATGAATGAACTGCAAACTGTCGCAGAGGGCGATTTGACGCAAGAAGCAACCGTCACCGAGGACATCACGGGCGCTATTGCCGATTCTGTGAACTACACGGTTGAAGAGCTTCGCCAACTGGTCGGTAACGTGCAAAACACCGCGGCTCGAGTTGCTCAAACAACGGCGCAAGTAGAGAGCACGTCCACCGAACTATTAGCCGCATCAACCGAACAGCTGCGCGAGATTCGCGAAACTGGCCAGTCCGTACTGGACATGGCGTCCCGAATCAACGACGTATCGGCACAGGCGCAAGAATCTTCTCAGGTGGCGCGTCAGTCACTGACCGCCGCTGAATCGGGCCTGCAAGCGGTGCAAAACGCTATCGGCGGCATGAACTCCATTCGCGACCAGATTCAGGAAACCTCCAAACGTATTAAGCGACTAGGCGAGTCGTCGCAAGAAATTGGTGAAATCACTGAGCTGATTTCAGACATTACCGAGCAAACCAACGTGTTGGCGCTCAACGCTGCCATTCAGGCGGCGTCTGCTGGTGAGGCGGGGCGAGGCTTCTCGGTGGTGGCAGAGGAGGTGCAGCGACTGGCTGAAAGGTCCGGCGATGCAACGCGTCAGATTTCGGCGTTGGTCAAGGCGATTCAGACAGACACCCAAGACGCAGTGGCTGCCATGGAACGTTCAACTCAGGGCGTTGTGGAAGGCGCAAAACTGTCCGACAGCGCGGGTACGGCTTTGTCAGAGATTGACCGCGTGTCGCGCAGGTTGGCAGACTTGATCGAGCAGATTTCAAGTTCTGCGACGCGCGAAGCGGCGTCTGCCAACGTGGTAGCAGACAACATTCAGCATATTTTTGCCGTGACAGAACAAACCGGCGAAGGTACGCGGTCCACCGCGTTGCAGGTTCGTGAGTTGTCGCGCATGGCGGAAGAACTTCGGCAGTCGGTTTCCCGCTTCAAGATTGCTTGATCTTTTCCCCATCCACTTTTGCTTCACAGCATTTTTTTGAAGTAGTTCGTTATTTATGCAAGCCCATAACCTGAAGTCACCTGGTGCGGATGTCGAGCTTGCGGTCAACGACTTAGGCCCGCTGGCTTGGGTTCTGGATGAACTTCGCAAATCTTTAGAAGACTCATCAAAGGCGCTCAAGCGCTTCGTCAGGGACGCTGAAGCTGCCAAAGGTTCCGACCTGGCAGCGCTTGATGCAAGTCAGCTGCGCATTGCCCGCCAGCAACTGCACCAAGCCGTTGGCGCGCTGGAAATGGTCGGTCTGCCAGGGCCTGCACTGGTACTTCGCGCCATGGAATCTGCAGTGCAAAAGTTTGTTCAGCAGCCGGAGCAGTGCAATCAGCAGGCGGCTGCAAAAATTGAGAGAGCCAGCTTTGCACTGACCGAATATCTTGAAGCTGTGCTGGCTGACAAACCGATCTCGGCGGTGTCGTTGTTTCCGCAATACCGTGATGTCCAGGAATTGGTACGCGCCGACAGGATTCATCCCGCTGACCTGTGGCCGCTTGAATGGCGTTGGCTGGAGCCAGAGCTGTCGGTCATCACCGAGCCGCGAAATTACGACGCTGACGCGCGCATCGCCTTCGATCAGCTCGTGCTGCAAATCATGAAGGGTCAGGCGCCTTTGGCGGCGGAAAGTCTCAAAGGCCTCAGCCTTGCATTTTCTGCACGGCAAGCAGACCGGCAGCCGCGAATTTTCTGGAAAATTGCCGCTGCGTATTTTGAAGCTCTTGCCCACGATCTCCTGCCGTCAGATATTTATGTGCGCCGTGCTTCGTCTCGGGTGCTGCTTCAATATGCCAGCCTGAGCAAAGGCGATATTGGCGTGTCTGATCGTCTATCCCACGACTTGTTGTTCTTTTGTGCACAAGCGACTCCCCAATCTGCAGATCAGGCTCCTGTCCTCACAGCCGTGCGAACTTTGTATGGTCTGGCTCGCTTCAAGACCGTTGACTACATGTCGGCGCAATTTGGCCGCTTTGACCCGGCCCTTTTGGCACAAGCGCGCAAGCGCATAGCGTCAGCCAAAGAGAGCTGGTCGTCGTTATCGGCAGGCGATGCAAACAAGTTAAAAACCGTTGCCGACCAGTTTGGCCTGGTCAGCGACTCACTGGTCAAGCTCCATCCGAGCAGCCAACCGCTTGCACAGGCCCTGACCCGCGCGATTGAAGTCACCGCACGTTCGGGGCAACACCCCGCAATAGAGTTGGCCATGGAGGTTGCCACCTCAATTCTGTATCTGGAGGCGGCGTTTGACGATCTGGATCCGAATGATCCTCAACTGGCGGACCGCACCCGGCATCTGGCAGAACGGCTGGACAGCGTCACCGACGGTGGGAAGGCGCAGCCACTCGAAACCTGGATGGAACAACTGTATCGCAGCGTCAGTGACAAGCAAACCATGGGAAGTGTCGTGGGGGAGCTTAGGGTGTCGCTGGGCGAACTTGAAAAATCGCTGGATATTTTCTTTCGTAATCCTCAAGATAAAAGCGTGCTGACCAATGTGCCTGGGCAGTTGGCGCAAATGCGTGGTGTTCTGTCGGTGCTCGGACTGGATCAGGCATCGCAGGCGGTCTTGCGTATGCGAGACAGCGTCGAGCAAATGCTGGAGACAGAAATTGACGAGGCGCGCGCGCGCGCTGCTGGCACTTTTGACCAGTTGGGCAGCAACCTTGGAGCCCTGAGTTTTCTGATCGACATGCTCAATTACCAGCCTGCGCTTGCGAAAAAACTGTTTGTCTACGACGATGACAAAGGCGAGCTGAGACCGTTGATGGGCCGCACGGCAAAAGTTTCAAGTTCTGCAGTCAAGGCTTCAGGCTCTGCTAGTGCCCTGTCGAAAGAAGTGATTTCTGTGATGCGGCAAGCCAGTGCTGGCGCCACCGATGAAAAGCTGACCGTTAAACTCGACGCGCTGGCGACGCAGGCCGCGCTGGCGGGGCAATCGGAGCTCGCCAAAACGGCGCATGAAGCATCTGTTGCTGCTTCGATGCACGATGCTGGAGCGACTGCGCAAGCCTTGAACACGATGGCCCTGACGACCGCGCCCGCGCCAAGCGAGCCGACCAGTCAGGTCGAAGAGGTTGATTTTGAAGAAGATGACTTGCGGGACATCTTTCTGGAAGAAGCCCGCGAGGTAACGGCCAATGGGCAAGTGGCCGTTGGCGTGTTGGCGACTGATTCTGGAGACTTCAGCCAGCTGACGGTGCTTCGGCGCGTTTTCCACACGCTCAAGGGTAGCTCGCGGATGGTTGGCCTCAATGAATTCGGCGAAGCCGCATGGGCCATGGAGCAGTTGTTTAACGGCTGGCTTGCAGAGCAAAAACCCGCCAGCAAGCCGTTGTTGCAACTTTCAACTGAAAGCTTGACAGGGTTTTCGCGCTGGATTGACGATATTGCGGCTAACCAAGACATGGACTGGGTTTGTGGTGCATTCCAAACGAGTGCAGCGGCGATGCGAACAGATGGTCGCTACACCAACCTGGTGTTGCCGCCAGCACGGCCTGCGCTTTCTACAGCGGCGCCTGAAGCTTTCGAAGCGCCGGTGGAAGCCTTGCAGGCAGGGCTGGCCACGGCTGATTTCGAAGCCACGTCGTTTGGCCTTGACGCCGAGCCCGCCGCGCAGGCCGACGTACCCGAAAATACGCTGGGCGATGCCGGCTTGGATTTCGACTTCTTCTCAACCAGCAACGGTGCAGTCCACCCCGAAATAATTGATCCGCTTCAACAGGCCTCGGTTGTAAAGCTGGAGCCGCTGGATATTGAGGGCATTGATTTTGACAGCCTCGCGGCTCTGTCCGGCGCACCGCAAGTGGCGACCGAAGCCAGCCTTTCTGCGGAAGCTGAAGAGCTTGAAATCGAGGCCTTGCAAAAGCAGCTTGAAGACTTTGACATGGAGCTTTCTGGCCAATCAGAGGCAACGGTTGAAACCCCGGACTTACTGGATTTTTCGGCGACTGATTTTGCAGCCGAGTTCTTGGTGCCCGCCTCATCGCCAGTGCCACCTGTGTCGCAAGTGCGCAGTGAGGCCACTGATCTTGCTGAGGTCGCGGCGGCGCCCGCTCCAGCGAGCGATGAAGACCAAGTCAAGGTCATCGGCGATTTGCGCATCGGTATCGCGCTGTACAACGTGTATTTGAACGAAGCTGATGAGTGGTCCAGGCGCTTGGTTACAGAGGTCACTGAATGGGCCATGGAGCGCAGCCAACCCGTAAGTGAGTCAACTGTCTCTTTTGCACATTCACTTGCTGGCAGCTCAGCCACGGTCGGTTTTGTGTCGCTGTCCAACATGGCGCGCGCGCTTGAGCATGCGCTGCAGCATTCTCAGCTTCGTTACTCCTTTTCTGCGGCCGAGCGTTACGCTGATTTATTCGTTGCTGCCGCCGAGGATATCCGCAGGTTGTTGCATCAGTTTGCAGCGGGCTTTCTGAAAGAGCCAGATGCCAATTTGTTGGCGCAGCTGCGGAGTATTGATTTTTCTTTAGATGACCTTGAGTCTGATTCGTTATTCGAATCATTACCGGCTTCACTTGGCGCAGATACCTCACAGGACCCGCAAGCCGAGCAAGTTCGGCCCTATGAGCCGCCGTTTCCTGATGCGCCTGGTGCTCATCTTCCACCGGACGCCGCTGAACTGTCCTTGCCTCCGGTTTGGCCTGCCCAACAGGTGTCCGACGCGCCTGCACAAACTGCGGCATCAGTATTCCTTTCGGTCGCCGCAGTTGCAGCAGCTGCGTCCGCACTGCCCTTCTCGCCGCACGCGGTCCCGGGGCCTTCAGTTGATGCTGCATTTGGTCAAGCTTTCACACCTGCGTACGACGTGCCAGCCCGCTCCGCCGCAACGTTCTCAAACGACCAGGATGATGAGATCGACGCTCTTGACGCGATTGATGCCGAGTTGTTCCCCATTTTTGATGAAGAAGCCACCGAGCTGATGCCCCAACTGGGTGGTGCGCTTCGGCAATGGTCGGCGAGGCCGGAGAATTCGAGCGCGCGCATGGAGGTGCTCCGCGCGCTGCACACCCTCAAGGGCAGTGCCCGGCTGGCCGGTGCGTTGCGTGTGGGTGAGATGGCGCACCGAATTGAATCGGAAATAGAGTTTCTCGGCGCTGACGCAGCCGCTGCGCAAGACTTTGAACCCTTGCTCACGCGATATGATGCGATGCAACATGCGCTGGAGGAGTTGCGCAAGCCAAACGTTGCTCAAGCGGCTGCGCCTTATGCGGACCCTGCACCGAGCTTTGCGCAGCCAATTGCCGATGCTCAGGCTGACAACTTTTGGCGCGACACGTCAGCACCTTCGTTATCGGTGGCTGCGCCGGCGCCAGTTTTACCCGTGTCCGGCAAGAGCATGGTTCCGGCGCCGCAAATCATGGCGATGCAGCCGCTGCGCCAGGCGGCCAATGCTTCGATCCGGGTGCGTTCCCAGTTGCTTGACCGCATGGTCAATCAGGCTGGTGAGGTGATGATTACCCGTTCCCGCCTTGAGGTTGAGCTCAACCAGTTGCGCGGCTCGCTAGGTGACATGACAGACAACTTGAACCGCCTGCGCCAACAGTTGCGGGACATTGAGCTGCAGGCTGAAACCCAGATGCAATCGCGCCTGGCCCAGACCAAAGAACTGCAGGCCGGCTTTGACCCGCTGGAATTTGACCGCTTTACCCGCGTGCAGGAACTCACGCGCATGATGGCTGAATCCGTCAACGACGTCGCTACTGTGCAGCGTACACTGCAGCGCACGGTTGAGGCGACCGAAGACGACCTGATTGCGCAGGCCCGCCAGACGCGTGAGCTTCAGCGAGATCTGCTCAAAACCCGCATGGTTGAGTTTGAAGGCATTTCTGAGCGCTTGTACCGCGTGGTGCGCCAGGCTTCCAAAGAAACGGGCAAGCAGGTCAAACTTGACTTGCTGGGCGGCACCATTGAAATGGACCGCGGCATGCTGGACCGCATGACTCCCGCGTTTGAGCACCTGCTGCGTAACTGCGTTGCCCACGGCATTGAAAACCCCGATGTTCGAAGCGCCGCTGGCAAAGACGCAGCAGGCTTGATCACCGTTGAGTTGCGCCAGGATGGCAACGACGTGTCAGTTCAATTTAGCGACGATGGCGCCGGGCTGGACGTGGCGCGTATCCGCGAAAAAGCCATCGGTCTGGGCCTGTTGCAAGCTGACCAGCCCATGGACGACCAGCAAGCCGCCAACCTCATCTTCATGCCAGGTTTTACCACTGCTGCAAAAGTCACAGAACTCGCTGGCCGCGGCATCGGCATGGACGTTGTGCGCTCGGAAGTCAACAGTGTCGGCGGGCGAATTGAGACGACCACCATTCAGGGCAAGGGCACGCAGTTCAAGCTCGTCCTTCCATTGACTACTGCTGTGACACAGGTGGTGATGATTCGTAGCGGCAAACTGGCCGTTGGTGTGCCGGCCAACGTGGTCGAGACCGTACGCCGTACGACTGCGAAAGAACTTCAGCAGGCCTACAACACTGGCGTGCTAGACGTGGCGGGCGAGGCAGTCCCGTTTTTCTGGTCAGGCGCGCTGCTCCAATCGTCCAGCCAGAGTGCTGAAATCCAGGGCAAAACCACACCCGTCGTCGTTTTCAGAAGCGCTGCGCAGCGCGTGGCTCTGCACGTGGACGAGGTGCTGGGCAATCAGGAGGTGGTGGTTAAAAACCTCGGCCCTCAACTGTCGCGTTTGCCGGGTCTGGCAGGCATGTCGGTATTGGCATCGGGTGCCGTGGTGCTGATCTACAACCCGGTGGCGCTGGCGTCAATATACGGAGCCCAAGCCCGTGCCCTGAGTGGGGACAGCGCCGAGCCGCACATGCTCGAGTCTGCCAGCGAAGGGAGCGTCAAAGGGGCGTCGTTGGTGGCGGCGGTTCCGCAAATTCCTTTGATCATGGTGGTTGATGACTCCATCACCGTGCGCCGCGTCACGCAGCGCCTGCTGCAGCGGGAGGGCTTTCGGGTGGTACTGGCCGCGGACGGCCTGCAGGCGCTCGAGCGTTTGCAGGACGAGTTGCCGACCGTGGTTCTGTCAGACATCGAAATGCCGCGCATGGATGGCTTTGACCTGGCGCGCAATATTCGCGGCGATGCACGCCTGGCCAAATTGCCAATTGTGATGATCACCTCACGCATCGCCGAAAAGCACCGTGAACATGCCAAAGAACTGGGTGTCGATCATTATCTGGGCAAACCGTACGCCGAAGAAGAACTGATAAGCCTGGTCAGGCACTACTGCAACGTGGAAGTCGAAAATTAGGCGGTTTTTTGTTGAAAAAGCCTGAAACCCAATAGATACGGGCGCGAGCAGCTATGAAAAAAATAGCTATCCAACTCGCCAAACAGTTACGATTTCTTCACCACGGCATAGCGCTGCAAGGTTAGTGCTCTGGCCTCATCATGCTTGACGACAGGTTGCGGGTAAGTATTGCCCAGCTCAACGCCGGCTGCGATCAATTCAAGAGGGGCGGCTAGCCAGGGTGCGTGGATGGCTTTGTCAGACAGTTTGGCCAGTTGCGGCAAGTAACGGCGAATGAACTTGCCTTCACTGTCAAACTTTTCGCTCTGACTGGTGGGGTTGAAGATTCTGAAGTAGGGCTGCGCGTCGCAGCCGCTGCTGGCTGCCCATTGCCAGCCGCCGTTGTTGGCCGACAGGTCAAAGTCATTGAGCTTTTCAGCAAAGTAACGCTCGCCCCAGCGCCAGTCCAGACCAAGGTCTTTGGTTAAAAAGCTGGCCACCACCATCCGCAAGCGGTTGTGCATATAGCCTGTCTGGTTGATTTGCGCCATGGCGGCGTCGACCAGCGGATAGCCGGTGCGGCCCGCGCACCAGGCGGCAAACAGGGCCTGAGCGCCCTCGCCGCGCTCCCACTGAATTTTGTCGTATTCTGGCTTGAACGAGTCGCTGGCCGTGTGTGGAAAGTTCGCCAGAATCTGCGCATAAAAATCGCGCCAAATCAGCTCGCTGAGCCAAACGGCGGCTCCGTCGCTGCCTGCGCGCTGGCGCTCAAGGCCAGCGCTGGCCAGTTGTCGAATCGACACCGTGCCAAAGCGCAAATGCACGCTCAAATAGCTGGGGCCTTTGACTGATGGAAAGTTACGCGTGTCGCTGTAGCCGTCTATGCGGTTTAAAAATTCGTCAAACAATTGCGCGCCGCCTGATGCCCCGGTCAGAATTTTCAGGCTGCTTAGATTGGTTTTTTCAAAACCCATCGCGTCCAGCGCCGGAACACCTGACTGGTGCTGCGATGGCAGCGCCGCCAAAGCGCCTGTGTGTTTTTCAATCTCGTAGGGCTTGAGGTAATAGGCATCTACTTTTTTGAGCCAGGCGTTTTTGTAAGGCGTGAACACGCTGTAGGGCTTGCTGGCCAGCGTCAACACTTCGGCACGTTCAAAAATCACGTGGTCTTTGAAGCTGTGAAAAGCTATGCCTTGCGCCTCCAGCAAAGCCTGCACTTTGGCATCACGTGCCAGCGCCTGGGGTTCATCGTCGTGGTTGGTAAAGACAGCGTTGGCACCCAGCTCTTTTGCCAGCGCGGGTAGCGCGTCGCTGGCCACCGCATGCATAACGATCAATCCGCACTGTGGCGTGGCCATCCTGCGCAAGGCCTGGTCAAGCTCGGTAACAGATTCCCAAATAAATTCCACGCGGCGGTCCTGCTTGGGCAGGCTGTCCAGAATGTCCCGGTCAAACACAAAAACGCAGTGCACCCGCTGGCAAGTTTTTAGCGCGTGGTGCAGGGCGGCGTTGTCAAAAGCGCGCAAATCGCGTCTGAACCACATCAATCCGGTTGAATATTTTTTTTGCATGGCGTTGATGGTAGCCAATCTACAGCTTGCGCCCGGGTTGTGAGCCGTAAATCCGACTGTCGCGTAAAATGAGGGATGAGCATTGCATCTGATCCGATCAACTTCACGCACCACTTTTTGATCGCCATGCCTGGCCTGGAGGACGAGATGTTCTCCAAAAGCGTGATTTACATGTGCGAACACTCCGAGCGGGGAGCACTTGGCTTGGTCATCAACAAGCCCAGCGATATCAATCTGAAAAAGCTGTTTGACAAAGTAGACTTGCCCTTGCGTCGGGAAGACTTGACGCAATCGCCCGTGTTTCAAGGTGGGCCGGTGCAAACCGAACGCGGTTTTGTGCTGCATGAATCTGTCATGCCGGGCAACGAATCCATCTACGCGTCGACGATGACAATCCCTGGTGGGCTGGAGATGACCACCTCCAAAGACGTGCTGGAAGCGCTGTCTACCGGTTATGGGCCGCGCAAGGTGTTTATATCGCTCGGCTATTCGTCCTGGGGCCAGGGCCAGCTGGAGTCTGAAATTTCAGACAATAGCTGGTTGACTGTCGCGGCAGACCCAACGGTGATTTTTGACACGCCTGTTGAGCAGCGCTATGACAAAGCCATGAAGCTGCTGGGCCTGGAGGCCTGGATGCTGTCTCCTGAGGCAGGTCATTCGTGAGCGTGGCGGCTGCGCCATCGGCGGCCATCGGCCTGCAAACCTTTTTAGCTTTCGATTTCGGCATTAAACGCACGGGCGTTGCCACCGGCAACCGGCTGACCCGCACGGCCAGCCCGCAAGCCAGCATCAGCGCCAGCAACGACCAGCGCCTCGATGCAGTTGCACTGCGGGTCAAGGAATGGCAGCCTGATGCCCTGGTCGTCGGTGTTCCGTTTCATCCTGACGGCGCGGCACATGAGAACACAGCCCGGGCTCAAAAATTTGCCCGCCAGTTACGCGCCAGGTTCTCGCTGCCCGTATTTGAAGTCGATGAGCGTTACAGCACAACAGAAGCCATTTCAAGCGGTGCCAAAGATGCTGACGCTGCATCAGCCTGCATTATTCTTGAGCAGTTTTTAAGGAATCTTCCCCATGAGTAGCCTGACCCTGGATGCCGAGGCGCTGTACCGCGATTTGCTCAAAGCCATGCAGTTGCTGATCTCGTCCCATGAGGCAACGTATGCAAGCCCGCCGCAACTGGTGGGCATTGCTTCAGGCGGTGTCTGGCTGGCTGAGCGCTTGCAGGCTGACCTGAAGCTGCCTGGTAAAACTGGCACGCTGTCGTCAAGCATGCACCGCGACGATTTTGCCAAGCGCGGCCTTGCCTCCAGCAGCCAGACGCAACTGCCGTTTGACGTGAACGGCGCGCATCTGGTGGTGGTGGACGATGTGCTGTACACCGGCCGCACACTGCGCGCCGTCATCAACGAGTTGTTTGACTATGGTCGCCCGGCCAGCGTCAAGCTGGTGGTGCTGGTAGACAGGGGTGGCCGTGAATTGCCGGTACAGCCTGACCTGGCGATTGCCCGCGTAGCCTTGCCAGCCTCGCAAAGCCTGGCGCTGGCGCGCCTGACAGACGGCAGTTTCAGTTTTGAAGTGCAAGACAGGTAAGGAGAAAAAACGTGCTGTACAAGCGAAACCCGCAGCTCAATAAAAATGGTGAACTGATTCATCTGCTGTCAACCGAAGGCTTGCCCAAAGCCACGTTGACGCACATCCTCGACACGGCGGCCAACTTCGTATCCGTCAGTGACCGTGAAGTTAAAAAAGTCCCGCTCCTGCGCGGCAAAAGCGTTTTCAACCTGTTTTTTGAAAACTCCACCCGCACCCGCACCACCTTTGACATTGCGGCCACGCGCCTGTCGGCGGATGTCATCACGCTGGACATTGCCCGCTCGTCAGCCACCAAGGGTGAATCGCTGCTCGACACCATCGCCAATTTAAGTGCGATGGCAGCCGATATTTTTGTGGTGCGGCATAGCGAGTCGGGTGCGCCGTATCTGATTGCCCAGCACGTCGCGCCGCATGTGCATGTCATCAACGCTGGCGATGGCAGGCATGCCCACCCAACGCAGGGCCTGCTGGACATGTACACCATCCGGCACTACAAAAAAGACTTCACCAACCTGACGGTGGCCATCGTCGGTGATGTGCTGCATTCAAGAGTGGCCCGGTCGGATATTCATGCCCTCACCACACTCGGCTGCCCTGAGGTACGTGTGGTTGGCCCCAAAACCCTGGTGCCTAGCGACATGGCCCAGATGGGTGTGCGCGTCTGCAACACACTTCAAGAAGGCATCAAAGGCGCTGACGTCATCATCATGCTGCGCCTGCAAAACGAACGCATGACAAGTGCGCTGCTGCCCAGCAGTCAAGAGTTTTTCAAAAGCTTTGGCTTGACACCAGAAAAACTCAAACTCGCCAAACCCGACGCAGCCTGATTCGGTCAGTTCGACCATTTCAGTCAAGGCCTCACCCTGCAAGCCGCGCGTTAATGCACCAAGCGGAAAGACGCGCGACTGGTGCAGTTTTTCAGCGCGAAACTTCAACATTTCAACCAGGCCGGGCTCGTCAAGCACCGGGTCAGTATCGGGCGGGCAAACCAGGCTGGTGATGCCGCCAGCCACCGCAGCGGCCAGCTCGCTTTCAAGCATGCCTTCGTGTTCATAGCCCGGCTCACGCAGACGGGCCGACAAATCTATAAGGCCCGGCGCGACGATGCAACCAGTGGCATCAATGGTTTTATTGGCAGCAAAGTCGGGGGCTGTCTGGCCGATGGACACGATGCGGCCACCGGCAATCGTTACGTCACATACCGCGTCAAACTTTGAGCTAGGGTCAATCACGCGGCCGTTTTTAATCAGTATTTTCATGCTTCATTCCCCGCAAC
>JANYED010000252.1 GCA_025363315.1 Polaromonas sp.
AACGAAGAACCCACTGCGCAGCCCACTTACCGGGCCTATTACCCCACCCCAGAAACACTGCACACCAACGTTGTCAGGCTGGTGCGTGACTTCGACTTACGCCTTGAGTTTGAAGACGTGGAGCGCGACGCCGCCTACGTAGTGGACGCGCTTCGCGAACGGCTGGGCGACGTCAAGCTGCGCGCCAATTTTCAAATCCAGGTCCTCTCAGGCCTGTTTTTTCGCAACAAGGGCGCCTACGTTGTCGGAAAAATCATCAACGGTTTCAATGAAGTGCCGGTTGCCCTTCCGCTGTTGCACAACAAGAACGGCAAGTTGGTCATTGATGCCGCGCTGTTTGGTGAAGACGACTTATTGATTTTGTTCAGCTTTGCGCGCGCGTACTTCATGGTGGACATGGGCATACCGTCGGCCTATGTGCAGTTTTTGCGCAGCATGATGCCGCGCATGCCGCGCGCCGAGATTTACAACGCGCTCGGCCTGGCCAAGCAGGGCAAGACGCTTTTTTATCGCGATTTTTTGTACCACCTGCGACATTCCACCGACAAGTTCCGCATTGCGCCCGGCATCAAGGGCATGGTCATGCTGGTGTTTGACTTGCCCAGTTTTCCGTATGTGTTCAAGGTCATCAAGGACTATTACCCACCACAAAAAGACACGACACGAGAGCAGATTAAGGGCAAGTATTTGCTCGTCAAGCAGCATGACCGGGTGGGCCGCATGGCCGACACGCAGGAATACAGCGAGGTGGCTTTCCCGCGTGAGCGGTTTGACGATGAGCTGATTGCCGAGATTGAGAAATTCGCGTCCAGCCAGCTTGAAATATCAGACCGCGATGGCGATGGTCAGATGGAAGTCATCATCAAGCACGTGTACATCGAGCGCCGGATGATTCCGCTCAATATTTATTTGCAGGAGGCATTTGATGCGGGCGTCGAAGAGCCAGTCGCGAAAGAGCAGATTGAACGCGCGGTGGTCGAATACGGCAACGCCATCAAAGACCTGGTAGCGGCCAACATCTTTCCCGGTGACATGTTGTGGAAAAACTTTGGCATCACGCGCCATGGCAAGGTCGTGTTTTACGACTATGACGAGATTGAATACATCACCGACTGCAAGTTTCGCAAGGTGCCTACGCCGCGCAATGAAGAAGACGAAATGAGCGGCGAGATATGGTATTCGGTCGGGCCGAAAGACGTGTTCCCTGAAACCTTCGGGACATTCTTGTTGGGTAACGACGCGGTGCGCGGTGTGTTCATGCGCCACCACGGTGACCTGTTAGATGCCGCCTTCTGGCAAAACCACCAGTCACGCATTCAGGCGGGGCACGTGTTTGACGTGTTCCCGTATGAGCAGGACAAGCGGTTTAATGTTGACGCAGGCATCAATTTTTGATAGCCTTACTCTATCTTACTTTTTACAAAGACCGCTATGTTGACTGTTAACACCCTCGCCACCGCGACACCTAAGCTGACGACGACTCTGAGCACCAAAGGCCAAGTGGTGATTCCCAAAACGGTACGCGACGCCATGGCCTGGCCAGACGGTATGACTTTGGCAATTGAGCCGCATGCGCAAGGCGTATTGCTGTCGGCTGCCAAGCATTACTTTGCGCCAAGTGATCCAGACACCCTCCTGGGCTGCATGAATTACAAAGGGCCAGCCTTGTCGCTCGATGAGATAGATAAAAAGCTGGCCACTGCATTCGCTGAAAAATGGAAGAAAGACAATCCATGATCGCCTTGGACACCAACATTTTGGTGCGATTGTTGGTCAATGACGACCCGGTACAAGCGGAGATTGCAAGAGATCTGATGAAACACCCGGACGGTATTTTCATCAGCAAGACCGTATTGCTGGAGCTTGAATGGGTGCTCAGGCAGGTTTATCAAGTCGATAAAAAAACGCTTGTGGCGGGTTTGACCAGATTGTTGGGTCTGCCGAATGCCACGATAGAAGGCGTTGCCCAAGTCGCGCGCGCCATGCAGGACTTTTCAAAGGGTATGGACTTTGCAGATGCGCTGCATCTGGCATCCACCCGTGGCGAGATGGTGACCTATACCTTCGACAAAAAGTTTGCCAAGCTAGCGACACCGCAGCGTGCAATTCTGGCAAACCGTAAAACAGTTTCTTTTTAATTTTCAACTGGAGATGCACATGCAAGACCCCATCGTCATTTTGGGTGCAGCCCGTACCCCCATGGGCGCTTTTCAGGGCGACTTCGCATCGCTGTCGGCGCACGACTTGGGCGGTGTTGCCATCAAGGCCGCCGTTGAACGCTCGGGCATCGCTAGCGACAAAGTCGATGAAGTGCTGTTTGGCAACTGCTTGATGGCCGGGCAGGGCCAGGCACCGGCTCGCCAAGCGGGTTTCAAGGGCGGTTTGCCTGCCAGCGCGGGCGCGGTCACGCTGTCAAAAATGTGCGGCTCTGGCATGGAGGCCACGCTGCTGGCGCATGACCAGCTGGCGGCTGGCAGCCGTGACGTTATGGTGGTCGGCGGCATGGAAAGCATGACCAACGCACCGCACCTGCTGCTTAAAGGGCGCAGCGGCATTCGTATTGGGCATGACCGCATTTATGACCACATGATGCTCGACGGCCTGGAAGACGCTTATGAGCCAGGCCGTGCTATGGGCACATTTGGTGAGCAGTGCGCTGACAAATACAAATTCACTCGAGAAGCACAAGACAAATTCGCCATTACCAGCGTAGAACGGGCGCAAGCAGCTACTAAATCAGGAGTGTTTGCGGCAGAAATCACGCCTGTGACTGTCAAAACCCGCGCTGGTGAAGTCGTCATCTCCATCGACGAAGGCCCGGGAAAAGTCAAGCTCGACAAGATTGCTGGCCTGAAACCAGCGTTTAAAAAAGACGGCACGATTACCGCTGCGTCCAGCTCGTCCATCAACGACGGCGCTGCTGCCTTGGTACTCACCCGTGAATCAACTGCCAAAGAGTTGGGCGCAAAACCGATGGCCCGTATCGTTGGCCATGCCACGTTTGCGCAAGAGCCCGAATGGTTCACCACTGCACCAGTAGGCGCCGTCAACAAGCTGCTCAAGAAAATCGGCTGGACAGTTAAAGACGTTGATTTGTGGGAAGTCAACGAAGCCTTTGCCGTGGTGCCCATGGCCGCGATGACCGAGCTGGGCATCAGCCACAACATCGTCAACGTCAACGGCGGCGCCTGCGCATTGGGTCACCCGATCGGTGCCAGCGGCGCGCGCATCATCGTCACGCTGATTTACGCACTCAAGGCGCGTGGCCTGAAAAAGGGCATCGCCACGCTGTGTATTGGCGGTGGTGAAGGTACGGCAATGGCTATTGAATTGCTATAAGTAGAGTAGCTGCGTGCGCCCGTATTTATTAGGCTAGGAGCCGTTTTGATACTTAATTCAGACCAACAACAAGTCCGCGATGCGTTGCGTGACTTTTGCACGCAAGAACTGCTGCCCAACGCCGCCGCTTGGGACAAAGCGCACACGTTTCCGGTCGAGGCGCACAAAGGCTTGGCCGTACTCGGCGCTTACGGCATCTGCGTGCCTGACGACCTGGGCGGTGCAGGGCTTGACTATTTGTCGCTGGCGGTAGTGATTG
>JANYED010000256.1 GCA_025363315.1 Polaromonas sp.
TCGATCTGCGTGGTCAGTGATGCAGCCGGAAAGCTCACCGTATCGCCGCTGTTGATCGTTTTGGCCGTTGTCAAGGCCGTGCACACCAGCAAGTTGCCGCTGGTTACCGCATCCATCAGGCCGATGTAAGTCACGTTGCCCCAGCCTGCACTGGGTGTAGCAAAGGTTACAACCACGTTGTTGCTGGTGGTGCCGCTGGTGCCGCTGGATGCAACCGTGCTGGCGGCGGCTTGCGTTCCCGCCCAGTTGGCCAAGGTACTGGATAAACCAGGCCGCGCATAGCTGCCGCCTGCTACCTCAGTGCCAGCCGCTGCATCAGTGCAAGCGCTGGTGAACAGGGCTACGTAAATGGTGGTGGGAGCTGTGTAAACCTGTCCACGAAAAACGTGGTCGACCAGCTTGTTTTCAAGATAGTCACTCAAGGCGACGGCGCGAGCTGGTGCCGATGCCAGCACAACCAGCATTGCCAGGACAGAAAAAAGCGCATGTTTAAAAGTCGTTTTCATGATGTTTTATTTCGTTGGTTTCAGGGTTAAAAAGTCAATCAGGCGGTCGTGAGCGAGTCGGTTTTCTGCACAGGCTTGGGCGTTGGTGCGGTGGTTGGCCCAGGCGTCGTCGAGGGTGGCGCTAGTGGCAACAGCACAGGCGGCTTCGGACGTATCAAGAGAGCCGCAGGAACCGGAGGGCTGGTCTGTACCTGTAAGGGCGCTGTTCCACATCCAGACAGCGCCAGCAGTAAGCACAGGGCTATCGCCAGCACGCTCACCGCTGCCCAGCGTCTCAGGTCTAGGTTGAAGTTGCGCTCCTGGGTCAAGCCCCAGCGAACTGGCACCAGCAGCGCAAGCACTGCGAGCACCAGCAGCAACAACCAAAGGAACACGTTTTGAAAGCCCATTAAATTTCTCCGTCAGGTTTTGAAAATCACTTTGCATGGCTTGGTGCTCAACCACGAACGAACCAACCGCCTCATCGCCACGCTTGACTTCGGCTTCATACTTGCTGTGCGCATCGCGCTCAACAGTGGCCTGCTTGGCCAGCCAGGCGTTGTTGCGGTTGTGGTCGCCAGCCCAGTAGCTGCCACTAGCTACTGCCAGCATCAGCAGCAAGCCGCCCAGCAGGCGCACAGCCAACGCGCTCATTTGCCCACCGCCGTAGTGGTGATGAAGCGCAACACCGCATTGCCCACAGGCAGCCCAAACGCCAGCCAGGCATACACACCACCCGGCAGTTGGCCTTGCAACACATTGAGTTGCGCTTCAGCCGCAGCCAGCACCAGGCAGATGGCGTTAAACCACAGCGTGCGGCTGCGGTACCAGGGTTTGGTGTCGCTCATACTTTGACCTCACAAATCTGTGCAGCCGTGGGCTGCATGCCGTTTTTGAGCCAAGCCGTCACGTCAAAGCCTGGGCAGGTTTTAAGCCACTCATACGACTCAACCAGGCCATCGCCGTTTTTGTCGGGGCTCAGGTCGCGGTGGCCACACACACCGCCCGTGACAGAAAAGCCAGTTGGGTTAGCGGGGTTGACGCGGCGCTTGGGGGCAGCCGCTGGCAGGCCGTAGTCCACCAGCAGCATGGCGACTGTTTCAGCCAGGCTTTTCCATTGGCCAGCGGTGTATTGCGCCCCAGTCGGCTCAACGCCGCCCACCATGCAAATGCCAATGCTGCGGGCGTTAAAGTTTTGCGCATGCGCGCCAATTTCATTGCGGCCACGGCCAGACCATACCGAGCCGTCCAGGTCAATCACGTAGTGGTAGCCAATGTGGGGCAGGTTTTTGCTGAATGCCTGCACATCAGCCGGGCGACGGGCAAAGCCGCGCGCAGCATGCCAGTCGTCAATGATGTTGACGGCTCGCTTAAAGCCAAGCGTGCCGGGAGTGCCTTGCGTCAGTGGTTTGCCACTCGGCGTGGCCGAGCAGTGGATGACGATCAGGTCAACGGGACGCGGTGGTAACTTGTCAAGCGTTTCGGCAAAGGTTTGGGCGGGGGTGTTTGTTTTGTCGTTGGGCATACCCGGCAGGATGCCGGGTATTGATGCAACTTTGCAGAGTGACGCGGGTCACTTACCCGCTTCTTCAAAAACCTAGTTATTTTGTTGGCGAGTCGAGCAATTCAATTTGCGCAGAACACTCACCGTAACGCACACCGAAGTCAAAACCAGCTCTAGCAGTTGAGCCTATTCCAAAATTTGAAGGCTTCATTGCTGTCGACATTTGCGTTTGCCAGTAATTCCAAGCCAGTGATGCGGCATCAATACAAACATCAAAATTTGCAGCTTTTTCTCTTGCCCCAAAAAGCTTAATCGCCATTGGTTCAAGTTTTTGCATTTCCCTTGAGTGCACCCTATATTCGGCCGGATTGTCCAGCTTTTGGAAACTGCGTGACATGAGCGTGTTCATTGCGTTCCGGAAAGTCTTCGCTTGTTCATACGTCGGCGCTGCCACTGCTGCAAAAGTAAACGTGCTTAAAAGTAACCCTAAAGTCACATTTTTTTTCATATCAGAAATCCCTGTATTTGACTGCAAAACGTTTCCCTGTTCATGCCAATTACCACTCATGATTTGATGCAACTACACGTCCCAAAATCGAAACGTCAGTCATTTTCTTTAAATCAATATCGTATGGCTCAAAGCTTTTATTCTCGCTGCTAACGCGCAAAATTCCGTCTGGCAGGAGTTGGCAATACTTCACCAGCAGCTCGTCACCTTGTCGCAAAACATAAGCGAAGCCGCTTTTAAGAATGGTCTGGCTTTGATCGACCAGAACGGTGTCGCCGTCTGAGAGCCTGCCTTCCATTGAACGGCCGCTCACTTCGATCACGATGAGGTGGTCAGGGTTTAGATGTCGCTTTCGCAACCACCCACGGTTAAAGCACAAACCGCCGTGCCCATCACCATCTCCGTTAATCGCTCCTGGTCCAGCACTGGCAACTATGTTGTGCCGCGTGACAACGACAAAGTCATCAAGTGCTGAATTTGCAATGACTTGCTCAATATTGCGCGGGCCTTCACCGGTTAGAACCCATGAAGGCATGACCTTAAAAATCTTAAACATTGCGGCCAGCAATTCAGCGCTGGGCGATCTGCTGCCAGAGGTGTATGCCCTAAGCGTGCTGTAGGGCGTATTCAAACGCTTTGCAAAGTCGGTAGCCGACAAGTCTGAATCTTGAATGACCTGCCCGAGCCGCTCCGCCACTGCGGGCTTGTCTAGGGTGCTCGAATCCGGTGGTTCATCCATTGGTGGCCTTAGTTAGAACCGCTCAATCAAAAACCAAAACCGAGCGATTCGGGCCGATTATCTTAATCATCGCCAGTCGAAAAAACAAGCTTTTTGAATTAAACCGCTCGTATTTGAAAAATAAACGACTGAAATGAAGCAAATAGCCGTTGCAATGCTCTTAAATGGTCGCTATGATTCGTCCGGAATCGAGCAGTTTAATAAAAAGGCGATTGTTTATGAGCGTCACCAAGTCGAAGAAGCCAAATGCGACCAGCATCAGGCTACAGGGCAAGGGCAGTCCACTGAGTGCGGCGGAAGTCAAAACGCAGTTAATGGAGCGTGGCATCACGCTCAAAGACTGGGCGCTCGGCAATGGTTATGCGTATGACACAGTCAGTTGCGTAGTTCGAGGGGTGCATCGTGCAACCTATGGCGTCGGCCATCGGATTGCTATGCAGCTTGGCATGAAAGAAGACGCATGACAGCCTTCGCCACAGCAGCCGAGCTGGCCCAACTCCCCGGCTTTCCATCCAGTGAACGCCGCGCTCGTGAAGCAGCCAGCAGAATGCAACTGGCAGCACGCCCCCGCTCTGGCCGGGGCGGTGGTTTTGAATATGCCGTCGAAGCCTTGCCGCCAGCGGCCCGCCTTGAATGGGCGGCACGCTTTTCTACCGGGCACACCAGCAAAGCACAGTCAGCCGCAAACGACGCGGTCACAGCCTCCGTCCCATCCATTAGCACCAGCCGTGCAACAGGCACACGCCAAAGCGCCCTGGTCACGGGCTGGCGCAAAGACCGCCAGGATGCAGTTGCCCGGGTGCTGGTTTTGTTCCAGCGGTTTTGGCAAAGCTATGGCGGCAAAACCACGCCAGCCCTGCAAGCCTTTTGCAGCCAGTGGCAAGCTGGCCGCATTGATGCAGAGCCCGCCCTGCGAGACCAATTTACAAACCTGACATTCAGCACGCTGCGCACTTGGTATGTGGGCGTACAGCAGCGCGGCCTGGCCGCCATCACCCCGCGTGAGCATGCCCGCAAAGGCATGTATGCGGCGCTGGCTGGCGACGTGGGCAGCGCGGTGCTGGCCATGCTGGTCGAGCAGCCCCACCTGTCGGCCCAGGCGATTTATGAGGCGCTGCAAACCACCTTTAAAGACCTGCCCAGCGACAGGGCATTCCGCCGCGCACTGGCGTACTGGAAGGACTGCAACAAACAGGCATTCACCGCCGCAATCAAC
>JANYED010000272.1 GCA_025363315.1 Polaromonas sp.
AGAAATGGGCGTCAAGGAAAAGGTATTCAAGGAACTCGATCGCGTGATGAAGCCGGGCGCAATTTTGGCCTCCAACACCTCAACGCTAGACATGAACCAGATTGCTGCCTTCACCAAGCGGCCACAAGACGTGATTGGCACACACTTCTTCAGCCCCGCCAACATCATGAAGCTGCTTGAAGTGGTGCGTGGTGAAAAAACCGGCAAAGACGTGTTGGCCACCGTGATGGCACTGGGCAAGAAAATCAAGAAAACATCTGTCGTGTCTGGCGTGTGTGACGGCTTTATCGGTAACCGCATGATTGAGCAGTACGGCCGCCAGGGTGGCTTTTTATTGGATGAAGGCTGCACACCAGCGCAAGTGGACAAAGCGATTGAAAAATTTGGTTTCATGATGGGCCCGTTCCGCATGGGCGACCTGGCTGGCAACGACATTGGCTTTGCCATTCGCAAACGCCGTTACCTGGAAAAGCCAGACATGAAATACAGCAAGACGGCAGATTTGCTGTGTGAGAAAGGCCGCTTTGGCCAAAAAACCGGCGCTGGCTGGTACGACTACCTGCCAGGCAAGCGCGATGCAATTCCGAATGCAGAAGTCGTCACCATGATCGAGGAGCACCGCAAATCACTTGGCATCACACCGCGCAAAATTTCAGACGAAGAAATTGTGCAGCGCCTGGTGTATTCAATGGTTAACGAAGCCGCGCATATTCTTGAAGAAGGCATTGCGTCCAAAGCCAGCGACATCGACATGGTGTACCTGACCGGCTACGGCTTCCCCATCTACCGTGGTGGCCCTATGCACTACGCCGACCAAGTGGGCCTGTTCAACGTGGTGCAAAGCATGAACCGCTTCGCCAAGAACCCGCTGGATGACGGCGCTTTTTGGCAACCCGCGCCGTTGCTCGCCAAGTTGGCCGCTGAAGGCAAGACCTTCAATTAAGCGTTACCGCTCAACGACGAGTAAACGACGCATACCCGGACGGACATCGACACCATGGTCAAAAAAATCCTGCTCAGTTTGCTGGCGGCGTTGCTGGTGTTGGTGGCTATCCTGGCCGTCAACACGTTGCGCAAAGGTTCACGTCAACTCGACGTACCCCCTATCGCAACACTGCCCGTGGACGAAGCGGGTGCCGCTACCCGGCTAGGTGAAGCGGTACGCTTGCGTACCGTGTCGTCGCGCGATGATGTGGCGCTCAGTTCCGACCAGTTCCAGCAACTGCACGCACTGCTGCAGACCCGTTTTCCCCAAACTCACGCCACGCTCAAGCGTGAGGTGGTAGGTGGTTTGAGTCTGCTGTACACATGGCAAGGCTCCAAACCCGATGCGCAGCCCATCATGCTGATGGCGCACCAGGACGTGGTGCCCATTGCCCCAGGCACTGAGAAGGACTGGGCTGTCGAGCCTTTTTCAGGTCAGGTCAAGGATGGTTTCGTCTGGGGCCGGGGGGCCTGGGACGACAAAGGCAACCTGATGGCGCAGCTGGAAGCGGTAGAAATGCTGGT
Organism: Polaromonas sp.; assembly: GCA_025363315.1. Classification (GTDB taxonomy): domain Bacteria; phylum Pseudomonadota; class Gammaproteobacteria; order Burkholderiales; family Burkholderiaceae_C; genus Polaromonas. Next base: position 1,510 of record JANYED010000272.1, read on the forward strand.
CGCCAGCGGCTACAAACCTGAGCGCACGGTCTATCTGGCTTTTGGTGCTGATGAAGAGGTCGGTGGCTTGAATGGTGCCGCCAAGATTGCAGCGCTGCTGAAAGAGCGCAAAGTCCGTCTGGCGATGGTGCTGGACGAAGGCTTGCTGATTACCGACGGCATCATGCCCGGCCTCAAGCAACCTGCTGCGCTGATTGGCGTGGCTGAAAAAGGCTACTTGTCAGTGGTGCTCAAAATGGCTGCCACCCCAGGCCATGCCTCTATGCCCCCGCCCAAAGGCACCAGTGCCATCGCCATGATGAGTGCCGCCTTGAAGCGCATTGACGACGACCAGTTGCCCGGTGGTATTCGCGGTGTGGCGGGTGAAATGTTCGCCACCGTGGCCCCTGAAATGAGTGGATTCTCGCGGGTAGCTTTGTCCAATTTATGGCTGTTTGGCCCCCTTGTGCAAAAGCAACTGGAAGCCGGAGCCAGCACCAACGCCATGTTGCGCACCACCACGGCGCTGACCATCTTCAATGCCGGCAACAAAGACAACGTGCTGCCCGGGCGTGCCGAGGCCACAGTGAACTTTCGTCTGCTGCCAGGGGACACCAAAGAGCAAGTCATGGCACGGGTGAAAAACCAAGTCACCGAGGCCACTGGCAGTGACAAGTTTGAGCTGGTCGCGTTGCCTGCTGCGGTGGACGCCTCCAAAGTCGCTCCCACCGATTCTGCACAGTTTCAGCTTATCAACCGCACCGTTCGTGAGGTGTTCCCGGGTACCCTGGTCGCTCCTGGTTTGATGATTGGTGGCAGCGATTCGATTCACTTTGGTGAGATCAGCGACCATATTTTCAAGTTCTCACCGGTGCGCGCCAAGGCCGAAGACCTGCCCCGCTTTCACGGCACCAACGAGCGTATCGCCACCGCCAATCTGGCCGAGTTGATTCGTTTTTATCACCGCCTTTTGACCCAGGGTGCCAAAGCATCCTGAACTACTTTGTAGTGCTTTAAGTTTGCTTTTCTGCATATCCAACATTATTTTATTGCTATAAATTTAGGAGTATTAACCATGACCAACGCCGTAATCGTTTCCACCGCTCGCACCCCTCTTGCCAAAAGCTGGAAGGGTTCTTTCAACATGACCCACGGTGCCACCCTGGGTGGCCATGCTGTTGAGCATGCCATTGCCCGTGCAGGTATCGAAGCTGGTGAAGTGGACGATGTCATCATGGGCTGCGCCACCCCTGAGGGCGCCACTGGTGCCAACATCGCCCGCCAAGTGGCTTTGCGTGCGGGTTGCCCGATCACCGTGTCCGGCATGACAGTCAACCGTTTTTGCTCATCAGGCTTGCAAACCATCGCTCTCGCAGCCCAGCGCGTGATCGCAGGGGAAGGCGACGTTTATGTGGCTGGTGGCGTGGAAAGCATCTCTTGCGTACAGCAAGAGATGAACACCCATATGCTGGCCGACCCTTGGCTTGTCAAAAACAAGCC
>JANYED010000308.1 GCA_025363315.1 Polaromonas sp.
TTCAGAATCTCATGGGTTGGGGCTTTCACAAGTGCTGGGTTTGCGCGCCGCAACTTTGAGCGCAAAACTATATCGGGCAGTTTGCCGCCTCTTCCTTCTTTGCTTTGATTTTGGCCTCTAGTCGCTTGTTACTTCTGTTGAGGGCGACTATCAATGGCAGCGCCAGGATCATCAAAACGACCATGGAAGTGATAACGAAATCCGAAAAGTTAATCATGCGTCATTCCTTTGTTAGGGGTCTAGTTAGCACCGACTATTTGCAGGCCGAGTTTTGCTATTTGAGCTGCCTTTCATAAGCGTCAGCTGACAGCGCAACATCACGGTTGCACGTCGATGATCGCTACAGGCCTGCGCTTCGGCTTCATCACGGAAGCTTGCTGGTTTCCAGCCATTTTTAAGTGACCATCGATACCGTGGCTTTGCCGTATTGCACACCCAGCAGCACAGCGCATTGAGCAGTGCATTGAGCAACTCAGGCGACATGCAAATCAACAGCCACGCCTACGACAGGGCAGGCCAGCTCATTGCTAGCGTACAAAGCAGTGGCTCATCAGGCAGTACCAGTGCAGCGCAAGCGGGCCCGTCTAACCAATTGCGCCCCGTCTCTACAGCCACCCCAGAAAAACAAGAATCCAAAGACTCCAAAGAATCCAAAGAATCCAAAGAATCCCAAGTAGCTAAAGAGCCCAAAGAACAACAAGTCTGGCGCTACGCCTACAACGGCCAGCAGCAGCGCATCTTGGCGCAAGACGCCAGCAACCAAAGCCAGATGCAAGAAGGCACCCAGCGCCCCGCATCAGCTGAGACAAACGCCAACGGCCAGCCAACCACTAGCAGCAACAGCAAAGACCAGCGCTACAGCTGGGACGCGCTAGGCCGCCTGACCAGCATTCAAAGCCAAACCAACCAGAGCCAAACCAGCCAGACAACGCACTACCTGTACAGCCAAGACAAACAAATCCTGGCCGAAGTCAACCCCGAAGGCAAGATTGATCGCCAATACATCTGGCTGGCTGATATGCTGCTGGCTGTGATTGACACCAACCCGACAAAGCCAACACAGCCACTATCAAAACCAGAGCTGCCTGCGCCCGATAACAGGGCGCTAGAGGCCTATTTGAATCAAAACATCAGCCTTCTGCAAGATGTAGGCGCATTGCTCACAAGCTGGGGCACCGTGATTGCCAACCTGACAGGTGAGCCAGCCAACACCATCAGCTTCATCCACAGCAACCACCTAGGCGCCCCAGAGCTGGCCACTAACGCAGAAGGCCAAGTGATCTGGCAAGCCGGGTATGCACCGTTTGGGCAGGCCAAGGTGGCCAAGGTGATGAGGGCCAGCTTTGCTAAATCAGCAGACGCAAAAACAGACTCAACAGCAACCAGCTTCACACTCAACATCCGCCTGCCAGGCCAGTACTTTGACCAAGAATCAGGCCTGCACTACAACAGGCAGCGCTACTACGACCCCGCCCAAGGCCAGTACCTGACGCCTGACCCGCTAGGCACGCCCGATGGGCCGAATGCGTATGCGTATGCGGCTAACAACCCGCTGACCAATATTGACCCGGATGGGTTGATCTTGTTTGCTTTTGATGGGACGGGCAACAGCAATCCTCCGCCTGGTGTTGATGATTTCAGTAATGTATATAAGTTCTTTCAGGGCTATGACGATGCCAAGAATGGACAGAAGTGGTACATGAACGGCGTAGGCCGAAATGACGCTGATAGCGGCATCAATGGCAACAGCACAGATCCGCTCAATGGCAACACTGGGCGAGCCAGGGTGAACTACATGCTTGCGCAGTTTGACAACTACGCTTTGGACACGCTGAAAGCCAAGCCAAAGGAAAAAATCAATATCGATATTGTTGGCTTTAGCCGCGGGGCGGCAATGGCTCGAGACTTCAGCAACCGCGTAGCCACTTGGCTCGGGCAAAACCGTTACGGCGTTGACCAAACCAAGTGCGTTGAGATTCGGTTTATGGGTTTGTGGGACACCGTGGCGCAGTTTGGGCTCAATGGCTTTGACAACACCGACTGGCAACTGGCCATTCCTGCACAGGCTAAAAACGTATTTCAAGCTGTGGCTTTGAATGAAAACCGCTATTTGTTCCCGGGTGAAAGCATTGATCGCGGCACCCAGCGCGGCTTCATTGGCAGCCACGCCGATATTGGCGGCAGCTACGGAACAGGCGATCTGTCAGACGTGGCTCTGAATTGGATCACTGACCAAGCCAAGCTAAGTGGGGTAACGATGTTTGATTGGGGAGATAACGGCACAAACAGGGCCTGGGCCACAGTATCCAACCCAGTCGTACACGATAAAAGTAACGGCACCGAAGACAGCGCATTTTGCGACCGGGTCAACAACGGTAGGTCAACGAATTGCAGCTCTCGACGTACTGCCAGCCCAGGCGGCTTAACGGCTACCATTGTCACTGACAAAAAATTCATCATCGCCCGCGACAAACCTGCCATGGATGCAGACGGCAACTCAAAAATCACGGGTGATGTCAACATGAAGGAGTACGCCTTATGGCTCAAACAAAACTACAACTTCGACATAGCCGTCGGACCTTGATGCTCAAAGTGGGGGTACTAGCAATAGGCCTGTCGGCAGGCCTGATTGCTTGTGCGCAGGCGACAGGTACAGGGCAACAGCGACCAGTTGGGTTGACCCTGTTGTTCTTGAACGTTGGTCAGGACAGCATTGGCGTGACGCGCTTTGACCCTGATGGTTTTAAAGGGCCTACGCCAGGAGGGTTAGGAGCTGGGGGCGGCGGTGCGCAAATGACCTTTATGCCCGGTGACAGTAAACGGGGTTTACCGCAGTTTGTGGATGTGGAATGGGTGGTGACAACCCCTGCAATTAAAGCTTTACAGCAATCGCGAAATTCAAATTTCGAGCTTTACAAACAGCCTTGGATGGAGGAAACAGACCGAATTAATTCAATTACTCCTAAGTATCTTCGCCGCGTTGCGCTTAACGAGCTACTGACGCCAGCGCTGCTTGAGGCGCTACGGGTCAATCCTAAAAGCGGCAACATCAAACTCACCGTTAAATTCAACAACGATCAGGTCAAGATTGAGGCCCAGCCCGAGCAGTTTCGGTAGTTGTGTCAACTCTGTGTGTAGATCCAGCAAAACAATCAACTTGTGGCCAGCTACACCTACAACCACCGCGGCGAGCGCATCAGCAAAACCGTTCAAACCAAAGCCGGTCAGCCCAACACCGTTGAACAAACCACCCGCTACCTTTATGAAAACGGCCAACTAAGTGCAGAGTTAAACCAGGCAGGCCAGCTCACCCGCCAGTACATCTTCCTGGCTGATATGCCGATTGCCGTGATTGACACCCCCCAAGGCAAGTCACTATTAAATCAGGAGCTGCCTGCGCACATATTGCTTGGGCTAGACCTGCAAATTATTGCTAAAAGCGCCTGGAATGCTTTCACAAGCAGCATCACCAACAGCAATGCAGCAGAGCAAACGACATGGCTGCACACCAACCACCTGGGCGCACCCGAGGCAGCTACTGATGCCCAAGGCCAAGTAATCTGGC
>JANYED010000338.1 GCA_025363315.1 Polaromonas sp.
GTTTAACCGAAGGCTGCATTTGGGAGTTACGCCCAGCTTTCCACGCGCCGTAAATCACAAACAGGCCCGGAATCAAAATCATCGCCCAGATGATTTTTTCAAGATTGGCCTTGACCACTGGAATGTTGCCAAAAAAGTAACCCGCCGTCACGATGCTTCCAACCCACAGCGCGCCGCCGACCAGGTTGTACAGGCTGAACTTGCTGCGGCTCATATCAGAGACGCCCGCCACAAACGGCGCAAAGGTGCGCAGAAACGGCGCAAACCGCGCCAGGATGATGGTGACGCCGCCATAACGCTCATAAAACCGGTGCGCTTTGTTAAATGCGTTTTTATTGAAATACCGGGAGTTCTCCCAGGCAAAAACTTTGGGGCCAAAGAAGCGGCCAATCGTGTAATTGCACTGGTCACCCAGCACAGCCGCCACAAACAGCAAGCCCACAGCCGCCGGGTAGCTCATCAACCCGACGCCGCACATGGCGCCCACCACAAATAGCAATGAGTCACCAGGCAAAAACGGCATCACCACGACACCGGTTTCCACAAAAATAATCAAAAACAGCAGCGCGTACACCCAAGCGCCGTAGCTGGCGACAAAAGTCTCCAGATACTTGTCAATGTGGATGATGAAGTCGACGAGAAAAGTAATAAATTCCATGCGGCAATTTTGACAGCACTTTGCCCGCTGCTCGCGCCTAAAATTGAGTCCAATGATGCTTCATGCCCTGCGCCGCCCCATCCGTGAATTGCCCGACGAGCTGATCAGCCAGATTGCGGCAGGCGAGGTGGTCGAGCGCCCAGCATCCGTGGTGCGCGAGCTGGTCGACAACGCGCTTGACGCGGGTGCCACGCAAGTCACGGTGCGGCTGCTGGCAGGTGGCGTGCGGCTGATAGCAGTCGACGACGATGGCATGGGCATCGTGCGAGAAGAGTTGCCCGTTGCCCTTAGGCGCCATGCCACCAGCAAAATCGGCTCCTTACAAGACTTGGAAGCAGTGAGCACGATGGGTTTCAGGGGCGAGGCGCTGGCTGCTATCAACTCGATTGCGGACATGAGCCTGACGTCTCGCACTGCACAAGACGAACACGGCTGGCAGCTGCATGGCCGCACCGGCGAACTACAGGCAGCTGCGCGCGGCCAGGGCACCACCGTCGAGGTTCGCGAGCTGTTTTATGCCACCCCCGCACGCCGCAAATTTTTAAAAACTGACGCGACAGAGTTGGCCCACTGCGTTGAAGCCATCCGGCGCCATGCGCTGGTACGACCAGATGTGGGCTTTACTGTTTGGCATGAGGGCAAGCTGGTGGAGCAGTGGCGCGCTTGTGCGCAGGCTGATGCGCAAGACCAGCGCCTGGCAGATGTGCTGGGCGCAGAGTTTGTCGCCCAGTCGGTCGCCGTGAATTACCAAAGCACAGCCGTGCGCGCCGACGGCACGCCGCTGCTGCGCGTGTGGGGCCGGGCAGGCATTCCTGATGCGTCGCGCAGCCGGGCTGACCAGCAGTTTGCCTACGTCAATGGTCGCTATGTGCGCGACAAAGTCATCACCCACGCGGCACGTTCTGCTTACGAAGATGTGCTGCACGGCCACCGCCAGCCGGTGTATGCGCTGTATGTGCACATGGACCCAGGCCGCGTCGACGTGAACGTGCACCCGACAAAAATTGAGGTGCGCTTTCGGGACAGCCGCGAGGTGCACAGCGCGGTGCGCCATGCGTTTGAGAACGCATTGGCCATCCCCCGGTCAACCCGACCAGACGTGGCGCGCGCCAGCGCAGTACTTCAGACCGGAAAGAGTGCTGTTTTAGGGACCGTTCAGGGATTAAATCAGCCGGTAGCCCAATATATACGGGCGCAAGCAGCTATTAATTATATAGCGTATGATGCACACCGCGTGTCAGATTTTGAAGCGCTTTGGCCGCAGGCCGAAAATGCGCTTGGGACCCATACGCCTGAAGACCATTCGTCCAATGACTGGGTTTTGGGACGCGCCATTGCTCAACTGCAGGGCATTTACATCCTGGCTGAAAACGCCCAGGGCCTGGTGGTGGTGGACATGCATGCAGCCCACGAGCGCATCGTCTATGAACGCCTGAAAACGCAAATGGACAGCGCCAAAATACACAGCCAGCCGCTGCTGATACCCGCTACCTTCGCCGCCAGCGCGCAAGAAGTTGCCACGGCTGAAAGCGCCAGTGACACGCTGGTCCTGCTGGGCCTGGACATCACACCGTTTTCAGCCAAAACCCTGGCGGTGCGCGCTGTGCCCACGTCACTCGCGCAAGGCGATGCCGTCGAGCTGGCCCGCAGCGTGCTGGCCGAACTGGCCCAACACGACGCGAGTACGGTGCTGCAACGTGCGCAAAACGAGCTGCTCAGCACGATGGCCTGCCACGGCGCGGTGCGCGCCAACCGCAAATTGACGATTGACGAGATGAACGCCCTGTTGCGCCAGATGGAAGCTACCGAACGCTCTGACCAATGCAATCACGGCAGGCCGACTTGGCGGCAGATCAGCGTCAGGGAGCTGGACGCGCTGTTCATGCGCGGGCGTTGAATTGACCGTAGGACCGTTCAATACAGACGCTTCTGCTACGCTTGAAAGCATGTCAGTGCCCACGCCCACTTTGCTCAGTCCAGCCGCCTCTGAAAAAACCACCAACAGCCCCATGCCCAGCGCGCTGGTGGTCGTTATTTTGGCCATGCTACTGGGAATGCAGCCGATCACGACTGATTTGTATTTGCCGGCGTTGCCCGCGCTGACCAGCAGCTTTGCAGCCACCCTCAGCCAAGCGCAGCTCACCCTGAGCGCCCTGTTGCTCGCGTTCGGCGTGTCGCAGCTGCTCTGGGGCCCACTGTCCGACCGGTTTGGCAGGCGTCCGGTGTTGCTTTGCGGCCTGGTTGCCTACCTGCTGGCTGCGATTGGCAGCGCATTGGCACCCAGCATGGACCAACTAGTTGTGTGGCGCATCCTGCAAGGCGTGGGCATGGGCGCGGTGGTGATGTGCGCGCGTGCGTTGGTGCGCGACCTGTACCAGCCGCAAGACGGCGCGCGCATCATGTCCAAAGGCCTGACGGGCCTGGGCGTGCTGGCCTGCGTCAGCGCGCCGCTGGGCGGGTTGCTGGCCCAGTTTTACGGCTGGCGTGCTGCGCTGCTGGCGGTGGCTGTCTTTGGTGCATTGGCGCTGGCGCTGATTGCGCTGCGCTTTAAAGAAACCATGCCGCACAAAAATCTCAACGCCATGCAGCCCGCCGTGCTGCTGCAAACGTGGCGAAAGATTTTGTCGAACCCCACTTTTCTGGCGTTTTCTGCGTTGTCAGTGGCGTCGTACGGGGGGCTGTTCACCTTTTTGGCCAGTTCGTCGTTTGTGTTCATCACCTTGCTGGGTTTGAGCAAGGCGCAGTTCGGCATGGCCATGCTGTTTACGTCCCTGTCGTATGTAACAGGCACGTTTGTGTGCCGCAGATGGCTGGTGCGCTTTGGCGTGCAGCAGACCGTGGCCATGGCTGGCGGCATCAGCTTGTGCGGCGGCACCCTGATGGGCCTATTGGCTTGGGCGGGCGTCGTCAGTGTCTGGTCAATCATGGGGCCGCTCGGCCTGTTCATGGTGGGGCACGGTATCCACCAGCCCTGTGGGCAAAGCGGTGCAATTGGGCCTTTTCCCAAGTCAGCGGGCGCTGCCTCGGCCCTGAATGGTTTTTTAATGATGCTGGCGGCGTTCGGCATCGGCAGCTGGCTGGGTCAGCGCATGGACGGTACTGTGCTGCCGCTGACCAACGGCGTCTGGTTATGGAGCATCCTGATCGCGCTGAGCGCCTGGACACTGGTGCGCCGCCATGGCGACAACCCGCCCGACGCCGCGGACAAGTCATGACCACCGCCTACATCGCGCTGGCGGGGCCAACGGCTTCGGGCAAAACAGCGACAGCGATGGCAATTGCGGCACGTCATGACGTGGAAATCATCAGCGTTGATTCAGCCCTGGTGTACCGGGGCATGGACATCGGCACGGCCAAGCCCAGCGCGGCTGAGCTGTCCAGCGCGCCGCACCATTTGATCGACATCCGTGACCCGCTCTGCGCCTACAGTGCCGCCGAATTTGTGCAAGACGCTGAGCGCCTGATGGCAGACATTCGGGCACGCGGTAAGCTGCCGCTGCTGGTAGGCGGCACCATGCTGTACTTCAAGGCGCTGTTTGACGGACTGGACGACATGCCCAAAGCCGATGCCGGCGTACGCGCCAGCATCGCGCTTGATGCGGCGGGCAAGGGCTGGCCCGCGCTGCACGCCGAGCTGGCCGTGGTGGACGCCGTCACGGCCGCTCGCTTGAAGCCCAACGACTCGCAGCGTATCTCACGCGCGCTTGAAATCTTCAAATTGACAGGCCTGCCGATGTCGCACTTCCACCTGAAAACTACTCCTGAAAGCATAGCTGCTCGCGCCCGTAAACAAGGCGCTGCAGCGCTTATTTCACTTGAGCCGCTCGAAAGAATCTGGTTGCACCAGCGCATTGCCCAGCGCTTTGATGCGATGCTGGCCGCTGGATTTTTGGACGAAGTCAAAGCACTGCGGGCTCGTGGTGATTTAAATGCTGACTTGCCATCGATGCGCTGCGTAGGTTACCGGCAAGCCTGGGAATATCTGGATTCGCACGAAGCGCTAAGCCTCAGCGGAACAGCAGCAATAAATGAACTGCGCGACAAGGGCGTTTTTGCGACTCGCCAGCTCGCCAAACGGCAAATCACCTGGCTGCGCAGCATGCCCGAGCGGCACGTGGTGGCATGCGACAGCCCGGGTGCACTGGAGCAGGTTCTTGATCTGGTTCAACAACAGCTGCAACAACATCTACAACAACAATCCGCATGACACTGCACATTACAAATCTGGCCAAACACTACGGCAACGCAGCGGTGTTCCAGAACATCTCCTTGCGCGTTGCGCCGGGCGAATTCGTCGCCATCGTTGGCGAATCAGGTGTCGGCAAATCAACACTTCTGAACTGCATGGCAGGTCTGGACAGTTGGGACGAGGGCACGGTCGCGCTAAAAGGGGTTGATCTGAAAAGCCTCACCGACGATGCGCGCGCCCTGCTGCGGCGCGAACATGTGGGCTTTGTATTTCAGGCCTTCCACGTTCTGCCGCACCTGGACGTTGCGCAAAACGTAGCACTGCCCTTGCTGCTGCTGGGCCAGCAGGACAATGCCAGGGTTGAGGCCATGCTGGGCGCTGTTGGTCTGGGCGGCCTGGGCGCGCGCCTGCCGCAGCAGCTCAGCGGCGGGCAATTGCAGCGGGTGGCGATTGCCAGAGCATTGATTCATCGCCCCGGCCTGCTGCTGGCCGACGAGCCCACCGGCAACCTGGACCCGACCACCGCCGCCAAAGTGATGGACGCACTGATCGCCCAGACCCGCGAACACGGCGCGTCGCTGGTGCTGGTCACGCATTCGCAGGCGGCAGCCGCCAGGGCCGACCGGGTTTTGTATTTGCGCAGCGACGGCATTGCGCCCTAGGGGGCCGGTCAAACCCATGCTGCTCCAGCTGCTCAAGCAATTTTCATGGCGTGAACTCACGCATCACCCGTGGCGCAATGCTGCTGCGGTGGTGGCGGTCATGCTGGGGGTCGCATTGGCGTTTTCAACGCATCTGATCAATGCCTCGGCCCTGAGTGAATTTTCAACCGCTGTTCGTGCCGTCAACGGCCAGAGCGACCTGGAAGTGCGATCAGCCCAGGGCAGTTTTGATGAAGCGATTTTTGAGCGCGTTGCCAACCATCCATTTGTGGTGGCGGCCAGCCCGGTCCTGGAGCTAACAACCTACGCGCTTGCCAACGGCAAACGCAGCGCGCTGCGTGTCGTTGGGCTGGACGCGCTGGTGACGCTGCAGCTGACACCAGCGTTGATGCCCATCCCGTTAAAGGACGCCGACCGTTTTGCCTTGTTCACACCGGGTGCAGTTTTTTTAAATGCGGCGGCCCGCCAGGCCTTGCCCGAGGCTTTCACGCTGCAAAGCGGTTTGCAACTGCTGGACGTCAAGACCGCAGGCAGCGTCAGCGCCGCAGGTGGTGCCCTGGCGGTGATGGACCTGGGCGCCGCCCAACAGCTGTTTGGCAAAGTGGGTCAGCTGTCCCGCATTGACCTGCGCCTGCAGCCCGGCACAGACCGCGCGGCTTTTATCCAGTCGCTGCAATTGCCAGCAGGCATCACTGCTGCAGAACCGGGTGATGTAGCGGACCGGGTCAGCAACCTGTCGCGCGCTTACCGCGTGAACCTGACGGTGCTGGCGCTGGTGGCGCTGTTCACGGGCGCGTTCTTGGTGTTTTCGGTGTTGTCGCTCAGTGTGGCCAAACGGGCGCAACAGTTTGCGCTGCTGGGCGTGCTGGGTTTGACGGGGCGGCAGCGACTGGTGCTGGTGCTGGTTGAATCGGGCGTGCTGGGTTTGCTGGGCAGCGCATTGGGTTTGCTGCTGGGCACTGGCCTGGCGGCGCTGGCGCTCAAGGTGTTGGGCGGTGACCTGGGTGGCGGCTATTTTGCCGGGGTTGCGCCCACGCTTCAATTCAGTGTGTTGGCGGCGGGGGTTTATGGCGCACTGGGAGTTGCGGCTGCGCTCGTTGGCGGCTGGTGGCCGGCACGCGCCGCACAAAAGCTGCCGCCGGCCCAAACCCTCAAGGGCCTGGGCGCCGCGCCTGCGCAAGGCAACGGGCATTGGCTCAGTATTATTTTGATAGCTGCTGGCGCCCTGTTGGCTGCGCTTCCACCGATTTTTGGTATACCGCTGGCGGCTTATGTGTCGGTCGCTCTGCTGCTGATTGGCGGCATCACTGCCCTGCCCTGGCTGGTGGCGCTTTTGTACGACCAGCTCGCGCCGCTGGTGGCGCACCGGCTCTTGGGACTGCTGGCGGTTGAGCGCGCCCGCCGCGTGCGCGCCAGCGCGGCGGTGGCTGTGAGCGGTGTGGTCGCATCGCTCAGTCTGGCGGTGGCGCTGACGGTCATGGTCGCCAGCTTCAGGGACTCAGTCACGCACTGGCTGGACGTGGTGTTGCCGGCTGACCTGTACATGCGCACCGCGCTGCCAGCGGGCTCGACGGCCGCGGCTGACACGGTTTACTTCACACCCACATTTGTGCAAGCCATCGCGCAAGTCAAAGGCATACAACGCGTCAGCACGCTGCGCACCACGTCGGTGTCCCTCAGCACGAGCCAGCCCGCTGTGGCCTTGATCTCGCGTGACGTCACCGACCCCGCCAGCGTGTTGCCGCTGGTGGGCGAACCGTTAGCAGTGCCACCCGGCCATATCGGCATTTATGTCAGCGAGGCCGTGGTTGATTTGTACGGCGCGCGCCTAGGCGCCGTTTTCACGTCATTTTCGGCATCATTTATGCCGCTAGCCCAACAAACACGGGCGCGAGCAGCTAGTGATTCAATAGCAGACAAAACCCAGTTGAAGTTTTATGTGGCGGGTGTCTGGCGCGACTATGCACGTCAGTTTGGCGCCGTGGTGATTGACAAGGCAGACTTTGAGCGCCTGACCGGCGACACCCGCATCAACGACCTGGCACTGTGGCTGGCACCCGGTGCCGACACGGGCGCAGTCGAGGCGGCCGTTCGGGCCGTAGCTGACAGTCAGGCGGGTGCGGGCAGCCTTATCGAATTCGCCTCGACCCGGCAGATACGCACGCTGTCGCTGACGATTTTTGACCGCAGCTTTGCGGTGACTTACTGGCTGCAAGGCGTGGCGATTGCGATTGGCCTGTTTGGCGTGGCGGCCAGCTTTAGCGCGCAGGTGCTGGCACGGCGCAAAGAATTTGGCCTGCTGGCGCACCTGGGGCTGACGCGCCGGCAAATACTGGCAGTGGTGGCCGGAGAAGGCGCGGCCTGGACACTGATTGGCAGCGTCGCAGGCCTTGGGCTGGGGCTGGCCGTATCACTCGTGCTAGTGCATGTGGTCAACCCGCAAAGCTTTCACTGGACGATGGACCTGGTGTTGCCTTGGGTGCGGCTCATCAGCCTGTGCGCTGCCGTGGTGCTGGCAGGCACGCTGACAGCCTGGCTTGCCGGGCGTGCGGCGGCGGGAAAAGACGCTGTGCTGGCGGTTAAAGAAGACTGGTAACTCGCCGCGTATCAGGCGCTTGCTTTTGTTTACGCTTGTCACGGTTTTGACGCGCCATCTTCATCATTACAGCGCATGACGCGCCTAACATAAAGCCTCCATCATCTAAGGGGATTTCATCATGTCAACGCCTCCGATTGCAACGTACCGCATTGAGAGCAGACATCCTTTGCTCGGACACCTGTTGCCTGGCAGTTCGTTTAAGCGCCTGTTTGCCAATCGTTCGCTGGCCGTCGCGCTTGCCGTCAAAAGCGTCGACGACCCCACCCGCCAACAGGTGCGCGTGGTCAACATCGCCAACGGCGAGGTGGTTTTTGAAACCGGGCCTGCGCCCCTGAGCTAACGCACTTAAATCGCCGTGCAGGCGAGCAGCCCTCCTTGCTGCGAGAATCAAAGGCATGCAGATTTCAAACGACCACCATCAGACGAGGCGCGCTGTGCTGCTGGCAGGCGCCGGTTTGGCAGGCACGCTTACCGCGGGCCGGGCTGCACGTGCACTGCCTGCCAAAACACTGGTCTTCCCGCGTGACAGGGGCGCGCACCCAGACTTTAAAACCGAGTGGTGGTACATCACTGGCCATGCAAAATCTAGCGCTTCACCGCGAGGCAATGAGTTCGGTTTTCAGCTCACGTTTTTTCGCTCGCGTATTGACAGCACACAGGCCATGACGTCAAAGTTTGCGGCCAAACAACTGCTGTTTGCCCACGCTGCCATCACCGATGTGCAGGGCAAAAAACTTTGGCATGACCAGCGCATAGCAAGAGATGGTTTTGGCGTTGCCACCAGCAGTGAAAGTGACATGGCCATCAAGCTGCGCGACTGGTCATTGAAGGCTGATGGCAGCACCTACACCGCCGAATTACCAGCGAGCGACTTTGGCCTGAAGCTGCAGTTTAACGAGACACAAGCCGTGCTGCTGCAGGGCAAAAACGGCCTGTCGCGCAAAGGCCCAGAAGCCAAACAGGCCAGCTACTACTACAGTCAGCCACAACTCGCCACCACCGGCAGCCTGCGCGTGCAGGGCAAAACATTTGGCGTGCAAGGCACAGCGTGGCTGGACCACGAATGGAGCCAGGAACTGCTGGCCCCGGGCGTCATCGGCTGGGACTGGATTGGCATAAACATGCTTGACGGAAGCGCGCTGACCGCCTTCAGGCTGCGGGACAAGGACGGCGGCGCGGTGTGGGACGGCGGCTCTTTCAGATCTGCTAAAAACGACTTGTATGTTTTCAGCAAAGGCGAAGTGATTTTCAAACCCGTCCGCAGCTGGACAAGCCCACTGACCCAAACCACCTACCCAGTCGAATGGATCGTGCGCACACCGGCCGACTCTTACACCGTCAAAGCCATGATTGACAACCAAGAGCTCGACAGCCGCCAGTCAACCGGCTCGATTTACTGGGAAGGCCTGAGCGAGTTGATCGATAGCAACGGGAAAAAAGTTGGCAGCGGTTATCTGGAGATGACAGGGTATTCAAAGCCGCTGCAAATGTAGCCAGCCCGCCGCAGCCACGCTGTTTCGCTCTTTGTTTTTTTATTTAAAGTTCCTGTCTATGACCACCCTGTCCGCCTTCCCCAACTTTCCGATCACCCAGAAATGGCCCGCTCAGCACCCTGATCATCTTCAGCTGTATTCACTGCCCACACCCAACGGCGTGAAGGTGTCGATCATGCTTGAAGAAATCGGCCTGCCCTACGAAGTGCATCTGATTGACTTCGGCAAGAACGACCAGCTGACGTCTGAATTCATATCACTCAGCCCCAACAACAAAATCCCTGCGATTCTTGACCCCAACGGCCCCGGCGGCAAGCCGCTCGCGCTGTTTGAGTCGGGCGCGATTTTGATCTACCTGGCCGAAAAGACAGGTCAGTTTTTACCGACAGACCCAGCAGCCCGCTACGAGACCCTTCAGTGGGTGATGTGGCAAATGGGGGGCCTGGGGCCGATGTTTGGTCAGCTCGGGTTTTTTCATAAATTTGCAGGCAAAGACTACGAAGACAAGCGCCCGCGTGACCGCTATGTGGCCGAGTCAAAACGGCTGCTCGGCGTGCTCGACAAGCGCCTGGAAGGCCGTGACTGGATCATGGGGGACGCCTATACGATTGCCGACATCGCCACCTTTGGCTGGGTGCGTAATCTGGTTGGTTTTTATGAAGCGGGCGACTTGGTCGGCTTCACAGATTTTGCGAACGTACAGCGCGTGCTGAATGCCTTTGTGGCGCGACCAGCAGTAGCTAAAGGGCTTAACATACCCCAGCGGAATTGATACAGCGCTACAGCGCTAACCATAACAAGGAATCCACATCATGGGCGCGCAATGGAAAGCAAAAGGCAAAGAA
>JANYED010000364.1 GCA_025363315.1 Polaromonas sp.
AAGGCAAACCACTCGCTGTGCGTAGCGTCTTTCAAACCTTGCTCGGCATAAGTCGGGACGTCAGGCGCAAAGCGGTTGCGCTTGGCACCCGACGTGCCCAAAATGCGGACCTTGCCAGTCGGCAAATGCTGGGTCAAATCACCAATGGGGCCAGAAACGGCCGAGATGTTGCCACCTAATAAATCAAGCATGGCGGGTTGCGTGCCACGATAAGCCGCGTGCTTCAAATCAATGCCCGCGCTTTTGCCAAGCAGTGCGCCGATAAAGTGCGGCGTCGAGCCCGCTGCGGGCGAACCGAAATTAGCGCCCAGCGGGTTGGCTTTGGCCCAGGCCAAAAACTCGGGTACCGTTTTGACGCTCAAAGGCACCGCTGGCCCAACAGCCAAGCCAAAGTCAAACACGCAAGCCAGCGATGCGGACATCAGATCCACCAGCGGGTCGTATGGCAGCTTTTTGTAAATGTGCGGGTAAATGGTGAGGATGGACGTGGGCGTTTGCAGCAGCGTCATGCCGTCGGGTTTGGCCTCTTTAACAAACTGCACGGCGATCTGCCCACCTGCGCCGGACTTGTTTTCAACTACAGCTGTTTTTGCGTAGTCAGGCCCCATGCGGGTGGCCACGCGGCGGCAAAGAGTGTCAGACGTGCCGCCCGCAGCAAAGCCAGTAACGATTTTGAGGTTGTCCAGTGCTTGCGCCCAGGCGGCCTGCGCAACGGTCGCCAGCAATACAGATGCACTTGCAGATTGAATGACGTGACGACGTGAAATAGTCATGAAAAATCTCCGGTATGTTGAGTAAAAAGCGATAGTGCCATGTTCTTGCGCCCACTACCCCGTTTGCAAGTCATCATTGGGAAAGTCAGTAGGTTTTATTCATCTCATCAGGCTGCGAAATCGCTTTGAAGCGCGCCGCCAAGGCGCTGGTGTGCCGTACCAGCAAGTTGGTGTCCAAGCCCACGGCCACAAACAGCGCGCCTAGCGCCAGGTAATGCTTTGCCAAAGTCTCGTCGGTTGTCAAAATGCCCGCAGCTTTGCCTGCCCGCTTGATGCGCGCAATGGCGTCTTCGATGGCGGCTAGTACTTTGGGATGTGTCAGTTGCCCGACGTAACCCATTGAAGCGGACAAATCAGCCGGCCCAATGAAGACACCGTCAACACCTTCAACGGCAGCAATTGCGTCCAGGTTGTCAAGCGCGGTTTTGCTTTCAGCCTGCACCAGCAAACACACCTGTGCATTGGCTTGACGCGCGTAATTCGGGTAGCGGCCAAAGCGTGATGCTCGAGCGCCCGCCATGCCCCTGATGCCTCCGCCACCGTCATCTTGCGGGTAACGCGCCGCGCGCACCAGTGCCTGGGCTTGTTCAGCTGTGTCCACCATCGGTATCAGCAGCGTTGGAACGCCCAGGTCCAGGTATTGCTTGACCAGCATTTCACCGACATGGCCGTGGCCCATGGGTAGCCGCGCAATGGGGTGCGTATCTGGGTAAGCGGCCATGGTTTGCAGTTGCTGCAGCACGCTGCGCAAATCGTTGGGTGCGTGTTCTCCGTCAATCAGCAGCCAGTCAAAACCAGCGCCCGCCGTAATTTCCGTCGCGTAGCTGTCGGCCAGGCTCATCCACAGGCCAATTTGCGCTTGCTTGTTTTGCAGGGCTTGTTTGAAGGTATTAATGGGGAGTTGCATGTCATTAGCCTAGAACAAATTGAAATTCAAAACGGCCGAGGGGCCCGTAGTCAGCGTCGAACACATCGCCTTTGGCTGCGGTGACGGGCCGGGTGAACGAACCTGCCAGCACCACCTCACCCGCCTGAAGGCATTCGCCCCAGGCATGCAGCTTGCGTGCCAGCCACGCCACACCAATTGCTGGGTGGCCTTGCACGCCTGCGGCCAAACCGGTTTCTTCCACTATGCCGTTTTGCCGCAATATCGCGCCTACCCAGGGCAGGTCAACTGCGCCAGGCAGGGTCTTATTGCCGCCCAGCACGATGCCTGCGTTGGCGGCGTTGTCAGAGATGGTGTCAAACACCTTGCGTGGGGCTTTGGTGTGCCGGTCAAACTGCTCAATGCGAGCATCAATAATTTCAATGGCGGGTGTCACATAGTCAGTCGCTGCTAGCACGTGGTCGATTGTGATGCGGTCGCCTTCCAGTTTGCGCTTCAATACAAAGGCCAATTCAACCTCCACACGCGGGGCAATAAATCGGTTCGGAGGGATGTCTCCTGGTACAAAAAACATGTCGTCTAGTAGCGTGCCGTAGTCTGGCTCGGTGATCTGACTTGCCTGCTGCATGGCCCGTGAAGTCAGGCCAATTTTGTGGCCACACACGGTGCGGCCCTCGGCGATTTTCATAGCTACCCAGGCGCGCGAGATCTTGTAGCCGTCTTCCATCGTCATGCCTGGAAAGCGATTAGAAAACTGCTCAATCTGCACGCGGGATTTTTCAGACTGGTGCAGCTCAGTTGCCAGTTTATTAATAAGACTTGAGTCGAACATAATGTCTATTGAAATAATGGATGCAGATTCCCCAGCTTGCCATCAAAGACTTGCGCGCCCTCGTCAACTTGAAGTGTCAGGCCAACCAGGTTATCTTTAAAAACAGGGTCAAACAAGGCTCTAGCGCAATCAATCAGGGCGCGACCGGCTTCGTTTTTAATAGCATCACTTCTTCCTGCGCCTATACGCAGGTTCAGGTAAACAAATCCGTAGTCAGCCTTGCCGTCGGCCACTGCGTAGTGCGGAGCAGGATAAGCTAGCACCCGCGTGCCACCGGTAGGGAAGACCTGTTTACCGGCTTCATCGAGCTGTTTGAGCATGGTGTCTGCCAAAGCACGGCACAGCTCGCTCATGTCGATTTTGGCTTCAATATTGAGTGTGTAAAAAATGACAAGATGCGGCATGTCAGGCTTTCATGGGTACGACAGGAAAAATCGCGTTGATTTGCCCTGTACCGCTGGATCCGAAGTAGGGCGTCACCACTTCAACTTTCTCTGTGTAAGCAGAGCCGCCCAGCAAGCCATACAGCATGGCGGTGTCGTGCATCTTGCCTTCGCCCCAGCATTTGTCAGCGTACATGGGCAGCATGTCGATAACGACGCTGTGTTCGCCGCGCTCCCACAATTCAACCACACGTAAATCGACCTGTTCTAAAAATGCGTTGTAGGTTTTAAACGCGTATTCAGGTGCTTTGCCGTTGTCGGCAAAGTGGTGCGACAAGCTGCCGCTGGCAAACACGGC
>JANYED010000365.1 GCA_025363315.1 Polaromonas sp.
CCTCTTTCTGCTGCTGCTGCTGCGCATTTAGTCGAGCACAAAAGGGCGCGGACGCCGAACCATCAAGCGTGAAACCGTCGAATACGTTGGGCCCAAAACGAAAAGCCTGTATCAGCTCTGGGTGTTCGGGTGATAAGTAAAAGCGGTTCAACCCATCAAAGTAAGTGGCCTGGTAGCCACGCTGGAAGAGAAAATGCTCATAAGCTGCGTTCGTCTCTATCTGTGTTGACGGCAAAGTACTCTCGACCACCACAATCCAAGGCCGGGCAGCGGAATCTCCCCAGCCCGCCAACACTTGCGGCTCCATGCCCTCCACATCAATCTTCAGCCAGTGAATATCTCGCCGTCCCGCCTGGTCAAACACATCGGCCAAGGCAATGCACGGGACGGTGATTTCCTTAACGACAAAGCCACGTGCCTGATGCTTTTCAGCGATGGATTTGTCGCCCGTAGACAGACCCGTATCAGGAATTTCGTAAAAAGTGAGCGTACCGTGCCTATCGGACAGTGCGGTCTGCAGCACGGTTTCGTCGGGTCGGTCTTGCCTAAGAAGCTCGGCATACCGGGGTGTGGCTTCTACATGTGTGCCGCGCCAGCCGTGCTCATAAAAAGCCTTGCTAACTGAATCAACCACCGGGTGCTGGGCACCTACATCGATGTAAAACCCGTTAGGTACGTGGCGAAGCGCACGCCAGAGCATCACGTCTTCAAAGTTCTGGGCATACGAGATGATGCTCACGCTGCGACCCCTCGGGTAACAGCGGACGGTGTTTGGGCCAACAGCCCCAGCGACTGCAACAGATGCTCGGCCGCAGTATGCCATGTGGTAACACTTGGGCTATGACTTTGGCGCTGACTGATTTGACCTTCAAACCGCGCTTTTGTCAGCCAGGCAGTAATGTTGTTAGCCAAGCTTGCAGGGCTATCGCCGCAAAAAAATGTAACGCCTGGCAAAGCGACTTCGCGGAATACTGGTAAGTCGCGCGCCAGCACGGGCTTGTGGTGCAGTGCGGCTTCAATTAGCGGTAGGCCAAAGCCTTCTGCCTTAGAAGCTACCAGTACGCCGCTGCAGGCGGCGTACAGACGCGCTAGGTATTCATCGCTGGCATCTTCAAGCCAGAAAAGTCGTTGGTTTGCTTGCGGATGTTTTCGCAGTTTTTCTTGGAGCGCTTCAGTCTTCCAGCCGGGCCGACCCACAATAATTAATATAGGGAAAGTGAGAGTGCCCTGTTGTTGCCAAAGTTGCTCAAAAGCTGCGAGTACTTGGTCGTAGCCTTTGCGCGGCTCAAGTGTGCCCACCGTCAAAACGGCGGGGATACTGCGCAGTCGGGCCAACAAAAACGTTGCATCGGCCGGAAGGCCGTCGCTTGGCGCGCTGGCATCAATGTCAGCTCCTAATACGATGGTGCTGGCAGGCAAGGTAGCGGGCGGCATGCCAAAGCTGGCGCTTAGCCATGTGCGCAGTTCCAGTCTGACGGTTTCAGAGATACAAATAGCACCGTCGGCATACACAGCCAACCACTTGATCCAGCGTTTGAAGTTGCGCGTGGTTCTGGCTTGAAACCACTCAGGGTGTTGCAATGGCAGCAGGTCATACACCAGCACATGCACTTTCACGCCGCCCCGCTTCCAGCTCAGTACCTGTGCCTGGTGGCGGGGCAAAAGGTGGGCGGCAAGGTCTAGGGCTAAAAACAGATCGCCGTTTTTTACCTGCACTTCCTTTTGCTTTTCTGTCGGCATGGGCATGCTGGCTGTAGCTTGTGCTTGCGCTGCCTGCTCAAGAAAATGGGAAGTTGCATATCGATAGCCATGTTGCCGCGTGGCAAATATGGGGCGAACGCTGTAGCCTACTGGCGGCGCTTTTAACAACTGCAGCAACA
This sequence comes from Polaromonas sp., assembly GCA_025363315.1. GTDB lineage: Bacteria > Pseudomonadota > Gammaproteobacteria > Burkholderiales > Burkholderiaceae_C > Polaromonas. Next base: position 1,881 of record JANYED010000365.1, read on the forward strand.
GCGACCGCACCACGCGCTGAATGCCAGTGCGTGCGTCGCTTTTATAAATGACGGAAACATCAACCAGCAGTTGCCGGGTGGGTTCAGTTGGTGCAGACTGTTGGACCGCCGGGATGCTGCCGTCTACACGGTGCTGAACACAACGCCGGGCAAGCGGGACTGGCAGCCGCTTAAGCAGCCAACCAGGCAAATGAGGGGCGATTGGCATCATTCGGCCGCGTGGTCTAGGTAATACGCAAAAGCGTCATCAACTTGCGGGAATGCGGTGAGCTTGCCTTTGACCAACACAGCGGCATGGTCGCAGTGCTCGCGCACGTAGCCAGCGTCATGCGACACAATAATCATGGCGCGGTCTTTACGCTTTTCAAACAGCTCAACACGGCACTTTTCATGAAAGCGGCTGTCGCCTACGGCCACAATTTCGTCAATTAAAAAGCAGTCAAACTCAACCACCATGCTGATGGCAAACGCCAGCCGGGCACGCATGCCGGCTGAATAAGTTTTGACTGGCTCGCGCAGGTAGCGGCCCAGCTCAGAAAACTCTTGTACAAACTCAATCTTGTCGTCAGCACTGGTGCCGTACACACGGCAGATAAAACGAAGGTTGTCGAGTCCCGTTAGCGTGCCCTGAAAAGCGCCGCCAAAAGCTAGCGGCCAAGAAACGCTCATGCTGCGCTTAATGTGGCCCGAGCTTGGCCTTTCAGCCCCGCTGATCAACCGAATCATGGTGGACTTGCCCGCACCGTTGCGGCCCAAGATGCCGACCTTCTCACCGGGTTTGACAATGAGATTTATGTCGTCTAGCACCGTGACATCACCTTGTCGCGTGCCATAGCGTTTGGTGATGTGGTCGATGTGGATCATTCAGGCATCACCGTGCGACTGACTTGACGCGTTTTGGCCAAGCCCAAAAGCGTGAGCGCGGTACACACCACAGACATATAAGCCACGCTGTAGTGCGCTTTAAATGCCGTGCCAAAGTAACCTTCGCGCAATAGTTCAACGCCGTGCACCATTGGGAGCAACAAAATTAAACTTTGTGCTCCTGTGGGTAGTGCATCAACCATAAAGCCAGCCCCCGACAACGGAAAAAGCAGGTACGAAGTAGGCCCCCAGAGCTTCTCGATAATTTCAGATTGTTCGCTTAATGCGCCCATCAACAGCGCAAGTGAAAAGCCAAACCACGCAAGCATGAACCATGCAAAGATCACTTTGCTGATGTCTTCGGGCATCTGAATCCAGCCAATTGCTGAAAAAAACACGCTTAAAACTACAAATGAGATGGTTGCGCCAGCCGCCTCTAGCAGCAAGCGTGAGGCAAAAACGTCAATCACCTTGACGTGCCGGTGGTACATGAGTGCGAGGTTGGGGCCGACGGCACCAATACATCGGGCCGGCATATTGCGCCAAAGCAGAACGCTGGAATAACCCGTAATAGCGAAAGCTACGATCGGCAAATTTGAGCCATGCGCTGCCCCGACGAGCGTCCACAGCGCGGTAACGCCAAGCGTAAATAGCATAGGCTCAACAAACAACCATAAAAAGCCGATGTTGTGGCGGCCAAAACGCGTGAGCACTTCGCGCATTAGCAGCGCGCCAATCACCCTGCTTTGGATGGCCCAGGAGCGGCTCAGTGCTGATGCGTTTTTCAATCTACACCGCTTTAGTCTTGATGCTCGCGCACACCAGCCAATAGCATCGTCAAGATGCCCCAGGCAACCATGCCAAGCGCGAAGGTAGACAGGATGATCCGGATGCGCCTGGGTTCCAGCGCCATATCCGGCTTGTTCGGCAGCACAATGCGCTCAAGGTACAGCGCTTTGCGGCGGGCTTCGTTTTTGGCGTTTTCGAGTGACGTCATGGCTGATGCCAGCTGCCGGTCGGCAAATGCTCTTTCCAGATTAAAGCGCTCAAAATCTGCGGCCTTGTTGGTCAATGAATTGTCGCCGCTCCCTGCAACCTTAGCCATCTCGGTTTCAATTTCTTGTTGCAGGCCAGTAACGCGTTTTTGCAACACGGGGATTTGCGGGTTGTCTGGCGCTAGGCTGCGAACCTGAATCAACTGCATTTTGGATGCGATCAATTCGTCTTGCAGTTTGCTGACCTGCTGCAGCTGTATGGCGGATTGACGGTCAGGGTCAAATACGGCTCGCTGGTTGCGGTAGCCGGCCAGCGCCACTGCGGCGTCTTTGGCTTTTTTCTCGGCCTCGGTCACTTCGGTTTGGGCGTACTTGACCAGGTCCTGGCGGCCGCGCTCATTGATCTGATTAACTAGGCGCTCGCTCATGCTTAGCAGTAGTTCATTAATAGCAAAGGCCTGCTCCGCTGTGTAGGCGCGTACTGTCAGCACGGTTATATTTGATGTACTGTCGTGGCTAACGGCTATTTGCTTGCCGTAGTATTTGTACAGCTCTTCAAAGCTATTGCCGCCAAGCA
>JANYED010000383.1 GCA_025363315.1 Polaromonas sp.
CAGATACGCACTGAGCCCCGTCACAGGCAAAAAGCACCAGCTGCGGGTGCACATGAACGCGCTGGGTTTGCCCATTTTGAACGACCGCATGTACCCGCCTGTCGCCGATACGCCGGACGACGACTTCAGCTCGCCGCTGCAGTTGCTGGCCAGGTCGATCATGTTTACGGACCCGGTAACAGGCGGGGCACGTAGCTTCAACACCCAGCTCACCCTAGCGCCGCAGTCGGCTCACGCGAGATAACGCCACTTTTTACGGTTATTGCGTCATTTTTCAGTTGTGCGCCGCCTTTCAGCCAAAATACCTACGGCGTTACATCGGGCCTTTCATTACCTTCCCCGCCAGAAAGAACACCAACGTGGCTTACTTTTCTTTTCAAAACTTTAAATCACTCCTCAGCATTGCCGCTCTAACCGCGGCAATCACTCTAAGCAGCACTTCTTACGCGCAAGCTGTTTTCAAGATCACAGCGATCCCGGACGAATCCCCCACTGAATTAGCCCGCAAAGCTCAGCCCTTGGTGAAGTACCTAGAGCAGCAACTGGGCATGAAGGTTGAATTCACCCCCGTGTCTGACTACGCCTCCGCAGTTGAAGCGCTGGTCAACAAGCAAGTCGACATGGCCTGGTATGGCGGCTTTACTTTTGTGCAGGCCAGCATCCGGTCGGGCGGCAAAGTCATCCCGCTGGTGCAGCGTGAAGAAGACGAGAAATTTCGCTCAGTGTTCATCACCAGTGATCCCAGCATTAAAACGCTGGCCGACCTGAAAGGCAAAACGGTTAGCTTTGGCTCGCAGTCCAGCACATCAGGCCATCTGATGCCGCGCAGCGTTTTGCTGCAGGCCAATATTGACCCCGACAAAGACTTCAAACGGGTCGCCTATTCAGGCGCGCACGACGCGACGATTGCCGCTGTGGCAGCTGGCAAAGTCGATGCTGGCGCACTGAACATCTCGGTGTGGGACAAATTTGTAGCAGACAAAAAAGTAGACCCCACCAAAGTGAAAGTCATCTTCACTACCCCCGCCTATTTTGACTACAACTGGACCGTGCACGCAGACATGCCACTGGCCCAACGCGAGAAGCTGACCAAAGCATTTTTAAGCCTGAGCCAGGCCACACCCGACGGCAAAGAAGTGCTGGACCTGCAGCGCGCCACACGGTTTGTGCCAACCAAAGCTGACAACTACAAAGGCATTGAAGTCGCTGGCCGCAACGCCGGACTGCTAAAATAAATAAGTGTTACTTTGTCCATGAACATCACTTTGCAGCGCTGCAGTGCGCAGCATTCGTCCATTAGTGACCGTCCGCTGGCTACTCTACGGGAGTTGAGCTTGACGGTGACCAGTGGCGAGCAGTTAGCGGTTATTGGCCCTTCTGGCGCGGGCAAAACTACGCTGCTGCTGCTGCTGGCTTGCGCGCTCAAACCGTCTGGTGGTGTGCTGCAAATCAACGACACTAACCCGTGGGCGCTGCCTGCAAAAAGCTTGAGGCATTTACGGGGCCAGTTGTTTTTAGCGCCTCAAGTACCGCCACTGCCGCCCCGGCAGCGTGTCGTTACCGCCGTGCTGGCAGGCCGTCTGCCGCACGAGAGCTTACGCGCCAGTGTGAGCAGTCTCTTTTACCCAACAGACATCCCTCTAGCTGAGCTTGCTCTGGCCCAGTTTGACATGACGGGCAAGCTGTTCGAGCGGGTTGACAGGCTGTCTGGTGGAGAACGCCAGCGTGTTGGGCTGGCTCGCGCGCTCGCTTCACAGGCCAAGCTGTTTCTGGTTGACGAGCCCTTGTCTGCCCTGGACCCCACGCGGGCCGAGCAGGCCATCAAATCACTGACGACCGCTGCGCGTGCGCGCGGCGCGACGCTGGTCACCACACTCCACCATGTGGAGATGGCGCTGCGCCACTTTTCCCGCATCATCGGCCTGCGCGATGGTGCCTTGGCCTTTGACCTGCCCGCCGCTCAGACGACACCTGAACACCTGCACCAGCTGTATGACCAGCACCTGGACGAGCTGACTGGCACAGCACCCAACGTGTATGACGAAGGCTTTGCCGAGCCGCTAGCGATTCGGCCCGTCGCCATGCAATGCCGATAGCACTGCGCCCTACCCACGCCATGCAGCGCACCAAACGGCAAGACCCCGCCTGGCGGCAACGGGTATTTTGCGCTTTGGCAAGCACGGCTGCGCTGTGGCCCCTCTTGGTGCTGACCGAGTTCAAACCGTGGCTGCTGTGGGAACCTGGCGCCTTGAAGCCCGCACTTCGTTTTATTGCCGATTTTGTGCCGCCTAAGGTAGATGGCGAGTTTTTAGCCCTAGTCGCCCGCGAAACCTGGCGTACCGTGGCGATTGCCACGGCCGGGCTCACGCTGGCCCTGTTGCTGGCCATACCGCTGGCCCTGCTGTCGGTGCGTGTGTTGTCGGTATCTGGCTTGACAGGGCGCATGGCACCCATTCCTGCAGTGGTTCGCCAACTGGTACGCTGGCTGATGATTGGGCTGCGCAGTGTGCCCGAGCTGATCTGGGCGCTGGTGTTTGTGCGGGTGGTGGGCTTGGGGCCAACCGCTGGCGTGCTGGCCATTGCGCTGACCTTTGCAGGCATGTTGGGCAAGGTGTATGCCGAAATTCTGGAGAGTGACGACACCCACCCGGCGACCAGCCTGCTGCGCAATGGATCTGGCCGGCTGCAGACCTTTTTGTATGCGCTGCTGCCGCAAAGCGCCTCAGAGCTGACCAGCTATACGCTCTACCGCTGGGAGTGCGCCATTCGCTCATCAGCCGTTCTCGGTTTTGTGGGGGCTGGCGGGCTTGGTCAAATGATGGACGCGTCCATGAAAATGTTCAACGGCTCTGAAGTCGCAACCATGCTGCTGGTGTTCATGGGCCTGGTTTGGGTCGCTGACCGCATCAGCGCTGGGCTGCGAAAGTGGCTGGAATGACAGTCATCACCAAAGCTGCAAACGACATCTACAAGCTGCCGCCACGCTTGTTCAATGCGCGCTGCAAAGCCTGCTGGTTTGTGCTGGGTGTGCTGGCGTTGATGGTGTTGAGTTTTTGGTCCCTTGACCTGCAATGGGGCAAGTTTTTATCGATTGACGCCTTCAGAAAAATGGGCCGCTTTCTGGCGGAGTTGACGCAGCTGGAAAGCAGCCCACCATTTCTGAAAAAGCTTTTTATAGCGGCACTGGAGACTCTGGCCATGTCAGCCGTCGGCACCTTGCTGGCGGTGGTGCTGGGCCTGGCGCTAGCGCTGCCCGCCAGCAAAACCTACGACGGCGACCCTGCTCGGTGGCGTGGCCTGAGCCGCCTGGCGCTCAACGCGCTGCGCAGCGTTCCAGAATTGATCTGGGCCACGCTGCTGCTGATTGCCGCCGGTCTGGGGCCGTTTGCAGGCACCCTGGCGTTGGGCTTACATACCGCCGGTGTGCTGGGTCGCCTGTTTGCCGAAGCGATTGAAAACGCAACGCCCGGTCCAGGCCAGGCGCTACGGGTACGCGGCGTTGCAGAAGGCCGTGTCTTTTTATACGCGACACTTCCGCAGGTGCTTCCGCAGCTACTAAGCTACACCCTGTACCGCTGGGAAAACAACATCCGCGCAGCCGCCGTGCTAGGCGTGGTGGGCGCGGGCGGCCTGGGGCAAATGCTGGCTTTTCACATGGGCCTGTTCCAGATGGGTGAAACCGGCAGTATTTTGCTGGCCATGCTGGTACTGGTGGCACTCGTCGACGCCCTGAGTTTTGCCAGCCGCCGCTCGATGTCGGTGTAGGCTAGCGGTTTTTCGCCCGCATTTACATTTTGCAAACGGAGACAAACCCGTCGTGAACAAAACCCCTGCCTTGACGCCGCAATTCATCAACATGACACGAACTATGTCCAACAACGGCACCGGCACGGCCGGCATTCAGCAAGAGCTGACAGCCAGTTTGCTAAAGCCAGTCGCAACCTTGTCACCCAAGTTTTTTTACGATGCGCTGGGCTCTAGACTTTTTGAAGCCATTACCCTACTGAATGAATATTACCCGACCCGCACTGAGGCCGCCATTTTTGAAGCACACAACGCGCATATTGCCCAAGCTGTGCTCGATGCCGGTATTCAAAACTCGTGCCTGATTGACCTGGGTGCCGGCAACTGCGCCAAGGCTGCCGCGTTGATCCCTTATTTAAAACCCAACCAGTACGTGCCGGTTGATATTTCCATCGACTTTTTGCGCGAAGCCGCCAGCCAGGTGCAAGCCAGCTTTCCATCGCTCAGCGTTGTCGGCGTGGGCATGGACTTTTCCAGCGCCCTGAATCTGCCGGATGGCGTGCAAAGCCACGACCGAGTGTTCTTCTACCCCGGCTCTAGCGTGGGTAACTTCACGCCGCCCGATGCGCTGCGGTTTTTACAGCAAATTGCTAGCCCTGCACAGGGAAACGCCTGCGGTTTGCTGCTGGGCATTGATCTGGTCAAAGATGCCGCCGTGCTGGAGGCCGCTTATGACGATGCACCGGGCGTAACCGCGGCATTTAACAAGAACGTGCTGCTCAACGTCAACGAACAATTGGGCGCTGATTTTGATTTATCGCAATGGCGGCACGTCGCGCTTTTCAACTTGCAAGCGTCGCGGATTGAAATGCATTTGCAAGCCGTTGCCGACACCACCGTGCACTGGCCAGGACATGAAAGAGCCTTCAAAGCTGGCGAGCGCATTCACACCGAGAACTCTTACAAATACACTTTAGAGGCAATGACCGCCCTGCTCAAAGAAGCAGGTTTTAGGCGGGTAGAGCACTGGACGGACGCGCAAGGCTGGTTCGGGGTGTTTTGGGCTTCAAAATAACGCTTGCAGGCTTTTTTTGGTTTTGGGGCATAAAACTGCCTGCAACCCAAGGCGAAATCAAATCTGAAGTGCAACACCTTAAATCAACTAAGGTGTAGAAATGACTAAACCGCAGCACTACCAGCAGCTTCAATATGAAGAGCGAATCGCTATTGCAAGCTTTCAGGCCCAAGGTTTGAGTATTCG
>JANYED010000384.1 GCA_025363315.1 Polaromonas sp.
CAGATACGCACTGAGCCCCGTCACAGGCAAAAAGCACCAGCTGCGGGTGCACATGAACGCGCTGGGTTTGCCCATTTTGAACGACCGCATGTACCCGCCTGTCGCCGATACGCCGGACGACGACTTCAGCTCGCCGCTGCAACTGCTTGCCGAGTCCATAGCGTTTGCTGACCCGATAACGGGCGAGTTAAGGCGGTTTGAAAGCAAATTCAGGCTTGACTTCAGTACCTCCCCGATTTAGTTCAAACAGGAGCCGCGGAACTGGCTTTGCAAGATCGCAGGCGCAGCGGCCGCTCGGGGGGCCAAAGAGTTACAAGAAGTGATTGACAGTGGGGGTCAGACTTTAAGCCTTGATCTCCTTGGCAGTAATCTGGTACTTGAAATCGTCCGGCGCATACGGGTCGAAGCGGCCCGCGGCGTTTTCACCCATCGGGTACATGAAAAAGCCCAGTACTTCGCCTTTGGACTTGGGCAGTGCAATGTCGTGCGCGGTGTTGTAGGCCATCCAGTTGCCCTCCCAGCCGCCGAACAGTGCCTTGTTGACTGGGGTCACTACCGGGTTGATGGTGGTTTTGATCCAGTCAGCCGTCTCCAGTCGCATCACCTTGGCCACATCGGCCGGGTCCATCGCCACCCAGCCGTAGCCCTTCAGATAAGCTTCCGATCGACAATGCTGCGCGCCTTTCAGGCTGGCCGGATTGCCCGACAATTCTTTGTAGCCGAAAGCCGAAGGCACCAGGCGAATGCCGTACACATCACGTGCTGGTACGCCGACCGAACGGCACAGGCCCACAAACAGTGCATTCAGGTCGGCGCATTTGCCCCCCAGGTCGCCGGTTTCCAGCATGGTTTTGATGTCGCCCACACCGCAGCCGCGTACCTTGGGCTCGCGGTAAGTATTGGCCACAATCCAGTCGTAAATTTTTTGTGTTTTTTCGACGTCTGTTTTGGCGCCTTGCGTGGCTGCCAACGCTGTTTTACGCACAATGCCATCGGTGGGGATCAGTGTTGTCGGGCGGGTGAAATATTTCAAAGTGTCAGCGTCTTCCGCCACCGCGGTTTTCTGCGACCAGTCAACCGCGCGGCTTTGGGTTTGCACGCGGCTCGTCAGCTCGATGTACGGTTTGCCGACGTCGCTTGCAAACTCCACATAAAGCATCTTTGCGCCGTCGCTGCCGTCGCTCCTCATCTGCCCGGTGCCGTTGCTTGAAAAACTGTTGTCGAGCGAGCGCTGATAGTCGCTGTTGACAGACGGAATCGGCAGCCAGACTTGCGTGGCACCTTGCGGGTTGATGATGTCAACGCGGGTCGTTACGTCGAACGTGCGCCAGGCACCACTTTGCGGCGCAAACACCCGGGCAGTCGGTGTTTGTGCAAAATTGATAGCAGGCAACGCGCCGGAAATGGCGGCTACAGCAGTATTTTTAAGGAAAGTACGGCGTGCGGTGGTCATGAAAAAGAGCTCCGGTTTAGAAAAAAGATAACGTACATCAAGGCAGGTAAAGGTGCCCTGAGAAGTTCAGAAAACAGCTGAAAGTATCGCAGTTACCCGGCTTGCCCAAGCGTCAGGACTTCAATAGCCCGTCAATCAGCCTGGCCGATGCGCTGCTGGTCCAGTCGACCTCGCCTTTAACGCGCTGCTGCGGCTGTCCCTTGCTGTTGATGGTCAGTGTGGTGGGAAACACCTTGACACCCCACTGCGCCGCGGTTTTACCGCCCACGTCCAGCAGTACCGGCAGCGTGACGCCAGTTGTTTTGGCAAACTGCAACGCGCGTTGGGCGCTTTCTTTAAAGTTGACGGCCATCACCAGCAGCTTGTCAGGCCCGTACAGGTCAGCCACCTGCTGTAGCGTGGGCATCTCGGCGCGGCAGGGCTCGCACCAGCTGGCCCAAAAGTTCAGCAGCACCGCGCGGCCTTTCAAATCTGAAAGTTGCCATGTTTTGCCTGTGGTGTCGACCAGAGAAAAGCTGCTCAACGGCCCTGCCCACGGCGTGACTTCATACGCATTGGACGCCTGGGCACCGTTGGCAGCCCACAGGCCTACAAAAGCTGTTTGAATGAACTGACGGCGTTGTAAAAACATGACGCTATGCTATCAGTACATTTTAACTTCTTCGACTCTTCCTTGACATCACCGCCCGCCTCTTTGCCGACATTCATCAACCTGAGTAGTGAGGGTGATACGTCACATGCCAACACCCAAAGCGAGCTGACCGCAGGTCTTTTGGCTCGCCAGGCCAGCATCGCGCCCAAGTACTTTTACAGCTTGCTGGGCTCCAAACTGTTTGAAGCCATCACGCTGACAGACGAGTATTACCCGACCCGCCTCGAAGCTGCGATCTTTCGTAAGCACAGCGTGCACATTGTGCAGGCCGTTGGTGACTCAAGCATCCAAAACGCGTGCCTGATTGACCTGGGTGCCGGCAACTGCGCCAAGGCTGCCGCGTTGATCCCTTATTTAAAACCCAACCAGTACGTTCCGGTTGATATTTCCATCGACTTTTTGCGCGAGGCCGCCAGCCAGGTGCAAGCCAGCTTTCCATCGCTCAGCGTTTTCGGCGTGGGCATGGACTTTTCCAGCGCCCTGAATCTGCCGGATGGCGTGCAAAGCCACGACCGAGTGTTCTTCTACCCCGGCTCTAGCGTGGG
>JANYED010000049.1 GCA_025363315.1 Polaromonas sp.
CGCTGCAGGCCTTGGACCAGAACCGGAACGATATTTCGGGCAGATACTCCCGCAACAATGCCGCACATAGGCAACCCCTTGGAAATCAACAATGCGCTGATGCTACGGTTTATTTACTTTTCTAACTGATTAATATTCATATTATTATGAAAGTAAATTTCATTAATTTTGCAAAATCTATTTTTATTTCATATACAGTTTGTAAATGGAACAAATAGACATAGACGGCATAGATATCAAGCTACTCAACGCACTGCAAACCGACGCATCGCTGAACAACCAGACTCTCGCCGCCCTGGCCCACATATCGCCGCCCACCTGTCTGCGGCGCATTAAGCGGCTCAAGGATGCAGGCCTCATCGAACGCGAAGTCGCGCTGCTGAACCCTGACAAACTCGCGAGCATCACCGGCCACGGACTGACGGCGATTGTTGAAATTTCGCTTGACCACCAGGGTGACGAGAAGCAAAGCGCTTTTGAGCAGCGCATCAACGCTGACGCTGCAGTCCAGCAGTGCTACCGCACCTCGCCGGGGCCAGATTTTGTGCTGATCATTCACGTGCACGACATGCCTGGTTATGCAGCCCTGAGCCAGCGGCTTTTCACCAGCGATGCAAACGTGCGCAACGTGAAAGCGTTTTTCAGCATCCAACGCTCTAAATTCGAGCTAAAAGTGCTTCTGTCCCAATAAATACGGGCGCGAGCAGCTCCTGATTAAATAGCAGACGCCAGGCTGCCTTTATCGCCCGCTTGGTGCATGGCCTTGCGCATCGCGGCTGCTTTGACGCATCAAAACCCAAGCCATCGCCCCCAGGGCCAGAGTACCGGCAATCAGCACACCCCACAGTACCAGGCTGCGGGTGGGAATGCTGTTGCTGGCAGCGCCGGACGCCGCGATGGCGGGGCCAGCGCCGCTGGTTTCGACCATGGCCAGTGGCAGTTTGCTTTCCTGACCCGGCTGGTATCCAGGAATCAGACTGGGCAGGTTGAGGTAAGCGCTGGCAAGGTTGGCCGCGCCCACCGCCAGCGTGAACGGGCCCGCGCCGTTGGCCAGAAACACCAGTTGCACCGGCTCAAACAGGACGCTGACTTCAGGCGCTGCGGCAAAGCCGGGCGTTTTTTTATCCGCTTCAATTTTGATGTCGCGCACCGCCGCACCCGCCAGCTCTACCGGGACACTGGTTTGCGTTTTACCGCCCGCAGTGAGCTTGTAAACCACCGTATTGGCCAGCGTTGCCCACGGCTGGCTGCGATCATTGCGGCCAAGCACGCGCACCGGCACCAGCGTGTTGCCGCCCACGGGGTCAATGCGCAGGGCAGCGACCGGCGCGCTAAAAGGCAAGCTGAAGCTGAACTCATGCGGGTTGACCAAAACAGGCGGCGCTACTGCCGCCGCCACGCGGGTAACCCCGCCGCTCGCCGCGGTCGTCAGCGTGGCACCGCGCAGCTTCACCCCTGGCAAGGTCGCTGCTGTCTGGCCGTTGTCGCCAAGCCAGGTGACACGCAGGTAGTGGCCTGATAAATCTTGAGCAGGCAGCTCAACGCTAGATTCACCCAGGCTGGTGGTGTCAGTCTTGAACAGCACGGTGTCGGCCACCTGACGCCAGTTTTTCAGGTCTTTGCTGGCTTGCACGTTGAAGGTGATGGCTTGGGCGGTGGGCATGGCAACATCGAGCGCGATGGCCACCACCGGTGTTTTGACGGCACGCGCGTCCAGCAAAGCGCCCAGCACTTTTTGCGCGGCGGGGCCTGCCACGCCAGTTGCCGTGCTGACCTGCACGACGCGCTGGCCCTGCCGCTCGTCAATGCGCAGTTGCAGGCCGTCCAGCGCGGCGGTGAACTCCCCGCCCAGGATCGGGAACGCAGGCAATTTGACCTGCCCGCGATCTGCGGCGTTGGTGAGATCCCGGCTCAGCGCCATCGGCACGGGCTGGCCCTGCGCGTTAAAAATACGCACATCGCTATAGCCGCTGCTTTGCAACTGAACCAGCGCTTGCGCAGGCAACTGCAGGCGCTGCAGTGGCGCGTCAGGTGCCAGCGTGATGGGCAGGCGCAGCGCGTAGCCCGGCGGGCTCTCGGCATCAGCCGCGTGCAGCGCAGTGCCAAACGTCACGCTGCAGGTGGCGATCAAACAGCTGATTGCCGCCAATCGCTGCAAGGCAAACAAGTTGCGTGATTTGGGGAGCTTGAGTCTCATAGCGTGTTCCTTGCCAGGCTGTCAGTCGCCGGGCTGACGTCAGCTTCAAGAGGCAAATCGCGCACCGATGAGGTCATTGCCTTGGGCGGCAGCGGCGCAAAGTAGCCCACCACCAGCATCAGCACGCCCACAGCAATAAAAACCACAATACGCTCGACACCGCCAACGTTGGACAGGTCAATCAGCAGCAGCTTGAGCACCACCACACCCAGCAAGCCAGCGCCTACCAACCACAGCGTGCGCTGAGGGCGGCGGTGTGCCATCACCATCACGCTGAGGGCCAGCAGTGTCCACAAAATAGCGTAGCCGGTTTGCACCACAAAGCTGCTAAACAGCGCATCGGCTTGCCACGGCACGCCAAAAAAGTGGTGCGCAACCCGCAGCCACACGGTGTTGATCGCCACAAAGCCAAGCGCGGCGACGGCCACCAAAGCGCCGCGGCCCCTGACCCAACCCGAACCAGCAGGTGCAGGCACGCTGCCAGCTAGCCCTCGCCGCCAAAACACCAGCCCACCCAACGCCAGCGCAATGGTCAAGTCGGTCGGGTTGAGCAGCGGGATATACGGCAGCGGGTCGGTGCGGCCCGATGAATGCACGCTGACGGCCAGCGCGCCAAAAAACACCAGCACCGCCAGCGGCACGGCGGCCGTCCAGTAGTAACTGACTGCGTAGTGCTGCAACGGCCAGCTGAAGGAGCCTGCGCGCTCTGCGTTGTTGGCCCGGCCCGCCCAGGTGGCCAGCACCATGAGCACGGCAATCGCGCTCAGCAGCAGCACCACGCTGGCCCATGCGCTGCCCCACAAATCGCCCTTGCCAATAAAAAACCACAAGCAGTCGGCCAGCAACAGGGTGACCAGCCAGGTGCCGCCCACATGCACTGCGTGGTTCAACCGGCTCGATATCAAAGGGCTAAAAGTTGGGCCAGGGGCTGCGTCGTTCTGGCGCAGCAGCCAATAATGCAGGCCCAAGGCCAGCAACCACACGCCCCAGGCGGGCGTGTTCAGCACGTTGTAGCCGCTCAATACTTGTGCCAGCCAGGTAAAAGCCAACACCACCAGCGTGAAGCGGCTGGGCCAGGTGGCCACAGCCCAGTTTTTAGCAACACCCAGGCGCTGCGACAGCAGCGCACTGATAACAACCGCCACCATGCCAAGCAGCTGCGCGGTGCTGTGGCTGAACACAGCGGTGGTTTGCAGGTCACCTTCAAGCTGCGCTGTGGGCAGGCGGCGGTTGACTTCCAGCAGCCATGCAGCACACCAAAACGCAAAGCCGCAGACATACATCGGCACGCTCAGTTGCGCTTCCAGCCCCGCATAGCGTTTGGCCCAGCTTGAGCCGCTGTGCGGCAACGCAGCGCGCAACCACCAGGCGATCAGCATGGCCGGCAGCGCGATCATCAGCGCGCCCATAAAAGCAGCGTTAATGAACGGCCAAGCCGACACGTTGGCACTCGCCGCGTCCACAAAAGCCACCGCCGCCACAATTTGCAGCAGCAAACCAAAGGCACGCGGCATCCAGCGCGCCTGACGCATACCCACCCAAAACGCCGCCGCACCTTCAAGTGCCCAGACGGCGGATGTCAAACGCGCATCAAACGCGAGCGGCACAGCCAGCGTGGCAAAGCCCACGCCAATAGCAATGAAACACTCCACCAGCAGGCGGTAGTTGCTCGAACTGCGGCGCAACAGCACCGTCGCCAGTGCCAGATAAACCGCGCCCAAACCAAGGGCTGACAAGGCTGTGCCCAGCTCAAACGACTGCACCAGGCCAGCCTGCAGGCCAAAGCCCACTAACGGCGTGCCAAACACCAGCGTGCTGTCGACAGCATTGCCCAACTGGGTCGGCGTATTACGCGCATACAGCACAGCCGTGAGCAGGTAAATCAGCACAAATCCGATTAAAAACGGCTGCGTGCTGGCATAGTTTTCTGGCGCGTATTTGAGCGCACCCCATCCCGTGGCCACACCGAACGTGGCGACAAAGCCGACCAGATTCAAAACGCGCCAACTGCGCTTATAGGCGATGAACAAAATCGCCAGGTTCAACACGCTGTAGTAGCTGAACAAACCGACGTGGCTGCCCTGCCCGCTTGACAGCAGCACTGGCACCGCAAAGCCGCCCGAAAACGCCACCACCGCCAGCGAGCGCGCGTTTTGCAGCAGCGCCAGCGCACAACTAAGCGCGCAAACGACCAGCATCAACCCAAACGCGGGCAACGCGGGTAGCAACGCATAAAGCCTGAAAGCGGCAAACACTGTCAGGTACAGCACCGCAACGCCCGCGCCCTGCAGTGCCAGCGCAAAACCAGGTTTGGCGTCACGTTTTTTAAACCCCACCGCCAGCAGCGCAATGCCCGCAGCGGCAATAGCAGCCAGACGAAACTCGACCGGCAGCAAGCCCGACACCGCGGCATAGCGGGCTAAAAAAGACAAACCAACGAACAAAATCACCAGGCCCACCCGCACAATCGTGTTGCCGCCGAGCAGCCAGCCCTTGGCAGCCTGAAAGGCGCTGGTCACCGCGCTTTCGAGCACATTTGGGCTGGTGATTTGAGGACGTGCACTACCGGCTGGCGTCGATGCATCAGCTTTGCTTTCCCGGATGAAGATTGGCTGGCGAGTTGGCGGGCTGATTGACGGATTGATTGGCGGGTTGGTGGCGCTGGGAGTCAAGGTTGATGTTGCTTCGGGTACGCCTATTAGCGCAGCGGGCATTACAGCCCGCTCGTTGTCTACCAAACCATCTGGCAGTTTTTGACGAATAACAGGCGCGGTGGCAGGCACCGCAGCAGCCACCGATTTGAGCTGCGAAAGCACCATTAATTTGATATTTTGCTCACTGGCCGCGAGTTGGCGACGCACTTCTTGCCGCACCGCCCAGCGCAGCGTGAGCCCAGCGACCAGGCCCAAAACAGTGCCTGTCCAGCTGGTCAACTCGCCGCCGCTCGGCCAAAAAGCCCCTAGCGTCAGCCCACCCAAAACTCCCCAAAAAACCAGCATGATGCAGCCCTCCAGCTTTGTTCAGCCCGGCCTGTTATCGAGGCGCACCGCAGCAACTGGGGCGCGCTGTTTGAAGCGGTTGTGCCGGGCTTGAGCCCGCATCGTACTTGATGGTGATGCCGTATCGGCTGCAAGCACACACTGCAAAATCAATTCGTCGGCATCCACTCAAAAAATCGGGACGCACTCAACTCGCCTTTTTCACAGCCCGCTTCCAGTTCGGCAAGCTGACTTGCTTGGCACGCGCCACATGCAGGCCGCCCGGCTCGGTGCTTTTGCCCAGGGTCGAGCCGCCGCCGACCGTGCCGCCTGCACCGATGGTGATAGGCGCGACCAACACGCAGTTGCTGCCAATCTGCACATCATCGCCAATCACGGTGCGGTGCTTGTTGGCGCCGTCATAGTTGGCGGTGATGCTGCCTGCGCCAAAGTTGACGCGCTCGCCGACGGTCGCATCGCCCAGGTACGCCAGGTGGTTGGCTTTGGCGCCTTTTCCCAATGTCGAATTTTTGACCTCGACAAAATTACCGATGTGCACCTCGGCACCCAGTTGCACGCCGGGCCGCAGGCGGGCGAACGGGCCCACGAGTGCGCCTTCGCCCACCGTCACGCCGAGCTTTTCACCATCGATATGGGTAAAAGGGTGGATCACTGCGTGTGCCGCTATCGTGCAATTGGCGATCACGCAGTTAGCGCCTATTCGCACCCTGCTACCTAAACTCACAGTGCCTTCAAACACGCAGTTGACGTCGATCTCAACATCCTGGCCACACGTTAACTGCCCGCGCATGTCAAAGCGGGACGGGTCGGCCAGGCGCACGCCCTGCTCCATCAAGGCCACGGCACAGCGGCTTTGGTACACACGCTCCAGCTCGGCCAGTTGCACCGGGCTGTTCACGCCTGCGACCTGGGCTGCGTCGGTGATTTGATGCGCCACCACAGCCACGCCGTCAGCCGCGGCAAATTTCACGATGTCGGTCAGGTAATACTCCCGCTGGGCGTTTTGATTGTCGAGCCGGGCCAGCCAGCGGCGCAGCAAGACGGTCGGCACGGCCATGATGCCGCTGTAAATTTCTGTGATCTGCCGCTGTGCATCGGTGGCGTCTTTGTGCTCGACGATGGCACGCACTTGGGCGCTTGCATCAAGCCCGCTGCGAACGATGCGGCCATACCCAGTGGGCTCAGCCATCTTGAGCGTCAGTAGCGCCAGCCGCTGGCCGTCGCACTCGTCAATCAGCGCTTGCAGCGTAGCCGCTTTAGTCAGCGGCACATCGCCCGACAGCACCAGCGTCACGCCGTCGTCTGCTAGCAGGGGCACCGCCTGCTGCATGGCGTGGCCCGTGCCCAGTTGTGGCTCCTGGCGTGCAAACCGGATGTCTAATTTAGCACCAAAAGTGCTTGGAAAGCCCTGAAATCGGGCGCAAACAGCTTCTACTTCAATAGCACCATGACCAGTGACGATGACCGCTCGACGTGCCGATAACTGTGCTGCGCAGTCAACAACATGGCCCAGCAAGGCGCGGCCACCCAAGCGGTGCAATACTTTAGGCAGCGTGCTTTTCATGCGCGTGCCTTTGCCTGCGGCCATGATGACAACATCAATGGGGGTTTTAAAAGATTTTGCAATGAGAGCGTTCATGACAGGTCCATTAGGTTTGCAGCGTTTGGTCAGAATTATCAGCCTGCTGGCTCTGGCTCTGGCGCTGCAGGCCTGCAGCGCGGTAAAAGTTGCCTACAACCAGATACCCACCCTGGCCTATTTGTACCTTGATTGGTACGTGGACTTCACCGACGCGCAAAGCCTGCAGGTCAAAGCGGAGTTGACCAAATTCCAGGCGTGGCACCGGCAAACGCAGTTGCCAGCGTACATCGATTTGCTCCAAAAACTGCAGCAAAAAATGCCGCAAGACATATCCGCTGTAGAGGCCTGCGAAGTGTTTGCAGACGTGCGGCAAAAAGCATTGGTGATGACCGATTACGCCGAGCCTGCAGCGGTGCGCGCGGCCGCCACGCTCAGCCAGAAACAGCTGGACACCATGCAGCGCAAGTTTGCCAAGGGCAACGCTGTCTGGCGCGAAGACTATCTGGACGGCAGCGCCAAAGAGCTGTTTGAAAAACGGCATAAAAGCTCCATCAAGCGCGCAAACATGTTGTACGGCAGCGTTAACGACAAGCAGCGCAACCTGATGGCACAACAGATTGAAAAATCAGGCTTTAAAGCCGCGCAAGGCTATGCTGAGCGCCAGCGCCGGCAAAAAGACATTTTGCAAACGGTGGGCAAGGTCATCGCCAACCCGCAAGACACTGCCGCGACTCAGCAAGACATGCGCAGCCTGCTGGCGCGTAGTGTCACCTCGCCAGATGCGGCCTACCGCAGCTATCTGGAGGTCATCACACAAGAAGGCTGCGCCAGTTTTGCCGAGCTGCACAACAACACCACGCCCGACCAGCGCAAAAAGGCGGTTGAGGTGCTGGCGGGCTATGAGCAAGATCTCAGGACGCTGGCCAATCAACGCTGACCCCTACAGCAGCGGCACCCTTTTAAGCGGCGTGTCGTAGTAGTCGGCAATTCGCTCCAGTGCTTTGGTGTTAAGCAAGCGCAGCCGCCCATCGGTCAGGTCGTGCAGCCCCAGCTTGTGCAGGCGGCGCAAGGTTTTGTTGGTGTGCACCAGCGACAGGCCCAAGTTGTCGGCAATGTGTTGCTGGTTGATCGGGAACTCGACCGATGCGTCCAGTCCATCGGCGTCAGTGCGCTCCAGACCAAGCCGCTCCAACCGGCGGTAGAGGTGCATCAGCAGCATCGCCACGCGCTCGGTGGCGTTGCGCCTGCCGGCCGTTAGCAGGTTATCGTCGACGAACCCTTCTTCCCGCGCCGACATCCAGGTCACGTCGTAGCCCAGACTGGGGTGATGGCGAAATAAATCCCATAGGCCATCACGCTTGAAGACGCACAGCGATACATCGGTCACCGCCTCAATGCCGTGCATGGCCCCGTCTGCAAACTCCTGCTGCAAACCTATCAACTCACCGGGCAACAAAAAATTCAGGATTTGCCTGCGCCCGTCGCTCAGCGTTTTGTAGCGAAACGCCCATCCCGAATACAGCGTGAACAGCTTGCCGTTGGGCTTTTGCTCATGGATCAGCGTGCTGCCAGCTGACTTCGATGCGGTGCTTGCGCGAAACGTTTCAATGAATGCCAGCTCTTTCGGCTTGACAGCCGTGAAGGCGCCGGTTTGCCGCAGTCGACAGGCCTGGCACTGGGCAGGAGGAACGGTTGCAAAAAGTGCTGTGTCTTTTGACATTGTTGATTTATCCGGCCACCGTTATATTTAGTGGCGCTTATGAGACCCGCCACAAAACTCTACGAAGTCCTGTACGTTAGCACCATCATGCCAACGTGTCCCATCACGGTTGTCTCGGACATTTCAGCCCGGTCGCGCGCCTGGAACACCGCGCACCACGTCACCGGACTGCTGATTTTTGACGGCATGCGCTTTTGCCAGCAGATTGAAGGCCAGCAAAAAGAGGTGATGGCGCTCATGGAGCGCATAAGCACTGACACGCGACACGCGAACGTCACTATTTTTCATCACGGTCAGCTGGCAGAGCGCCGCTTCAAAAGTTTCTCGCTGGCATTTACCAACGTCGACGACATTGAAGTGCTCAATCGGCTGGAGCAGCTGGACGGTCAACCCGCTGTTGATGCCTTTGAAGCGCTGGTGGCAACGCTGGACCTGGCACGTTGACGGGCTCGCTGCTTAAAACTCGACGCTTTGGCCTTCAGCCATCGGCACCACCTTGACGCTGCTGCCTTTCATGGCCGCTTGAAATTCTGCCAGCGTGCCCGCCGCCAGCGGGTTGGAGTTGTAGTGCATGCCGATCACGTTTTTAGGTTTGATCCAGGTGTTGGCCGCAAACGCCGCGTCTTCAGGCCCCATCGTGAAGTTGCCGCCAATCGGCATCAGCACCACATCGGGTTTGTAGTATTCGCTGATGAACTTCATGTCGCCAAACAAACCGGTATCACCCATGTGCCAGATTTTGAAACCGTTTTCCAGCTCAATGATGTAGCCCACCGCTTCACCAGCCGGGTGCGACTCGTTCTTGCTGGTGGCGGGGTTGTTCCACACCAACAACGACGAATGCTCTGCAGCCACCGCAGTCACCTTGATGCCAGGGACCGGCTTGACGCTGCCGGTTTTGTTAAAGCGGTGCGTCAGCTCGGCTGGCAAGATGCCCAGCGTGACCATCGGCGTGATCATGTCTGCCGGGCCGTACAGCTTGGTGTTGTTGAGTTTGGCCAATGCCGGTGCGTCGCCAATGTGGTCAACGTGCGCATGGGTGACCAGCAGCACATCGACCTTGCCCAATGCTGCGAGGTCGGTTTTATACGGTGCGGGGGCTTTGGGGCCGCCCGTGATCCACGGGTCTATGACAATGATTTTGCCGCCGGGGGACTTGATGCGAAAGCTGGCTTGGCCGAGCCAGAGCAGTTCGGTCTTGCCTGTTGCGGCGGGTGCGGCGGGTGCAGTTTGAGCTGTGGCCGGCAGGGCAGCGCTTAAAACCAGCAATGCGGAAAGTGCGATTGACACCGGACTTGTGATGAATCGGGATAGCAGCATGAAACGTCTCCAGAACAAGGTTATAAACCAGCTTGGTTAGCATGCTAATTTTGGCCATATTTCACCCGTTTCGCATCAGGGTTTGTATGCGCTAATTTTGCAGAGCTGACCACATCTCTTTGTCGCGCTCAGCCGTCCAGATGCGCGGGTTCTTGATGCCGCTGGCCTCGTCATAAGCGCGGCTCACATCAAACGGCAGGCAGTGCTCGTAAATAAACACGTGGCCGAAAATCGGGTCCATGGTTTTGCGGGTGTGCGCCATTGCGGCTTTTAAATCCATTCCTTCAGCGGCGGCTTCCTTGCCCGCCTGATACAGCGTTTCAACCCAGCGCTTGGTGTAGTCGAGTGCCTTATTGACGTTGGCCGCACCCTTCATCGCCTCACCACGGCCGGGCACGATGGCTTCAGCTTTCAAGGCGCGCAGCGCCTCCAGCGTGGCGGGCCATTCCTGCAGCTGCGCGTCGCCGGTGTATACGCCCGCTTCGTACTCGACCAGGTCGCCTGAAAACAATACTTTTTCAGTATCAACCCAGGCAATCGTGTCGCCGCGCGTGTGGCCCGGGCCGGGGTGCCAGATCTGCACTTTGACACCGCCCAGATCCAGCGTCAGCTTGCCGGGCACTTCATCTTCGGTGGGGTTGCCGCCGCCAATTACCATCGTCGGCCAAGTCAGGCCGGGCACGCTTTCGCTGTTGCGAAACAAACGCGGAAAGCGCTCCATCTCGCTTTGCATGTCCTCCGCACCGCGCTCGACAATCAACTCATACGTACCCTGGCTCGCTATGACTTCCGTAGCGCCTTCAGCAACGTAAGCGCTGGCCCCCCGCACGCGCACGGCGTGGTAGTGGGTCAGCAGCACATACTTGATCGGCTTGCTGCTGACGCTGCGAATGCGGGCGATCAGGTCTTGTGCCATCGCAGGCGTGGCGGTGGCGTCGCTGACCATGATGAATTTGTCGCCAATGATGACGCCAGAATTCGGGTCACCCTCAGCGGTGTAAGCCCAGCAATGAGCGCTGAGCTGCTCAAAGGTGATCTTTTTGTCTTCCAGGTCGGCTTGGGAGGCAAAGGCTTTGGTGGGTGTGGACATACGGCTTTCCTGGACGGGCTAGCGGTGTTAATGAGATTAGCCCTGAGTTTACCTAAGCGCAATCCATTACGCATGGTTAAACCAAAACCGAATGGGTAACGCGCCGTTTTAGCGCCATCAGACCGCTGATAAATGGCAAGAAAGATGCCTGCAGCGCCTTATTTTAGGGCGCATACAGCTCTTTTTTCAATAGCTAAACACCGCTTGATGTGATGTTTACAGGCAGGTTTCAAGCCGCTGTTCGGGCTTTGGCCCTAGCAGCACGGCAGCGCCTAGGCGGCGCGTAGCCAGCAGCACCTGCCCCAGCGCGCGGCCCAGCTCACCAGCTGCCTGCGCCACCGCTACCCGCCGTGGGCGCTCTGGGCCGTCTGCTGGCGCTGTTTTGGCCCACGCAAAAGCAACCGGCAAGCTCTGCGCCTGATCCAGGCTCTCTATCACCACGCTGGCGCCGGGCGGCACCGCCAGCGTGTCGCCCGCATTTAAAAAATAGTCGGTCAACTGGGTACAGGGTGCCAGCGGGGCGGCGCTCCAGCGCTGGTTGCCGCCAGACCCGAGTGTTGCCCAAACGCGGCCGCGTACAACCAGCAATTGCCCACCGCAGCGCGAGGTGACCGTCATCGCTCGGCCAGTTTCTAACACCCAGTTGCCGGTTTGCGCCGAGTCGCCAAGCAGGGCGGTAGGGGATGAGACATAGGCTTTCATGGGGTGCTCCTTAAAACACTTCAAATGGTGTCACGCACGAATAATCGCGCTTCACGGCTTGGCAGTCCAATGAAAACGAGCTACGCTATTGATTCTTAAAACGCATTAATCAAAGTCTTCTTGTCAGGTGCCGAACACATGCTCAATTCCTTGTCCCACGCACGCTCCAGACCCATCGCTGCTGGCCAGTTGCGCGCCTTTGAGGCGGTGGCCCGGCATCTTAATTTTCGGGCGGCGTCTGAAGAAATGGCGCTTACGCAGTCAGCCGTCAGCCGGCAAATCCAGGCGCTAGAAGACGACGTTGGCGTGAGTTTGTTTTTGCGCCACACCCGAGCGGTAGAGCTGACGGGCGCAGGCGCGCAACTGCTGCGGGCGGTGCTGCCGTCGCTGCAGCGCATGGACTCCGCCGTGCGGCTGATCCGGCAAAGCGCCGGGCGCAAAAGCGTGGCCATCAGCACCTGGGCGTCATTCGCGTCGATGTGGCTGATCCCCAGGCTGGAGGCTTTTCAGCGTAAGCACCCCGACATTGACATTCGCATTGATGCAACAGACGCAGCAGTGGACCTGGAAACCACCGACGTTGATTTGGCCCTGCGCTACAGCGTGCCGGGCAACGTTCCGGCGGGGGCGCAGCGCCTGTTTGGCGAGCAGCTCACGCCTGTTGTCAGCCCATGGCTGCTTAAAACGGCAACCCGCCTGAAAACCGCGCAAGACCTGGCGCAGTTTGCGCTGATAGAAGCCGGCGACGCGCACCGCAGCCAGCACCTGGAAATACTCACCTGGCAGCGCTGGTTTGACGCGCAAAACCTCAAACGCTTTGAGCCCAAGCGCTGGCTGTATTTGAACTATGCCAACCAGATCGCCCAGGCTGCCTTGACGGGCCAGGGTGCAGCGCTGGCCCGCACCCCGCTGGTGGCAGACAGTTTGGCGTCGGGCGACCTGGTAGAGCCGTTCCCCAAGCTGCGCCTGGACTCGCCACTCGTGTACTGGCTGATCATCGGCCCCCGCAACGTAGCGCGGCCCGAGGTCGCCACCTTTTGCGACTGGCTCAAGGTGCAGGCGCTGCTGACGCGCAAAGCGATTGGCGATGTGCCGGATGCGGATACGGTGGACAACCTGGATTGAGGATGAATGGGCAATCGATCAGTCAGTCAATCAAGTCCTGAAAAGTAGCTGGGATGTCACGGCAGTCATGCAAAACGCGAACCAGTGCAATTTGGTCATCACGTTCCACATAAAAAACCCTGTGAGGAAAGCGCCGGCAAGGCCAAAGTCGCAAGCCTGGAATATCAAGCGCGTGGGCATATCGCAGGGAGCCCGTACCGGGGTTGCGCTGAATATGCAAATATGCTTTTTCAAGTGCATCCAAAAAGCTCAATTCCATGTGCGATGCTTCGGCCGCGTAATAGGAAAGTGCCGCCTCAACGTCCAGGTCTGCTTGCAGCAGCCGCACCAAAGGCTTCATTTGCTTTTGCGTTGCTCTACCCGCTTGCGCAAGCTTTGAAAATAAGCTGCATCCGCTAGCCCTGTAGCCGGGGAGCCCAAGCCTTTGAGCATCATGGCGCGCAGTTGGCTGCGGTCTTTGTCACGCCTAATAAGCTCCCGCACGTATTCGCTTGACGTGCCATATCCCTCTTGGCTGACGCGCTGATCAACATACGCTTTCATGCTGTCGGGCAAAGATATATTCATAGTTGTAATGGTTTGAGATTAGCAGTTTTGGCAAATTTTGGCAAGATTGAGCGGATGATGCTGGCAGCAGGTCATCTGTTCGGTGTCAAGTTGTTCGGAATTTCAGCCTCATTGCTTCTTTTCGTACGAACGTTAAGTTCAAAAGCCTTGCCTTTAAAGTGCTGGACCAAAAAGACGCGACTGAAGTCCGTCAGGAATGGGTCTGCTAGGTGCGACGGGTCGAACTCAAACCACGTAGAAGTCGACTCGGTGTCCGCGTTGATAACAAGCCACGCTACATCGCAACGCGTCCGGTAGGTTGCATGCTTTGGCTCCTTGCTTGCCAGTACCCGCTGAATATCGTCACGACTGATAGTTGCGATCCACGCAGCGCACGGGGCATTGAAGAACGTCTTGTATTCGTCCATTAGGAAATTCGGCAACAAAGCTCTTGATGCGTTCCGGTCGCCAGCTTTCGAGGTCTTTCTTATTTAGGGCCAAGATGAGCCTTTCTGATCAAGTCGATTAGCGCATGGATACTAAAAATTTAACCATGCTGAATTCGAACTTGGTTGTCTTAAATGCTATTAATTTAAGTGCTGCTTCCACCCGTGTCTATTAGGTTGCAGCTAGATTTACCACCAAAAAAATGGAAGAGAATCACAAAAATAACACCAGCTCTTAGGCGGAAATACTTACGCATAACGAACGAATGTAGTGATTACAGAGCTAAACCGGCCACACCACTCCATTGTCATTCAGCAAAGCATCCAGCGGCACATCATGCGGCTCAGGCTCCATGTCAGGCAAATAGCCGTTGGTATAGCCCAGCCCGACAGTAAACGGCTTGGGTAGCAGCGCCGCCAGCGTGCGGTCATAAAAGCCGCCGCCGTAGCCCAGCCTGAAGCCGCCCGGCCCGTAGCCGACGCAGGGTACAAACAGCAGCGTTGGCACAATCACTTCGGTATCTTTGGGTTTTGGAATGCCGTAGGCGTCTTCTTGCATGGGGCAGCCGGGGTACCAGGCATGAAACTTCAGGGTTTTGTGAACTTTGTCGACCACAGGCAGCCCAATGCGGCGCATTTGTGCTTGGTCCAGCAGCTCGCCGTCTTCCTTCCACCGGTGCAGCGCAGGCAGCGGGTCAAATTCGCCCTTGATCGGCCAATACGCGCCAATGACCTCGTCGCTTCGGCCAAACAGCCAAATGCGCATCACGCGCTGCAGCATATCGGCACGTTGCAGGCGGTCCGGCAGATTGAGCCGTTCTTCAATCAGGGCTTTGCGCTTACTTTGGCGGTCGGTTAATTTGTCCATAATGCCCCGATGCTATACAAATTTCTTTGCACCTTTGTGATGGTCACTTTTTTGGGGCCCGCTGCGACCGCGCAGACGAGCCAGGCGGACAGCCTGATTGTGGAGATGAATCAGGCTTTCAAGCGTGGTGACCGCAAAAAACTCAGCGCCCTGCTGCCCCAGGCCACCGGCCATGCGCTTGAGCCGTACGCCGCGTACTGGGAGCTGAAAGCACGGCTCGACGAGGCCAGCACGCGCGAGGTACAAGACTTTTTTGCCCGCTACCCCGGCACCTACCAGGAAGACCGCCTGCGCGCCGACTGGCTGCTGCTGCTGGGCCAGCGGCGTGACTGGGCCGCGTTTGCCCTTGAGCACGCCAACTACCGCATGAATGACGACAAGGAAATACGTTGCTATGCGCTGCTGGTTGAGCATTTGAAAAACCCGGCGGCAGATGCACGCCTGTCAGATGAAGTGCGTAAAAACTGGTATGCCCAGCGCGACGCCGATGACGGCTGCCGCTCAGCCGCTGAACGCCTGGTGGGCACCAGAAAGCTGAATGCGCAAGACGTGTGGCAAAAAGCGCGGCTGGCACTTGAAGCCAATCGCCCGCGTGCAGCACGCGAGGCAGTCGCCATCGTCGCACCAGAATCAGTAGCCATGGTGGCGGAATTGATCAACAGCCCGGCCAAATTTTTACTTGAGAAAAACGTGGCGATACGCGGCACCCGCAAAGAACTCATCACGCTGGCCCTCGTCAAAATGGCGAGCGCCGACCAGTCCGGCGCAGAAGGCGCTGCCAACATGATGGACACCAAGTGGGGCAACCAGCTGACAGCTGAGGAACGTAACTGGGTATGGGGCCTGATTGGCAAACAAACGGCGACACGGCTGGGCACAGTGCCAGCAGCCGATGCAATGGGCTACTACAGCAAGGTC
>JANYED010000050.1 GCA_025363315.1 Polaromonas sp.
GGTAATTGCCCAGTGCATTGCAGGCGTGGTGGGCTCCATGCCTGCACTCAACGCGCGCCCGGCGGCACAGCTTGAAGACTGGCTGGCCGAAATCACTGAAGGTCTGGCCGCGCACAATGCTGCGCACCCTGACCGCCCAGCGGCGCCCTACGCCATCAACCAGATCGTGCACAAAAGCAACGACCGCCTTGACCACGACATGGCCGTGTGCGAGAAGTACAAGGTCCCCATCATCATCACCAGCCTGGGCGCGCGTGAAGACGTCAACGTGGCCGTCAAAGCGTGGGGCGGCATCACACTGCACGACGTGATCAGCAACCTGTTTGCGCGCAAAGCGATTGAAAAAGGCGCCACAGGTTTGATTCCCGTAGCAGCAGGCGCGGGCGGCCACGCCAGCGTGAAAAGCCCGTTTGCCATGGTGCAAGAAATTCGCCAGTGGTTTGATGGCCCTTTGGTGCTGAGCGGCTCCATTTCAACTGGCGGGGCGGTACTGGCCGCCCAAGCCATGGGTGCAGACCTGGCCTACATCGGCTCTGCCTTTATTGCCACGTATGAAGCCCGCGCGGTGGATGGCTACAAAGAAATGATTGTGGCCAGCAATTCAGACGACATCGTGTATTCAAACTTTTACACCGGCATTCACGGGAATTACCTGAAAGGCAGCATCCGCAACGCAGGCATGGACCCTGACCAGTTGCCCGAAAGCGACCCAAGCAAAATGAACTTTGGCGGCGCAGACGCAGGCGCATCAGCCAAAGCCTGGAAAGACATCTGGGGCTGCGGCCAGGGCATTGGCGCGATTGACAAGATTCAAAGCACCGCAGACTTTGTGGCGCAGCTGCGCAGTGAATACGCCGCAGCCAAAGCGCGGTTGTGCTAATTTGCCTGGGAGGTTCCTGGTGCTTCCTGGTGGTTCCTGGTGCTTCCTGGTGCTTGTGGCCTGTAGCCCAATCAATACGGGCGCGAGCAGCTACTAATTAGATAGCAGCTGCTGAGCGTGGTGGCGCAAGTGGTCGGCCATAAAGCTGGCCACAAAGTAGTAGCTGTGGTCATAGCCTGCATGTTTGCGCAGTATGAGCGGCTGACCGGCCGATGCGCAGGCGGCTTCAAACAGATGCGGGTGCAACTGATCAGCCAAAAATTTATCGGCCAGGCCCTGGTCAATCAAAATTCCGCCGGGGCAGGGTGCTGCCTGCAGTTTGCCCATCAGCTCGGTTGCATCATGCGCCGCCCACGCTGACTGGTCTGCACCCAGATAGCCGGCAAACGCCTTGCGCCCCCAAGGGCACTGCGTGGGCGCGCAGATGGGGGCAAAGGCTGAAACAGATTTAAAAAGTCCCACGTGCCTGAGCGCCAGCGTCAACGCGCCATGTCCACCCATGGAATGACCGAAAATGCCGATTTTGACTGGGTTGATCGGTAGTGCGCCCGTCAGCAGCGGCAGCAATTCCTGAGTGATGTAGCTTTCCATCCGCAAATTTTTCGCCCACGGCGCTTGCGTGGCGTCCAGATAAAACCCGGCACCCACGCCGAAGTCCCAACTGTCGGCCTCGCCCGGCACATTCGCGCCGCGCGGACTGGTGTCGGGTGCAATCAGCGCCAGACCCAGCTCGGCAGCCACGCGTTGCGCACCAGCCTTGGTTACGAAGGTTTCTTCGTTGCAGGTCAGGCCTGCAAGGTAAACCAAAGCGGGGACTGGGCCATGCGCCGAGTCATGTGCAGCTTGAGGCGGCAAAAACACCGAGAACTTCATCGGCAAACCGATTTGCTTTGAGTCGTGTTTATAAAACTGCTGTTGCCCGCCGAAGCAGGCATGTTCACTGAGCAATTCCATAGCTGTCAGAACAAGACCACACCGCGAATCGACTCGCCGCGTTTCATGAGGTCAAAGCCTTTGTTGATGTCTTCAAGCGGCATGGTGTGGGTGATGAGGTCGTCAATGTTGATTTTGCCTTCCATGTACCAGTCCACAATTTTCGGTACATCGGTGCGGCCACGCGCGCCGCCAAAGGCTGAGCCTTCCCACTTGCGGCCCGTGACCAGCTGAAAGGGTCGGGTAGAAATTTCAGCACCGGCCTCAGCCACGCCAATGATGATGCTGCGGCCCCAGCCTTTGTGCGTGCATTCCAGCGCCTGGCGCATCACCTTGGTGTTGCCAATGCATTCAAAGCTGTAGTCCGCGCCGCCGTCGGTCAACTGCACGATGGCATCGACCACGTTGTCAACTTCCTTCGGGTTGATGAAATGCGTCATGCCAAACTTGCGGGCCATCGCCTGACGGGCGGGGTTGATGTCCACACCGATGATTTTGCCTGCACCTACCATCTCCGCACCTTGAATCACGTTCAAGCCAATGCCGCCCAAGCCAAACACTACCACATTCGCACCGGCCTCTACCTTGGCCGTGAACAGCACCGCGCCAAGGCCGGTGGTCACGCCGCAACCGATATAGCAAACCTTGTCAAACGGCGCGTCTTCGCGGATTTTGGCCAACGATATTTCAGGCGCGACCGTGTAGTTGCTGAAGGTTGACGTGCCCATGTAATGAAAAATCGGCTTGCCGTCCAGGCTGAAGCGGCTGGTCGCGTCGGGCATCAAGCCCTTGCCCTGCGTGCCGCGAATGAGCTGACACAAATTGGTTTTGCGCGACAGGCAGAACTTGCACTGGCGGCATTCCGGTGTGTACAGCGGAATGACGTGGTCGCCCTTTTTCAGGGAGGTCACACCCGGCCCCACATCGACCACAATGCCCGCGCCCTCGTGGCCCAAAATAGCGGGAAAAATGCCTTCCGGGTCAGCGCCTGACAAGGTGTAATAGTCGGTGTGGCAAATGCCGGTGGCTTTGATCTCAACCAGCACCTCGCCGAAGCGCGGGCCGTCCAGGTCAACGGTTTCAATGGTGAGGGGCTGGCCTGATTGCCAGGCGACAGCGGCTTTTGTTTTCATGGTGGGTCAATCGGTAGGAAGCAAAATAAAGGAGACTAACTGACTTTAGCCGCAACGGCCGCAGTTGCAGCAGACTGTGGTGCGGCGCCATACAACTTCAACCGGCCGACCAGCAGGATGCTTAGCACACTGGCCAGCGTGCCCAGCAGAGCATTGACCCAAAAGTGCTGCACCAGGCCCTGCGCGTCGCGGCTGATGATGAGTCCGCCCACGTAAGCGGCAACGCCCATGGCAGCCGATTGCACAGAGGAATTTAACGCCATGAACGTACCGCGCAGCTTGGGGTTGGCGGCGCTTGTCACCAGCGCCATGCCGGGAATGTTGCGGCCATTCATGCCAACGAACATCAGGGTGGTTACCACCAGCACGGTGTACAAACCAAACGGCGCGCTTTGCGGCAACAGCAGCAAGGTAGGAACGGTCAGCACCGCCATGATGCTGAACATTTTTGCCTTGCCCACCAAGTCGCTCATACGGCCTACCCAGCGCGCGGTGACCAGCGTTGCCGCACCGCCGCACAGGTACACAAACGGCACCTGCTGCACGCTAAAGCCTGCGTTGGCGGTCAAGTAAATCGTGATGTACGAGAACAGGGTAAAACCCGCGCCCATCAGCAGCGCGGTGAATGCAAACGCCTTGAGGTGGTTGCGGTCTTTTAGCACCGTCACGATGTTAGCCAGCGGTGATTGCCGCTCGTTTTGCAAATGCCCAGCCAGCGACGGCAGCGTGACCCATGCGCCCAACGCCAGGGCGGCGCAAACAAAAGCAATCGCAAAAAACGGCGCATGCCAGCCGTAGTGCGCCGCCAAAAACAAACTGCCCGGAACACCGGCCACGGTAGCCGCAGAAAAAGATGTCATCACAATGCCCATGGCGCGCCCGCGTTTGTCGAACGGAATCACATCGGCAATGATGGTTTGCGACAGCGCCATGAGCACGCCGCCAAAAGCTCCCGCTGCCACACGCGCCAGCATCAGGGTGTCATACGTGGGTGCCAGTCCGCAAGCCAGCGTGGCCAGACCAAACAACACGTACAGGCTGAGCAGCAATTTTTTGCGACTGAACCGGTCTACGTACAGTGACGCCAGCAAGCCCGACGCGCCCGCTGAAAAAGTATAGGCAGACACCAGCAAACCAAATTGCGCATCGGTGATGTTAAACAGTTTGGTGAACTGTGGCCCCAGCGGCATCATGACCATGAAGTCCACGATGTGGGTGAACTGAATGCCCGCCAGCGTGATGAGTAGCCACAGCTCACGTTTCGGGGAAAGTGGGGATGTCATAGGGTTTATACGGATGACGCTGGTCGACTGTAGCGCGGCGGCGGTTCTGGTGCAGACCAAGCCTGAATGCCCCGGTAGCCTCAGCCAAATGAAAGCCGCCTGATCGACACTTTTAACTTAAAATAAGGCCGAAGCCCAATGGATTCGGGCGCGAGCAGCTAGTGTTTTAATAGCAGCTAATAGTAGTTAATAGCAATCGACAACATCAACCGGATGGTCAGGCGCTGAAAAAGTTTTTCAGCTTGTCAGTCCAGCTGTCCTCGCTGGGTGAATGCTTGGCGCCGCCTTTTTTAAGCGACTCGTCAAACTCTTTGAGCAGTTTGCGCTGGTGTTCAGTCAGCTTGACTGGTGTTTCGACCGTGATGTGGCAGTACAAATCACCCGGGTAGCTGCTGCGCACGCCCTTGATGCCTTTGCCGCGCAACCTGAACTGCTTGGCCGCTTGCGTGCCTTCAGGTATGTCAATCGCCGCTTTACCAGCCAGTGTGGGCACTTCGATCTCGCCGCCCAGCGCGGCAGTGGTGAAGCTGATCGGCACGGCGCAATGCAGGTCGTCGCCGTCACGCTCGAAAATCTCGTGCTTTTTCACGCGGATTTCAATGTACAAATCGCCCGGCGGCCCGCCGTTGGTGCCCGGCTCGCCATTGCCGGTCGAGCGGATGCGCATGCCGTCATCAATACCGCTTGGGATTTTGACTTCCAGCGTTTTGTTGTTTTTGGTTTTGCCTACGCCGTGGCAAGACGAGCACGGCTCGGGTATCAGCTTGCCGGTGCCTTTGCACTGTGGACAAGTTTGCTGCACGCTGAAAAAACCCTGGCGCATTTGCACCTGACCGTGGCCGTGGCAGGTGGTGCAGGTGGCGACTTTGGTGCCCGGCTTGGCGCCGCTGCCTTTGCACACGCCACAGTCGTCCCAACTCGGCACGCGAATTTGTGCTTCTTTGCCGTTGGCTGCTTCTTCCAGCGTGACTTCCATCGCGTAGCTTAAATCGCCACCCCTGAAGACTTGCCTGCCGCCTTGCCCACGGCGCTGCTGCTCACCAAACACGCCGCCAAAAATATCACCGAATGCTTCAGCAAAGCCGCCAAAACCTTCACCACCTGCACCGCCGCCGCGCATGTTCGGGTCTACGCCTGCATGGCCATATTGGTCATAAGCAGCGCGCTTTTGGTCGTCAGAGAGCATCTCGTAGGCCTCTTTGGCCTCTTTGAACTTTTCTTCAGCAGCCTTGGCGCTGTCGCCCTGGTTGCGGTCGGGGTGGTGCTTCATCGCCAGCTTGCGATACGCCTTTTTAATGTCTTCATCGCTGGCGTTTTTGGCAACGCCCAAGGTGTCGTAATAGTCTTTTTTGGCCATGTTAAGTCGTCAGAAAGTCGTCGTCAGTCAATAGATAGCGAAATGGCTCAATTCAAAAACAGGAAAGCGGAAATCCGGGATTGCTCCTGGTTTCCGCTCCTAACCGCCGCAATTATCAGGCTTTGTCAGTCTTCTTGACTTCCTTGACCTCGGCATCGACCACGTTGTCGTCATCCGGCTTGGCCTGGGCTTGTTCTGCACCCGGCGCACCACCTGCTGCGCCTGCAGCCGCCGCTTTCGATGCTTCCATGTCGGCGTACATTTTCTCGCCCAGCTTCTGGCTGGCTTCCATCAGGGCGGCGTTCTTCGCGTCGATGGCGGCTTTGTCGTCGCCTTTCAGGGCTTCTTCCATGTCCTTGATGGCGGTTTCGATTTTTTCTTTTTCGCCCGCGTCCAGCTTGTCACCGTACTCGGTCAGTGATTTTTTCACACTGTGCACCATGGCTTCGGCGTTGTTTTTGGCAGTGACGAACTCGACTTTTTTCTTGTCGTCTTCGGCGTTCAGCTCGGCGTCTTTCACCATTTGTTGGATCTCGGCTTCGCTCAAACCCGAGTTGGCCTTGATGGTGATTTTGTTTTCCTTGCCGGTGCCTTTGTCTTTGGCGCCGACGTGCAGAATGCCGTTGGCGTCAATGTCAAACGACACTTCAATTTGCGGTGTGCCGCGTGCTGATGGCGGAATTCCTTCAAGGTTGAACTCGCCCAGGCCTTTGTTGCCCGACGCAATCTCACGCTCGCCCTGAAACACCTTGATGGTCACCGCTGGCTGGTTGTCTTCAGCAGTCGAAAAGGTCTGTGCAAACTTGGTCGGAATGGTCGTATTTTTCTTGATCATCTTGGTCATCACGCCGCCCATGGTTTCAATGCCCAATGACAGTGGCGTTACGTCAAGCAGCAGCACGTCGGTGCGGTCGCCTGACAGCACCTGGCCTTGAATGGCAGCGCCCACTGCCACGGCTTCGTCAGGATTCACGTCCTTGCGCGGCTCTTTGCCGAAGAAGGCTTTGACTGCATCTTGCACTTTGGGCATACGGGTTTGGCCACCGACCAAAATCACGTCATGGATGTCGCTGACTGACAGGCCTGCGTCTTTCATCGCAGTGCGGCACGGCGCAATCGTGCGCTCGATCAACTCATCAACCAGACTTTCCAGCTTGGCACGTGACAGCTTGACCAGCAAGTGTTTTGGGCCGCTGGCAGGGTCATGCGCAATGTAAGGAATGTTCACCTCAGTCGCGGCGCTGTTTGACAGCTCGATCTTGGCCTTTTCAGCCGAGTCTTTCAGGCGCTGCAGGGCCACCACGTCCTTGCTCAGGTCAATGCCGCTGTCCTTTTTAAATTCGGCCACGATGTAGTCAATGACGCGCTGGTCAAAGTCTTCGCCGCCTAAAAAGGTGTCGCCGTTGGTAGACAGCACTTCAAACTGCTTTTCACCGTCAACGTCGGCAATCTCGATGATGGACACGTCAAAGGTACCGCCGCCCAGGTCATAGACGGCGATTTTGCGGTCGCCTTTTTCCTG
>JANYED010000059.1 GCA_025363315.1 Polaromonas sp.
TGGCGTTCTCGTCCGTACATCGGACGCGGCGAACAGAATCAATTTGGTGTTCGCCAGTGGCTGAGGTGACTGCTGAGTCAAACAGAGTTGACCCCACGCCAAATTTTGACCAAGTACAGCCCAGACTAAAAGGCAGGGATGCTGGCGCAAAAAAAACGCACAAAATACGAACCACAAAAACTGAAGAAAAAATTAAGCAAGCGATCGCATTTCTTTTATCCAGAGAGAGAAAAGTTTCAGCTATCACAGTCGCCGCACAGGCAGACATCTCGCGGGAACATTTGACGCGCCGATACGGGCACCTGATTGGCCGCGGAGCAAAGAAAAGCGGACCCAAAACGTGATGAATGGTTGTATCTGTGATCCATGTCTAATTGTCGATGTGTTCAGCAACTATGTTTGTAGATGAGTTGAGCAGACCAAAAAAACTGATCAGACGAAATCCGGCCAAGTTGGCCGGATTTTTTGCTCGGTTTTAGGGGTCTATCAAGTCTAAATCTCCATAGTTAACGGAAATCAGCATCCAAATCATCCGCGTGGGCTGGTTTGCCCCAATGCCAAAGATGCACCAACTGACTTTCAAAACTCAGCTGAAAGTAACTTTCCGGCGAGCCCAACTAATTTCCGAACGACGCGCCGAACTTAAAACTACTGAACAAGCTGCATTAGCTGAAGTGTCAAAAAAATCCGGTTAACTTGGCCGGATTTCCTAAAGTGACTTTTCATTCTGTTTTTTTACGTCAGTGGGAGCGAAAAGTGGCTCACCGGCGGCGCAGGCTGCACAGTCAGCAGCTCACCTAATGCCAACATCACCAGGTTCAATGTCCGCCAGTCTTCCCGTCAAATAGTTCGGAACATGTAATTGGGCATCCGCTATTGTTGCCGACACCTAGCATCGTCAAATCAACACCACGTCAATTCTCGAAACTGAGTTCTGCAACTAGATGTTGATTGCCATTGCTTCGCCGACCAGGTAGAAACCACGGGCATTTGCCATGACACTTGAAGCGCTGACGGTAATGTCGTAGCCCGCGAAGGCCTGACGTAATTCATCAAGATAAAAGTGTGCGCCGCCACCTGCGAGGTGAATGGTGCTGACGCCCAGGCTCATGTCCAAGCTGGTCACAAAGCGGTCTACCACCTGGCTGGCTGCTGAGTGAACCATAGACCTGAACTCAGTCATTTCCACCCGCTGGCCATGTACTTGCATCACACCAGTGGCAAGTCCATTTTCAACTTCAAGCAAATTCAGTGAACCTACGCCTAGGCGCGAGCCGATCAGATTGGCGATGGGCTTGATCAATTGGGACACCCCGCCTTGCAAACTGCCGCAACGCTGCAAGTCTGGCCTCAGTCCCACACTGACGAACCAGTCAAATGTGTTGTACCCAGGGTCGATGACCATGTGAACGCCTGTCGGACTAAGCTTGTTCGCAGAGCTATTGCAAAAGTTTGAGTAGTGGAGTGCGCCCATCGGCTGGGGCAATACGATTACCTTGTCAACTTTCACATTGACGTTTTGGTTGAAAGCGCTTTGGAGCGGTGGAGGCACGCTTAACGGATGCGGGCCAGTTCCGAGCGCGAGCAGTGCAGCTTTTTTGGGTTGCCAATTGGACACAGGCAGTCCTAAAACCAAAACATCGATGCGGTCAAACACCGTGCCTGTTTTTTTCATGGCGTAGTGCAATGATCCGCGAAGGAGTGCCAGGTATTCCGGCCTGCTAATGAAATCAGTGCTCAGTATGGCGCTGCCACCTGAAATGTGGGCCTCTGGGCCAATCAAGAATTTGTCTGCGCCGACTTGAACGGCAATCCGGTCAAGTGCCCCGGTGATGCCTTCGGTCATGTCGTCCTGGTGCCCAGGCATTTTTGGAGCCGCCGAACGAAAGCACATGTCGCTCCATTGAGTTTCCTCGCGGCTGTAAACCAGCTTAGTATTTCCGTAACCGACGTCCAAAGCGATGATTTTTTTGTTCATTTATTACCCTTTATTTACTTTAAGAAACTCAGAAACACTGACGCCAATGTCATTTAGGTTTGCCAATTCCTCATCTGACTTACTAACTGGCGTGAGATGTTTGTCATCGGCCCTAAGCAATGCCTCGGAAGCCCCTGGATCAGCCAAGACGGGCGCAAAAAAGGCTAGGGGAAATGCTGGCTGTTGCTGCTGCTGTTGTGGTCGTCTAAATGACGTGGTCGGGTCACTGCTGGCAGCAGTCTTATGAATTGGCGATGTCAAATTGTCCAAGGCCAAATGCAATAGCTTTCTCAGCTCATATCCCCGCTCTTGATGACCTTTGCCTGTTCTGAACCGAGCAAGGTGATTGATTAACCGAGCATCTGTCGGAGATTGAGGTTTTAGGGTGAAGGTCACGGTAAGAGATTCCATATCGCA
>JANYED010000063.1 GCA_025363315.1 Polaromonas sp.
GGACATGCTGGAAGCCATCACGGGTGAACTTCAGCCCGGCGCGCAAACCGATGCGTGGGCTACGCTGCGAGACGATGGAAGCTGGCTGATCGACGGCGCGATGCCAGTGGCCGAAATGAAAGCCAGGCTCGACATCAAAGACTTACCTTTTGAAGACAAAGGCCGCTACAACACGGTGGCGGGCTTGCTGCAAGCGGTGTCGGGCCGGTTGTTGGCTGTGACTGACAAGGTCGATTGTGCGGGGTGGCGTTTTGAGGTGATGGATTTGGATGGGAAGCGGATTGACAAGGTGTTGGCCAGTTTGGTCGATGGGGTAGGTTGAAAAAAGTCGTTTTGGGTGACTCACCGAGCGAAACACTCCAAAACTCCTTTTCTCACAAAAATTCGACTTTTAACTATCAAATCACCGTCCAGCCCAATAAATACGGGCGCGAGCAGCTATTAATTTAATTGTAAACACTAACCCGCACCGTATTGCCCCGCACAATCCCCGCTCATCGCCTCGTCGGTAAAATCGGAAATTGATTTAATCGACACCCAACAGGTAACTCCATGAGCTTGATTCCCGTCACCATCCTTACCGGCTTTTTAGGTTCAGGCAAAACCACGCTCCTAAAACGCATTCTGACCGAGACACACGGCCAAAAGATTGCTGTAATTGAAAACGAGTTTGGTGAGGAAAACATCGACAACGAGATTTTGGTCAATGACACGCAGGAAAACATCATCCAGATGAATAATGGTTGTGTTTGCTGCTCGATCCGGGAGGATTTACGCGAAACGCTGCAAGTACTGGCCGAGAAAAAACGCAAGGGTGAGCTGCTCTTTGACCGCGTGGTGATTGAAACCACTGGCCTGGCTGACCCGGGCCCAGTGGCGCAAACTTTTTTTATGGACGAAGAAATAGCCGAGCAATACTTGCTGGATTCGGTTTTGACGCTGGTCGATGCCAAGCACGCTGACAGCCAGCTCAACGATCGGCAGGAAGCGCGTCGCCAGATCGGTTTTGCGGACCAGATTTTCATCAGCAAGACCGACTTGGTGGCTGAGTCAGAATTAAAAGCGTTGATGCACCGGCTGACCCAGATGAACCCGCGTGCGCCGCAAAAAGCCGTGCATTTTGGTGAGGTGGCAATTGCCGACGTCTTTGACTTGCGCGGCTTTAACCTGAACGCCAAGCTCGACATCGACCCGGATTTTTTAAAAGAAGACGGCCACGCTGGCCACGACCATTCGGGTCACAACCACGCAGAAGGCGAGCACTGCGACCACCCCTCGCACGCGGCAGAGCATGGCCACCACCACGCGCATGACGACGACGTGAAAAGCTTTGTGTTCCGCTCAGACAAAGCATTCAGCCCCTCCAGACTGGAGGATTTTCTGGGTGCGATCGTCAATATTTATGGACCGCGCATGCTGCGCTACAAAGGGGTGCTGAACATGGAAGGCACCGAGCGCAAAGTTATTTTTCAGGGTGTGCACCAGCTCATGGGTAGCGACTTGGGACCCGCCTGGGCGGCAGGTGAGGCGAAAACCAGCAAAATGGTTTTTATCGGCATTGACCTGCCGAAAGATATTTTCATGCAGGGGCTGAAACAGTGCCTGGTTTAAGCCTAGTTTGAGGTAGGCTGCAAGATAATTGTAAAAAAGCGCTAATTTAGCGACAAAAAGCTATGTTTGTATCGATTCTCCAACGCTTTGGTCTTGAAGCGTCTACAGGCACCGCACAGCCGCTACAATCGCGCGCCGATCGAAATACCCAGCCGCGTGCACTTGCCGGGGCTCACCCAGAAGCGGCTTCCCAGAGGAGACAGGCAGTGAAAACGAAACCAGCTAAACCGGCTACCAAGCCCGCCAGAAAGACCGCGGGCAAGACTGCGGGCAAATCCCAACCTGTGGCCAAAACTACATCCAAAGTAATGCCTAAGACAGCGTTCAAAGCAGCGGCCAGGCCCACGGGCAAATCAACCGTTAAAGCGGCCATCAAAGTTGCTGTGAAACCGCTCAAAGCTGTCAAACCAGCTCCCAAGTTGAGCGCGAAGTCGGTTGTCAAAAAGTCTGCCAACTCCAGTGCTAAGCCAGCCGTCAAGCCCGCTGCCAAAACATCGTCCAAAGCCCCGAGTAATGCGCCGGTTAAAGCACCCGCCAAATCAATGGGTAAAGCGACCCTGTCCAAGCCGTCCAAGCCGACAAAATCAACAGCGCCCAAGTCCGGTGAAAGAAAACCAGTGGCAAAAGGCATCGTCAAGCCGGTAGCCAAAAAACAGTCGCCTAACGTCAAAGCGCCCACCAATGCCATGACCCGCGCCCCTGTCAAGGCAGCTTCCAAGACACTCAGCAAGCAAGTTGTTAAACCAGGTGCGAAAACCTTGCCCACTCATGCTGCCAAAGTGGTGGTCAAGGCGCTTCCGAAGCCAACGCCAGCACCCTCTAGCCCAGCCAAAGTAAAGGTTTTGTCAGCCCCTGCCGCTGTGCTCGTGGCAGCACCTTCGCCTAAACCAGCAATTGGCAGCAACGGTTTGCCGCCGCCACCGCCCCTCAAGCCTGGCCGCAGAAGTTCATCACGCGCGCTAGCCCACATGCCTCCCCCCGCACCCATGGTGCCTACTCATGCGCCAGACGCAGCAAAAGCCAGTTACTCAACAATGACCGAACGCGTGATCTCGCCGCCACCTCATGTGGCGGCCAAAAAAGACCCTAAATTAGCCAACAACTGGAAAACCAAGACCCCGCAGACCCTGACCGATGAAGAAGTCAAAGCCATGCCTGACACCGAGTACATGAACGACACCCAAATGGCTTTTTTCCGCCACAAGCTGTCGATCCTCAAGCAGGACATCCACAACAGCGCTGGAGCCACCACCGAGCATTTGCGTGAAGACACCGTTGTGGTGCCCGACCCAGCTGATCGCGCCACGATTGAAGAAGAACATGCGCTAGAGCTGAGAACCCGCGATCGGGAACGAAAATTGCTCAAAAAAATTGAGCAGTCAATTGCTCGCATTGACTCCGGCGACTATGGTTATTGCGACGAGACGGGCGAGCCGATCGGCGTGGGCCGTTTGATTGCAAGGCCGACCGCGAGTCTTTCGCTCGAAGCCCAGCAAAGGCGTGAGTTAAAGCAGAAGATGTTCGGCGACTAGCGCGCCGGGTCCGCGCATTCAACAGGCAACATTCACCCATCATCATGGCCAAAGAAGACACCGCACCGGGTTTGCTTTCCAAGATGGTGAAGTTCGTGCGCAATCCTGCGACGAGCTGGTCTGAGCTGGACACCAAAGAAACCGACCGCGATGAAGCCGTCAGCAAACTGCTGCTCAAGGAGATGATTGAGCGCAAGCGACGCAATGACTTTGTTCGCAAGCGCGAATTTGACATGCTGCGCAAAATGCGCAAGCGCGAAGCGATGGTGGGCCAAGACCCTGCAGCGCGTCCTTCGTTCTTTCAAAGCAGCATGCCGTCCAAGCCAGATGACCGGGCCAAGACGCTTAAAAAGATTGACGAGATCGAGGCCCAGATGTCCATGCAGTGGTGGAAAACCAAGCAGGGCAATGGTTCATCGGTAAACTTAGGTGATTCTGCGTCCTCCTCCAACTTTTCCGCTGATGGGAGCCTGCCTGGCCCGACGCTTCAAGCACCAGTGCGTCGGTCGCCACCGCCGGCGGCGCTCAAGCTCGACAACGCATTGAACCTTCCTGCGGGCTATGGGCCAACCGAGCCTGTCGGGCTTGAGAGGTTGCGTGAAACACCCCCTGCGCCGGAAAAACCACTAACACTCAACCGTCCTGCTCCCCCCGCGGTCAAGCCGCAAAGACCGGTCGTTGTTGGCGGGCTTGTCGGCGCAAATTACGAAATGACCACGTCAGGCCCGTCGGGATTTAGCCAGACCAATATGATGGCGATGGACGTGTCAGAGATTGCTCACGATGCGGAACTCGAAGAAGCTTCCATTCGCTTTGCCAATGGAGACGACACCGGTGCCGAAGCGGGATTGCTGGAGATGCTCTCTCCTGGCGGCCTGCGTGCGGGCGAGGCAGAAACCTGGCTGGCGCTTTTCGATCTTTATCGCGCGACTGATCAACAAGAAAAATTTGAAAGCGCAGCACTGAAGTACGTGCAGAAGTT
Organism: Polaromonas sp.; assembly: GCA_025363315.1. Taxonomy (GTDB): domain Bacteria; phylum Pseudomonadota; class Gammaproteobacteria; order Burkholderiales; family Burkholderiaceae_C; genus Polaromonas. Next base: position 4,126 of record JANYED010000063.1, read on the forward strand.
TGACCAGTCAGCGCCGCAGTGGTTTTCAATGCCCGACATGGTCAAAGCGATGTCCGTACCCGTTGTATCGAGGGGTGGTAACGGTCCCGTATCGGACTGGATCTGCCCTTCATCTATTGGCATCCAGACGGTGGCAGCACTGCGGGCGGCGCTCGTAAAAACACCCATGCCTTGGCGTCTTGATTGGAGCAATCTAAAGACCATCGAACCGCTTGCCGTAGAAGCTCTGGGTCGGCTTTTTGCCGAATGGTCGGCGCTTCCTGTTCAGCTGCGATTTATTGGAGACGCCCAACTACAGCAAGTTGTGCTGATTGCTACCCCGTCTGGCCAGCGCGACACACCTCAAGCGTGGTGGCAGCTGCGTATGGAGGCGTTACGCGTGACGCATCGACCGGACGAGTTTGAGTTGGCCGCGCTTGACTTTTGCGTGACCTTCGAAGTTTCCCCGCCTTCATGGGAGACCGCGCGTTGTGACTACAAAGCGCTTGACAGCCAAGGCTTGGCAATTTCTGGGCAGACGATTCTCGGCGAGGTGTCGCGTGACTCTGTGTCGTCCAGTTTGTACTCTCAAGAAGGCGATACCCACCTTGACGCGCTTACTTCCCACGTGGCCAGTCTGATGTCGATTGAACTGTCTGGTCAGATCGAAGGCGATGCTGTGGCAACCCTGGAACAACTGGAAGCAAAGTTGATGGGTGCCGACATCATGGTAATTTCGTGCGCCAGGCTGATCCGTGTGGATTTTTCAGCCGCTGGCACGCTGCTTAACTGGGTATCTGCTCGCCAGTCAGAAGGCCGGGCAGTTCAGTTCTGTGACGTCAACCGCCTGGTTGCGGCTTTTTTCAACGTGATCGGCATCACTGAGCACGCCAAAGTTCTCACACGCAGAGACTGATCGCCGGCCGAACTTTTGCTCGTTCTGTCTTGGGCGTACCGGCATACGTTTTAGCTGGTTAAATAATTTTTAAATGTCTCTGCTACGCCGATCCGTTTAAACAAACACTTTCAGTACACGTGCTAAGTACTTCATTCATAAAGCTTTTTTGCTCCGGCAAATATTTGCAAAGGTGCATCTAAGTCATTGATTTCATTGAAAAATTTTGTTTCATACCCCTTGCACGACAAGTGTTTCCTGATAAAGTGGGAGAAAGTGCAATTTAGTGGTGAAAACAATTTTTTAAAGGTCTTCAAGCGTGTTTCAAGGTGCGTCATCGTTAGCTCTAGATACCAAGGGTCGGCTGTCAGTGCCAACCCGGCATCGTGATGTGCTGCAAGCTAACGCTAACGGCAGGCTGACTGTTACCAAACACCCACACGGCTGCTTGATGATCTTCCCTCGCAACGAGTGGGAAAAGTTCAGTGACCGGATTGCCTCGCTGCCGATGCAGGCGCAGTGGTGGAAACGTATTTTTTTAGGCAACGCCATGGACGTTGACATGGATGCCACGGGTCGTGTGCTGGTCTCGCCGGAGTTGCGGGCGGCAGCAGGCATCAACAAAGAGTCGATCTTGCTTGGCATGGGCAGTTACTTCGAGTTGTGGGATGCGGCCACCTACGCCGCGCAAGAAACTGAGCAGATGAAAGGCGACATGCCTGACGTCTTCAGGGACTTTTCGTTCTAGAAAGATGATGGTGCAGGACACATGGACACACCGCACCGTCTTGTTGAACGAAGCAGTCACAGCGCTTCGCATCTTGCCAGACGGTCACTACATCGACGCCACCTTTGGCCGCGGCGGGCATTCGCGATTGATCTTGTCCATGCTCTCAAGCCAGGGCAGGCTGACAGCTTTCGACAAAGACCCCGAAGCGATCGCCGAAGCAACCATCATTCAGGATCCGCGCTTTTCAATTCGCCACGAGGGTTTCAACCAGATTGCACAGCTTGCACCTTCGAGCGCTGCGGGCCTGCTGCTGGACCTGGGAATCAGCTCGCCGCAAATCGACAATGCAGCGCGGGGGTTCTCTTTTCGCGGCGACGGGCCGCTGGACATGCGCATGGACACTACGCGGGGCCAGAGCGTAGCCCAGTGGCTGGCCGATGCGTCTGTAGAAAGCATGACGGAGGTGATTCGTGACTATGGCGAAGAACGGTTTGCTGGGCCGATTGCAAAGGCGATTGATCGTGCAAGGCAGGAGCGGGGCGCCATCCACAGCACACGCCAGCTGGCCAATATCGTGGCTGGCGCGGTCAAAACCCGCGAGCCGGGCAAGGACCCAGCAACGCGCACATTTCAGGCTTTTCGGATTTTCATCAACGCCGAGCTTGAAGAGCTCACCCAGGCACTGACTGCGTCGCTCAATATCTTGCAACCCGGAGGCCGCTTGATCGTGATCAGTTTTCATTCACTGGAAGACCGCATCGTCAAGCAATTCATCGCCGAGCATTCACGCGACGTGTTTGACCGTCGCGCTCCATTTGCTGCACCCAAGGCAATGCGCCTGAAAGCGCTTGGGCGCGTCAAGCCCAGCGATGAAGAAATCGCTGCCAACCCCCGCGCGCGCAGCGCCGTGATGCGCCTTGCCGAGCGTACCGAGGTGCCGCTATGACCCGACTCAACATGGTCTTGCTGCTGGCTGTTCTGGCGAGCGCGCTTTATTTGGTGCGTACCCAGTACGAGTCCCGCAGGCTTTACGTCGAGCTTGAAAAAGCGACTTCCAGAAATCGGATTCTGGAGGCAGAAAACGACCGCTTGCAAGTTGAAAAGCGCGCCCAGGCTACGCCCCTGCGTGTGGAAAAACTCGCCAAGGACAAACTTCAAATGCGCACCGTCACGCCTGCCATTACGCAATACGTGACGCAGGGCAGTGCACCTGAAGCGGGAGGAGCCAAATGAGCCGTAGCGTGCGATACACGTCTAGCCCTTTGCTGGCTAGCAAAACGCCGGTGTGGCGCAGCAAGTTTATTGTGGCGTCGATTGCGCTGGCTTTTACCGGTTTGGCAGGCCGGGCAGTGTATGTGCAGGTTGTGGGCAATGAGTTTTTTCAAAAGCAGGGTGAAGTGCGTTTCGCGCGCACGCTTGAGCTGCCTGCCAATCGCGGCCGGATACTTGATCGCAATGGCTTGATCCTGGCGTCTAGCGTGCCAGCACCCAGTATCTGGGCTATTCCTGAAGACATTAACGCCACCAAAACGCAAATTGTGCAGCTTGCAAAACTGCTGGACATGCCGACGGCTGAGTTGAACAAAAAGTTCGCCGACGAAGACAAGACTTTTGTCTGGATCAAACGTCAGGTGGACGACGATGTTGCGCAAAAAATAACGGCGCTTGGCATCAAAGGAATTTATCAGCGTAAGGAATACAAGCGCCAATATCCAGAAGGCGAAACGATTGCGCATGTGGTGGGGTTTACCAACGTTGAAGATCGCGGCCAAGAGGGCATGGAGCTGGCATTTAACAAAGAGTTGGGTGGCAAGGCTGGCTCGCGCCGCGTTATCAAGGACCGATTGGGCAGGGTGGTGGAAGACACGCGCGAGCAAGTCCCGCCGGTAGACGGTAAAGACCTGCAACTGTCTATCGACAGCAAGATGCAGTTCGTGGCGTACCAAAAGTTGCGCGACGCGGTGATTGCTAATAAGGCAGTCGCGGGCAGTGTGGTGATGTTGGATGCCATCACGGGCGAGGTGCTGGCAATGGCCAACTATCCAAGCTATGTGCCGGACAAGCGGCAAAACATGAGCGGAAGCCAGCTGCGCAATCGCGCACTGACGGATACGTTTGAGCCTGGTTCGGTAATGAAGGCTTTCACGGTTGGCCTGGCTTTGGAGACTGGCCGTGTCAAGCCTTTGACGCAAATACAAACGGCACCGGGCCGCATTCAAATCACGGGCTCCACCATTTCTGATGCCCACCCGCACGGAATGTTGTCGGTGCAAGAGGTCATTCAAAAGTCCAGCAACGTTGGAACGGTCAAGATGGCCATGCAAATGCAACCGCGCGAAATGTGGGAAGTGTTTTCACAAGCGGGCTTCGGTCAAAAACCGCAGATTGCTTTTCCGGGTGTGGTCTCAGGTCGTCTGCGGCCTTACAAAACCTGGCGGCCGATTGAGCAAGCAACCATGTCGTACGGCTATGGTTTGTCAGCGTCGCTTTTTCAAATGGCGCGCGCGTACACCGTATTTGGCCATGATGGGCAGATCATCTCAGCCACTCTGATCAAAAGCGATGAGCCCGCAACCGGCGTTCAGGTGTTCTCCAGCAAAACAGCCTCAGAGATTCGCACCATGCTGCAAATGGCTGCTGGCCCTGGCGGCACTGGCCAAAAAGCGCAAACATTGGGCTATTCGGTGGGCGGCAAGTCAGGCACTGCTTACAAGCAGGTGGGCAAAAGCTATGGCACAGACAAAGACAGAAAGTACCGAGGCTGGTTTGTCGGCATGGCACCGATTGACAAACCGCGGGTGATCGTGGCGGTAATGATTGATGAGCCTCGCGCTGGCAAGTATTTCGGCGGTGATGTGGCAGCCCCTGTATTTAGCGAACTGGTGCAGCAGGCATTACGCATGAAGGGCGTGCAACCTGATATGTCGGTCAAGCCACAGATTGTGACCAATGCGGTGGAGGAGTCGTTTTGATTGCCCAGCTTCACACACCAAAAGAGGCAGCGAGTTGGCTAAGTCATCGGGTGACCGGCAGTTTGTATGCTGACAGCCGAAATGTGAAGGCAGGCGATGGATTTATCGCCTGGCCAGGTACTACGCAGGATGCCCGTCAGTACATTGCGGGGGCTCTGAACGCGGGTGCAAATGCGTGCCTGGTTGAGAGCAGCGGTATCGAAACGTTTGGGTTCGCCAGCGATAAAATTGCTGCCTACGCTGGTCTCAAAGGCGCTTCGGGAACCATAGCCAATGCGTACTTTAAAGAACCCAGTGAGCATTTAAAAACTGTTGCCGTTACTGGCACCAACGGCAAAACATCAACCGCGTGGTACCTGGCGCACGCACTTGGCAGGCTGAGCTGCAGGTGCGGCATGGTCGGCACACTGGGTATCGGGGCACCGGACAAACTTGTAATGAGTGGTTTGACCACGCCTGACCCCGTGCTGCTGCAGCAGCAGCTGCGCCGTTTTGTGGACGAAGGTTTTGCAGCGTGCGCGATTGAAGCGTCGTCAATCGGCATTGTTGAGCAACGCCTTGAAGCCACCTGTTTTCAAGTGGCCGTTTTTACCAATTTCACTCAGGATCACCTGGACTACCACGGCTCGATGCAAAACTATTGGGCTGCCAAAGCGTCCCTTTTCAATTGTCCGGGCCTGAGATCAGCAGTCATCAATATTGACGACGCTAAAGGACTGGATCTAAGTTTGCAGCTAAAAAATTCAAGGCTCGATTTGTGGACTGTCGCGATCAGCGGGCCTGCCAGGCTGCAGGCAAAAAGCATCGAACAAAAGTCAGCCGCCTTGTCGTTTGAGGTAGTGGAGGGTAGCCAGCGCAAAGCCGTCAGCACACATGCGATGGGCCTGTACAGCGTTTCAAATCTGCTGGGCGTGATAGGCGCCATGCGCGCCTTGGGTATTTCCCTTGATGACGCTACCAAGGCCTGCTGCGACCTTCCTGCTGTGCCAGGGCGCTTCAACATGCTGGATGAGCACGGCATGCCCCTGGTTGTGATTGACTATGCACACACTCCCGATGCGATTGAAAAAGTGCTTTCAACCCTTAAACCTGTGGCGCATGCCAGAGGCGGTCAGTTGTGGTGTGTATTCGGTTGTGGTGGTGATCGCGATGCGTCAAAACGATCGTTGATGGTTGCTGCTGCACAAACAAACGCGGACAGGATCGTAGTGACCAGCGACAACCCTCGCAGTGAAGACCCAGCAGATATCATCCGTCAGATATTGCTTGGATCAATTGACGATAAATTTGTGACCGTACAAGTAGATCGTGCCGCAGCTATCGCGCAAACCATAGCCTGCGCCGGGCCGCAAGACGTTGTATTAGTGGCTGGTAAAGGCCATGAAAATCATCAGGAGATCGGTGGGGTCAAGCATCCGTTTGAGGACATGGCTCATGCCAATGCCGCACTCAGTCAGCGTCGGCTGAGAGGATGCCCAGCATGATGACCCTGCACCAGGCGTCAAACTGGATCAATACGGCTCAATTGGTAGGTGATGACCGTGTCAGCTTCAAGCGTGTTCATACAGACACCCGCAGCTTGCAGTCGGGCGACCTGTTTGTTGCACTGAAAGGTGACAACTTTGACGCGCATGCGTTTTTAGCGGAAGCTAAAATCCACGGAGCGGTTGCCGCTATCGCGCAAGACGGTTTGACGCAAGCAGGCCTGCCTGGCCTGCTTGTCGGTGATTCCAAAATAGCATTAGGTCAGTTGGCGGCGGGCTGGCGCAGTCAGTTTGACTTGCCACTGATTGCAGTTACAGGCAGCAACGGCAAGACGACCGTGACGCAAATGATTGCATCAATATTGAGAGCCTATCGTCAAGCTCAGGCATTTGCGACAGACGGCAATTTGAACAACGACATCGGCGTACCGCTGACTCTGCTGCGCCTGACAGCGCAGCACCGAATCGGCGTGGTGGAACTGGGAATGAACCACCCAGGTGAAATTGCTTACCTGGCCGACGTTGCCAGGCCCACCATTGCGCTGGTGAACAATGCCCAGCGCGAGCATCTGGAGTTTATGGGCACCGTTGCGGCTGTCGCGATTGAAAATGGCTCGGTAATTGACGCGCTCGACGATCAAGGGATAGCCGTTTTCCCGGCGGATGATGCCTACACTTCGCTCTGGCGAGCCCAGGCAGGCCCGCGCCAAGTGATGACGTTTGCCATCGCGGGCGATGCAGACGTCACAGCCGTTGCGCAATGGACGGACTCCGGTTGGCGTGTAGCCGCAAAAACACTGAAAGGCGAGCTGACATTTCATCTGGCCGTTGCTGGCAAGCACAATGTTAAAAACGCACTCGCTGCCGTGGCCTGCGCGCTGGCTGCAGGCGTACCCCTGGTATTCATCTCTCAGGGTCTGAGCGACTTCAAGCCAGTCAAAGGGCGTTCACTTGCCGTGCGCCTGTATGTAGACGGCCACCATTTCACGCTGATTGATGACACCTATAACGCCAACCCCGATTCGATGCGCGCGGCCATTGACGTTCTCGCCGATCTGCCCGGTCCGCGCTTGCTGGTGATGGGTGACATGGGCGAAGTCGGCGATCAAGGCCCGATTTTTCACGAAGAAGCGGGCCGAACGGCCTGTGCACAGGGCATTGAATATCTGTACACCTTAGGCCTGCATTCTGCGTTGGCCTGCCAAAGCTTTCGCGGTGTCAAAGCGGGTCACTGCCATCATTTTGATGACATCAATGCACTGAATACGGCTGTTATTGCGCAGCTGCCGAGCGTGAGGAGTGTGCTGGTCAAGGGCTCACGTTTCATGAAGATGGAACGCGTGGTCTCAGCCATAAGGTCGCAACAAAAAGAGGAGCCGCAGCATGCTGATTAGCCTGGCCCAATGGCTTCAGACGATGTCGCCCGAGTTTGGGTTTTTCAGGGTGTTCCAGTACCTGACATTTCGGGCTGTGATGGCTGCGTTGACGGCGTTGCTCATGGGCTTGATCGCTGGCCCGATTGTGATCCGCAGACTGACTGCTTTGAAAATTGGTCAGCCCATCCGCGAATACGCCATACAGACGCACTTGAGTAAATCTGGCACGCCCACTATGGGCGGGGTGTTGATCTTGTTGTGTATTGGTATTTCAACCCTGCTGTGGGCTGATCTGTCGAACCGTTTTGTCTGGATTGTGTTGCTCGTTACATTGGGGTTCGGAGCGATTGGCTGGGCTGACGATTGGCGCAAGGTGGTTCACAAAGACCCTGAAGGGATGCGTTCGCGCGAAAAATACCTCTGGCAATCTGCTATCGGATTGATCGCTGCGCTGTATTTGGTGTTCAGCATTTCAGAAAGCTCAAACCTGCGGGTGATTGGCCTGTTTATCAGCTGGGTGCAATCGGGCTTTGATGTCAATCTGCCGCCCAAGGCTGGCCTCCTGGTGCCGTTCGTCAAAGAAATCAGTTACCCCTTGGGCGTGTTCGGTTTCGTGATCCTCACATACCTGGTGATTGTGGGCTCCAGCAATGCGGTTAATTTAACGGATGGACTGGATGGTTTAGCGATCATGCCGGTTGTCATGGTGGGCTCGGCGTTGGGTATTTTTGCCTACGTGACCGGCAGCGCTGTTTACTCAAAATATCTGTTTTTTCCGCATATCCCGGGTTCTGGCGAGTTACTGATATTTTGTGCTGCCATGGCGGGTGCAGGGCTGGCATTTTTATGGTTCAACACCCACCCAGCGCAGGTGTTTATGGGTGACGTGGGCGCTTTGGCACTCGGTGCGGCTCTGGGCACGATTGCGGTGATCGTGCGGCAGGAGATTGTGCTGGCCATCATGGGCGGCATTTTTGTGGTTGAGGCCTTGTCTGTGATGCTGCAGGTGCTGTACTTCAAATACACCAAAAAGCGTTTTGGTACAGGCCGGCGCATTCT
>JANYED010000126.1 GCA_025363315.1 Polaromonas sp.
GCTGGGCGGTCAGGGTGCGCAGCATTGTGCGCGGCCAGACCTTCAGTGATTTCGGCCAGCCAGTCTTCAAGCTGTGCCGCCGGGCGCGCGTTGAGTGCAGGCATGGAGCCCACCACGCCTGCAATGCACTGGGCAATTACCAGCTTGGGGTTACTGATGATGAACAGCGGCGAACCAATGACCGGGAAAGGCAGGTTTTGCAAAATCGGCGGGAGTTTTGACATGGCTTGGCTTTGAAAAGAGCTTTTAGGGTTCAAATATAGCTCTAGCCCAATAGACTCGGGCGCGAGCAGCTACTGAAAAGATAGTAACGAAAGGTCGTTAAAACGCTTCCAGCGCGAGCGCTGTGACGCAATCGGCACCTTCCACGATGCTGTCGCGCATGCCGGTGGCTTTGGTGAGCAGGTGGTCAGCATAAAAGCGGGCAGTGGTGATCTTTGCTTTCATGAAATCGGTATCGACACCCTTGGCCAACTCGTGCTCGGCTACAAGCAGCGAGCGTGCCATCTGCCAGCCTGCCACCACATTGCCAGCCAGCAACAGGTACGGCACGCTGCCGGAAAACACCGCGTTCGGGCTGTTTTTACCAAAGTCAACGACAAAATCAACCACGTCGATCAGCGCCACGCGCGCAGCCCTCAAGCGCTTGGCCACAGCCAGTGCATTGTCACTGCCCTGATTGATCAACTCGGCCTCGGTCGCTTCAATTTGCGCCGCAATGCCTTTGGCGGTTTGGCCCCCGTCGCGCATGGTTTTGCGGCCAATCAAATCATTCGCCTGGATGGCGGTTGTGCCCTCATAAATCGTCAGGATTTTCGCGTCGCGGTAGTACTGCGCCGCGCCGGTTTCTTCAATAAACCCCATGCCGCCATGCACCTGCACACCCATTGAGGTGACTTCCAGGCTCATCTCGGTGCTGTAGCCCTTGACCAGCGGCACCATGAATTCGTAAAACGCGAGATTTTGCTTGCGCACATCCGCATCCGGATGAAGATGGCTGGCGTCATACGCCGCCGCTGCGCCGCTGGCCATGGCGCGGCAGCCTTCGGTGTAGGCGCGCATGGTCATCAGCATGCGCTTGACGTCGGGGTGGTGAATGATGGGCGCGCTGGCTTTGATTGACCCATCGACAGGGCGGCTCTGAACGCGGTCTTTGGCAAAGCTCACGGCTTTTTGGTAAGCCATTTCAGCCACCGCAATCCCCTGAACGCCAACAGCGTAACGGGCAGAGTTCATCATGATGAACATGTACTCCAGGCCGCGGTTCTCTTGCCCGACGAGGTAGCCCACCGCTCCACCGTTGTCACCGTACTGCAGCACTGCCGTGGGCGATGCCTTGATGCCCAGCTTGTGCTCGATGCTGACGCAGTGCACGTCGTTACGTGCGCCCAGTTTGCCGTCTGCACCCACCATGAACTTGGGCACCACAAACAGGCTAATGCCCTTGACGCCTTCTGGTGCGCCCGACACCCGCGCCAGCACCAGATGCACGATGTTCTCGGCCATGTCGTGCTCGCCATAGGTGATGTAAATCTTGGTGCCAAACACCTTGTAGGTACCGTCGGCTTGCGGCTCGGCGCGTGTGCGAACGGCGGCCAAGTCTGAGCCGGCTTGTGGTTCGGTCAGGTTCATGGTGCCGGTCCATTGGCCGCTGACCAGTTTTTCAAGATACGTGGCTTTTAGTTCGTCGCTGCCCGCTGTCAGCAGCGCTTCGATGGCGCCATCGCTCAGCAGTGGGCACAGCGCAAACGCCATGTTGGCCGAGTTCAACATCTCGCCGCACGCCGCGCCAATGGTTTTGGGCAAGCCCTGGCCTCCGTATTCAGCCGGATGCTGCAGCGCCTGCCAGCCGCCGTCGGCGTATTGCTTGAACGCTTCTTTAAAGCCAGGTGTGGTGGTGACCACGCCTGCCTTGAAGCTTGACGGGTTGATGTCTCCCTCCCAATTGAGCGGCGCCAGCACCTCTTCATTGAACTTGGCGCACTCCTCCAGCACCGCCTGCGCGGTGTCGAAGCCCGCATCTTCGAACCCAGGGATTTTGGCAACTTGCTCAATGTCAGCGATGTGCTGAATGTTGAACAGCATGTCTTTGAGGGGGGCTTTGTAGGTCATGTGTTGTCTCGGTAGTCGCCTCGAAACCGCAACAAGATGCTGCGGTTAAGTGTCTGCGCGAACGATTGAAAATTAAAGCGCAGCGGTCAGCTCGGGCACCGCGGCAAACAAATCCGCTTCCAGCCCGTAGTCAGCCACGCTGAAAATCGGTGCTTCAGCGTCTTTGTTGATCGCAACAATAACCTTGCTGTCTTTCATGCCAGCCAGGTGCTGAATGGCGCCGGATATGCCTGCGGCGATATACAGCTGGGGCGCCACAATCTTGCCGGTTTGGCCGACTTGCCAGTCGTTCGGCGCGTAGCCCGCGTCGACTGCTGCACGCGATGCGCCCAGTGCCGCGCCTAATTTATCGGCCAGCGGTGTCATAACGTCGTTGAATTTTTCAGCGGAGCCGAGCGCACGGCCGCCTGACACAATAATTTTTGCAGCCGCCAATTCAGGCCGGTCGCTCTTGGCGATTTCGGAGCTGACAAAAGTGGACTTGCCGCTGTCAACTTGCCCGGTGACGACTTCAATCGGTGCCGATCCAGTGATGGCAGCGGCGTCAAAACCCGTGGTGCGCACGGTAATAACTTTGGTTGCGTCAAGGCTTTGCACAATCGCCATCGCGTTGCCGGCGTAAATCGGGCGCTCAAAGGTGTCGGGTGACTGAACTTTCGTGATGTCTGAAATTTGGCCGACGTCTAGCGTTGCAGCGACGCGCGGTGCGATATTTTTGCCAGACGCAGTGGCGGGAAAAAGAATGTGCGAATAGTCGGCCGCCATCGACAGCACCTGGGCAGCCATGTTCTCGGCCAGGCCGTGCGCAAAATGTTCGCCTTCTACATGAATGACCTTGGCAACACCGGCAATTTTGGCCGCCGCACCAGCTGCGCCACCTGCGTTCAGGCCGGCCACCAACACATGCACATCGCCACCGCACAGCACGGCTGCGGTCACGGTGTTCAGTGTGGCGGGTTTGATGTCAGTGTTGATATGTTCGGCTATTACTAAAGAAGTCATGGGACGCTCCGTTTAAACGCGACTGGCGACATAGCCGAGCCGCTTGAAAGTCAGTTTTAAACTAAATAACCTTAGCTTCGTTTTTGAGCTTGTCCACCAGCGCGGCAACGTCGGCCACCTTGATGCCAGCGCTGCGTTTGGGCGGCTCGGTCACGCTCAAGGTTTTGATGCGCGGCTTGACATCAACGCCCAAGTCTTCAGGCTTGAAGTTATCGAGCTGCTTTTTCTTGGCCTTCATGATGTTGGGCAGCGTGACGTAACGCGGCTCATTCAGGCGCAAATCGGTCGTGATGATGGCGGGCAGCGTGAGCGCCAGCGTCTCCAGGCCACCGTCAACTTCACGGGTGACATTGACCTTCTTAACCCCGTTATCGTCCACCACTTCAATTTTGAAAGCAAAAGTCGCTTGCGGCCAGCCGAGAAGTGCGGCCAGCATTTGGCCGGTCTGATTGCAGTCGTCGTCAATGGCTTGTTTGCCCAGAATCACAAGCTGTGGCTGCTCAATGCCCACCAGCGCCTTGAGCAGCTTGGCCACGGCCAGCGGCTGCAGTTCTTCGCTGGTTTCGACCAAAATCGCGCGGTCAGCGCCGATGGCCATGGCGGTACGCAGGGTTTCCTGGCACTGTAGAACGCCACAGCTCACCGCAATGACTTCGGTCGCGACGCCTTTTTCTTTCAAACGCGTGGCCTCTTCAATCGCGATTTCGTCAAACGGGTTCATGCTCATTTTGACGTTGGCGATGTCAACGCCGGTGCCATCTGATTTGACGCGGACTTTGACGTTGTAATCGACAACACGTTTGACGGGGACCAAAACCTTCATTGCGCAGCTCCAAAAATAGTAGGTCGACGTGCTGATTGACGTTGACGTAAAGGTAAGTCTTAATTCTATGCTTTTGCTTAAAAATCAAAGCGCTCAAGGACTTGAACGTAGCCAACCACCCTTAGTTTACTGAAAAAAGAACGGTCGTTCTAATTTTAGGTAATTTTAGGGGGGTGCGCCGGTTTTTGTATCCAGTTTGGTGTGCACCACCCGCTGCGGGAAGGGTATTTCAATACCGTGGGCACGCAGCGCCGCCAGCACGGCCAGGTTGACCAGCGAGCGCAGGTTTTGCTGGCCGTTTTCCGGGTCGGTCATCCAGTAGTTGAGGGTGAACTCCAGGCCATCGGCCCCGAAATTGGTCAGGTTCACGCCCGGGGCCGGGTCTTTGAGCACGCGCTCCTGTGCCAGCGCAGCATCTGCCAGCAACCGCATCACCAGCGCCACATCGCTGTCATAGGCGACCGACACCACCGTGGACTGCAGCACCTGCAAGTCGGCCAGCGACAGGTTTTCAACCCGGTTGCTGATGAACATCTCGTTGGGCACGATGGACTCGCGGCCGGACAGCGCCCGCACCACCGTGTAACGCGCCCGAATGTCGGTGATGCGGCCTTCAAAACCATCGACGCGCACGTTGTCGCCAATGCGCACACTGCGCTCACCCAACATGACGAAGCCGCTGACATAGTTGGCCGCGAGCTTTTGCAGACCAAAGCCGACGCCGACGCCAATTGCGCCGCCCAGCACCGACAGCGTCGTCAGGTCGATGCCTACCGCCGACAGCGCCACAATCAGGCCGACAAACACAAGCACCACGCGAATCGTGTTGCTGATGGCTTTGCGAACCGACAGCTCGCTGCCCACCGCTTTGCGCAGCAGTTTCGACTCGATGGCCGAAGCGATCCACAGCGTGATCAAAATCACCACCGCCGCAGTCAAAAAGCCTTCCAGCAGGGTGCGTACCGACAGCGTGCTGTTGCCCATCTTCCAGTGGATGGCGTCGAGCTCCTCCAAGATCACCGGCAGCAAGCCGCTCACCCAGAGCAGCATGGCCAGCCACGCCAGCCAGGAAATCGACCGCTCAAGCGCGTGCACCCAAAGCGCATTTTTGAACGCTGCCTGTAGCACCTTGACCCCCAGACGGATGACCGCCAGCGACAGCAGCACCGGCACCGCCACTTTAAAAACCGCCAGCGCAAAAACCCTTGATAAAAACACGTTGCTCGCGTATGCCAGCAGCAGCAGAAGCAGCGGGAACAGCACGCCGTCGATGATGCGTTTGCCAAACAAAATCGACGCGCTGTCGGTGTTGCGGCTCAGACGGCGCAGCATCCGCACCAGACCCCAGGCCAGCACCACGCAAGCCAGCAACACACCCAGTTCGACCAGCGCAGTCGGCTGGGTGATGGCCGCCAGCCACTCGTCAAAGTTGTCAATGCGCTGCTTGGGGTAAGCCGCCGAGCCGGACAACAAACCCGGCGGAAAAATGGTGCCCAGGCTCAACAGGCTGAAAAAAGTCACGCTGGCCATTGCGGCTTCCTTTTGTCAATAAAGGCCTGTACGCCTTCCTGGGCGGTGTGGTGGCTCATGTTGCAGGCCATGGTTTGGCCCGCCAGCTGGTAGGCGGCCTCGATATTGGTCTCACGCTGCTTGTAGAAAAGCGCTTTGCCCATGGCAATCGCTTCACGCGGTTTCGCGAGGATAGACAGCATGAGTTTTTCAAGTTCAGCGTCCAGCGCATCAGGCGGTGCAACGCGATTGACGAGTCCATGCATGCGCGCCTCGTCAGCTGTGACGAAGTCTCCGGTCAGCAGCATTTCCATAGCAAGCTTTGCAGGGATGTTGCGGACTAGCGGCACACTGGGCGTGGCGCAAAACAGGCCAACATCAATGCCGTTTACGCCAAAGGTGGCATTGCTGGCAGCCACCACCAGGTCGCACTGCGCCACCAGCTGGCAACCCGCTGCAGTGGCCAGGCCTTGCACCCTGGCGATCACGGGTACTGGCAAATTTTGAATCGTCAGCATCATGCGTGTGCATTGGGCAAACAGCATTTGGTAATAGGCAAGATCAGAATTGGCGCGCATCTCCTTGAGGTTGTGCCCCGCGCAAAAAGCCTTGCCTTGCGCAGCAATCACCACCAGGCGCGCGGTGGCATCAAGCGCAACAAAGTCAAGCGCCGCTTGCAGCGCGGCTAGCATCTCCTCGCTGAGCGCGTTAGAGGTACTGGCACGGTTGAGCACCAGTGTGTGTACACCCCGGTCGTCTCGGGTGTGCAACAAAGGTGGGGGGAGTTCGGTTGTCGTCAGAGTCATATTGAGCCCAAGCTTACACTGTCAAAGTAACGTATCGAATGCTACAAAATAAATAGCTGCTCACGCCCGATTTTATTGGGCTAGAGGCACTTTGACAGGATAAAGACGTTAGAAAATGTTCCACAATGACCTTGCAAGCATCGAAACGCCTTACTTCGGGCAAGTTTCACCGCAGTGCCTCCAGTTGTTCACTGCTGCGCTGCATGGCATGCTCAATCACCTGCAGCTCTTCATCGCTAAAAGAATGCGTCATGCCGTCGACCAGATCTGCCTGGATTTTGATCGACTTGCCAGCCATCACTGCCCCCTTTTTAGTCAGGTAAACACGCTTGACACGCGCATCACTGGCATCTGCCTTGCGGTTCAGCAGGCCTTGCTTTTCCATATGTGCCAGTAGCATGCTGGTGCCGCTCTTGGCAGAAAAGCTGTGCTGCGCCAGCTCCTGCTGCGTCATGCCCGGCGTGCGTGCCAGGTTGATCAGCACCTCGTGCTCGCCCACCCTCACGCCTACTGCGGCCAGGCGCTCGGCCAGCACTGCATCACACACCAGGTAAGCCCGGACAACAGCCAACCAGGCTTTGCGGCCACGGGACTGGCTTAACTCTTCGGGCGATGTTGATGTAGGCATGGCTGTTAATTTTACTATTCGTTCAGTTTTGAACTATGATTGTTCAAAATTGAACCATAATATAGTTATGAATCTTTACCTTCGGCTAATCATCACCCTACTGCGCTGCTGGCGCTTGCCGCGATTTTCCGTTGGGCAAACGCTTGAACGGCAATTGAGGGTGCTGCCGAACGACATTGACATCAACGGCCACATGAACAATGGCCGGTATCTGACGATGATCGACTTGATGATTGTGGAGTACTTTGTGCGGGTTGGCTTTGCCCGTGCTGTCATCAAACACGGTTGGCGACCCATGTCAGGCGGCTCTATCGTTAGCTACCAGCGGGCCTTAAGCCGCCTTCAAACCTACACCCTGCGCTTTCGCATCGACGCATGCGACGAGCAATGGAACTACATGCGGTTTGAATTTACCGTTGGGCAGCGCGTTTGAGCCACTGGCTACATGAAGGGTGCCGTGGTGGGCAAACAAGGCTTTGTATCCAATGCCGAGTCATATGCGGCGCTAGGCCAACCGGTTTATGCCGCGCCACTGCCGGACGCTGTATCGCACTGGCTCAAGGCCGAGCGCGACATGGTCGGCAACGCATGGTGAATAAGTGAGCAACACTACAAATCAGCCAGCACCCGAACGTGAGCCTCCACACTACGCGCTAAAGCATTTAGGTTGTACCCGCCTTCCAGGCTTGACACGATGCGGCCTTTTGAATGCCGCTTGGCCACGTCCTTTATGCGGCTGGTGATCCAGGCGTAGTCTTGCTCGACCAGCCCCATCTGGCCCATGTCGTCATCGCGGTGGGCGTCAAACCCGGCGCTG
The DNA here is from genome assembly GCA_025363315.1 of Polaromonas sp. GTDB lineage: Bacteria > Pseudomonadota > Gammaproteobacteria > Burkholderiales > Burkholderiaceae_C > Polaromonas. The sequence goes on from JANYED010000126.1 coordinate 7,698, forward strand.
ATAAAAATCATTTCGGGTTTGAAGGCTTCAAGGCGCGGTATCCAGCAAGTCTCAATCAAATCGCACACGTCCATGCCCATGGTGTAGGCGGGCACCGGCAAGTTCAGCATGTTGCTGGCCAGGTGGTCAGTGCCGCTATACGGGTAAAACGGATGCTGAAAAAACCCGACCATCAGCACCCGCTCGTCGCCGTGCAAAATATCTTCGGTGCCGTTGCCGTGGTGCACGTCAAAGTCCACCACCGCCACACGCTTTAAACCGTGACGTTCCAGCGCATAACGCGCGGCCACGGCGACGTTGTTGAAGAAACAAAACCCCATGGCCTTGTCATGGCAGGCGTGGTGGCCAGGCGGACGAACAGCGCAAAAGGCGTTTTCCATCTCGCCCGCCATCACAGCATCGGTCGCAGCCAGCGCCGCGCCAGATGCGCGCAAGGCAGCTTGCCAGGTGTGCACATTCATCGTTGTGTCGGGGTCGATTTGCGCATATTGTGGGCCGCCAGCATTGATGTCGTCCATCAGCTGATGGCCCAGCCCGCGAATACTGGCCACCATCATGCGGTCGTGCGCCAGCTCAATGTCGACCAGCGGGGCCAGCGGCGCGTCCCGACAATCGAGCGCATCCTTCACGCCAGTGGCAAGCAGCCAGTCTTCGATCGCGTCGAGCCGCTCGGGGCATTCGGGGTGGCCACGCCCCATTTCGTGTTTTCGGCAATCGGGATGCGTGAAATAGCCTGTCGCGTTCATTGCGTGAATATTTTGGGTTAACGTATCGAAATGCAAGTCAAAGAAAAACTAACAAAGCTTCTAAATCAGCTTAACACGGTCATTGTCGGCAAGCCCACGCAGGTGCAAGACTGCGTGGGCTGCTTGTTGGCCGGTGGTCATTTGCTGATTGAAGACGTACCCGGCGTCGGCAAAACCACGCTGGCCCATGCACTGTCGCGCTCGTTTGGGCTGCAGTTTTCACGCGTGCAATTTACCGCTGATTTGATGCCCAGCGATTTGTCGGGCGTGTCGATTTATGAACGCCAAAAAGAGAGCTTTGTGTTTCACCCCGGGCCGCTGTTTGCCCAGGTGCTGCTGGCCGATGAGATCAACCGCGCCAGCCCCAAGACCCAAAGCGCGCTGCTGGAAGCGATGGAAGAAAAACAGGTCACGATTGAGGGCGCGACCCGCCCGCTACCCGTGCCGTTTTTTGTGATTGCAACGCAAAACCCGCACGACCAGCTGGGCACCTACGCGCTTCCCGAGTCGCAACTGGACCGCTTTCACATGCGCATATCGCTGGGCTACCCTGACCGGGCAGCTGAGCGAGAACTGCTAAAAGGTGCCGACAGGCGTGACATGGTCGACAACCTGCAAGCCGTGCTCACCCCGCACGAGCTACTGGAGCTGCAGCAGCAAGTCGTGCAAGTTCACGCTGCCGAGCCACTGCTGAACTATCTGCAAGACCTGATGGCCGCGACCCGTTCGGGCCGCTGGTTTTTGCAGGGCCTGAGCCCACGCGCAGGCATTGCCGTCATGCGCGCTGCCAAAGCCCAAGCGTTTTTAAACCACCGCGACTATGTGGCACCCGACGACATTACCGCTGTGTTGCCGCAAACCACCGCGCACCGCTTGCTGCCGGTCGGCGATGCTGGTCGGGGCGCACTGGAGCAGGTGCGCGCCATGCTGGCCGCAGTCCCTTTGCCGTGACACCCGTTGGATGCAATTCAGCTTAATGCCATTCAGCCCGGCCGCTTATTTTCGGCAACGCTTTCGCAGCTGGTTTGAAAACCGTCTGCCGCTGAGCGACCACGTCACGCTGTCGCAGCGCACGGTTTATATATTGCCGACTCGCCCGGGCGTGATGTTGGGCGTCACGCTCGCAACCTTGCTGGTGGCGTCGATCAATTACCAGCTTAATCTGGGCTACCTCCTGACTTTCCTGCTGGCCGGCAGCGCGCTGGTCGGCATGCATGTGTGCCACGGCACGCTGCGTGGGCTTGCTATGAATCTGCAAGCACCTGGCGCCCATTACGCGGGCGCTACAGCCCCAATCGACATAAAATTGACAAACGCGCGGCGCGCTGTACGACACGGTATTGGTGTGAGCGTGCTGGGCATTGAGGCAGCCGATGGGCAAGATCACTGGGCCTGGACCGATGTCCCTGCCCAGGGTGACAGCACCGTTCAGGTCGCCTTTACGCCTGGCAGGCGCGGCTTGCACCGACTGCCGACATTGACGGCTGAAACGCGCTTTCCGCTGGGCACCTTTCGGGTTTGGACAGTGTGGCGGCCTGCGGCGCAGGTGCTGGTCTACCCGACGCCGGAGGCCAATGCGCCGCCTTTACCGCCCGGCGAGCCGCGCTCGGGTGGTGCAGCCAACGCTGCTCGGGCGCAGAACACCGGCGAATTTGACGGCGTGCGCGGCTACAAACGCGGCGACCCGCTCAAGCTGGTGGTGTGGAAGAAAGCCGCCAAGGCAGATGAACAGGGCAACGGTTTGGTCGTGCGCGACACCCAGCAAGCTCAGCAGCATGAGCTGTGGCTGGACTTTCTCCGAGCGGGCAGCGCTGGCACTGAACAAAAACTGTCCCGCCTGTGTGCCTGGGTGCTGGCCGCCGAAAAGCAGGGGCTTGATTACGGCCTGCGCCTGCCCGCGCTGACCATCAAACCTGCAAGCGGCGAGGCACACAAGCGGCAATGCCTGGAGGCGCTGGCCCTGTGCTGAACAAGTTCATCAGCAGAGTGCAAAACCTGCCCCGGGACAGCCGTGACACGCTGTTTTTGCTGGCTGTTATTGCCTGGGTGCTGTTGCCGCAGGTCCCCAATTTGCCTCTGTGGTGCGGTGCGCTGGCGGGTGCGGTGTTGCTGTGGCGCGCAGTGCTGGCAGCTCAAAACCAGCCGCTGCCAGGCCGCTGGTGGCTGCTTGGCTTGCTGGCCATCACCATCGGCGCGACGCTGCTGACCCACAAAACCCTGCTGGGCCGCGACGCGGGCGTCACGCTGCTGGTGGTGCTACTGAGCCTGAAAACACTAGAGCTGCGCGCCCGGCGTGATGCATTTGTGGTGTTTTTTCTGGGCTTTTTCTGCATGCTGGCCAACTTTTTTTATTCGCAGTCGCTGCTGACCGCCGCCAGCATGCTGCTGGGCTTGTTGGGCTTGCTGACAGTGCTGGTCAACGCCCACATGCCGGTTGGCAAGCCGCCGCTGCTGGAGGCCGCCAGAACCGCCGGCTGGATGACGCTGCTGGGTGCGCCCATCATGGTGGTGCTGTTTGTGCTGTTCCCCAGGCTTGCGCCGCTGTGGGGCATACCCAGCGATGCAGCAGTGGGCAAAAGCGGGCTGAGCGAAAACATGCAGGTGGGCACCATCGCCAAGCTGGCGCTTGACGACAGTGTGGCGATGCGAATCAAGTTTGACGGCCCACCACCGCCGCAAACGGACATGTATCTGCGCGGCCCGGTGCTGTCTACCTTTGACGGCAGTCAGTGGCGCCCTGCCCGGCCCGACTTTGCGTCGCGCTACAGCGTGACCGCAAGCCTGGTGGTGACCGGCACGCCGACCAATTACCAGGTAACTCTGGAGCAGACCAATCGGCCCTGGCTTTTTATGCTGGACGCCGCGCCCGCAAACCCGGTGTTGGCAGGCTACCAAACCGCCATGCAGGCCGATTTGCAGTGGATGCTGAACCGGCCCGCCACCGAGCTGCTGCGCTACCGGGCGCAAAGCTTTACCAGCTACAAACATGGCCCTGAAAAAGCCGTTGTCGGCCTGCGCGAGTTTGTTGAACTGCCGCCCGGCTTCAACCCCCGCACGCTGGCATTGGCCAATGACATTCGGCGCGATCCGCGCTACACACAGGCGGGCAGCGCAGCGCTGGTGCAGGTGGTGCTTGACCGGCTGCGCACTGGCGGCTACAGCTATACGCTGGAGCCCGGTGTGTACGGAGTCAACACCGCGGACGAGTTCTGGTTTGACAAAAAAGAAGGCTTTTGCGAACACATTGCTTCGAGCTTTGTCATTTTGATGCGGGCCCTTGATGTGCCAGCCCGCATCGTGACGGGCTACCAGGGCGGCGAGCGCAACACGGTGGATGATTTTTGGGTGATTCGCCAAAGCGACGCGCACGCCTGGGCCGAGGTGTGGCAGGAAGGGCGTGGCTGGTTGCGGATCGACCCCACGTCAGCCGTGTCGCCCGGGCGCACCGGCGCTTCGCAAAGGCTGGCCGCGCCGCAGGGCGTGGTGGGCCAGGCGCTGAGCAACCTCAGCCCCGACTTTTCCATTCAGCTGCGCGCCGTGTGGGACGCTGTCAACAACTCCTGGAACCAGTGGGTACTGAACTACACCCAAGGCAAGCAGCTGGACCTGCTCAAAAACATCGGCTTTAACGCGCCCAGCTGGGAAGACCTGAGCTTCTTGCTCATCGGTATTGTGGTGGCGGTCAGCCTGGCAGGCGCGGCGTGGTCAGTGTGGGAACGCAGCCAGCATGACCCATGGCTGCGGCTGCTGGCCAAGGCCCGAAAGCACCTGGCAAAAAGCGGTGTGGTGACTGACCAAAACACCGCAACAGCCAGCACGCCGCGCCAGCTCGCTGCGCTTTTAAAGTTGCACGGCGGCGGTGGACATGACGCGCTGCATGCATGGCTCATGCAACTGGAGGCGCAGCGCTATGCCAGGCCATCATCCTCCGGCCAACAGCTGCAGCAGCTCAGGCAGCAGTTCAATACGCTGGTGTGGCCTGCTTAAAATCGCGGCATGACTTTTTGCCGCGTGCTATTTTCAAAACCTGCTTTCGGGCACCTGTTTGCTATATTTTTAGTAGCTGCTTGCACCCGTATTACTTGGGCTGCAGGGCTAAAACACCCTGAAAAACGGCACGTTTCAACGTCTGAGGTGAACGTCAAGCCAGCCAGCGCGCCCACGGCTGGCCAACCGTATACCCTGCGGCCAGACGTGATGCAGTTTGCCGACGACCTGGCGGCCCGGCGCGATCTGGACCCGACCTGGGTCAGAAATGCCATCGGCCAGGCGCGTTACAGCGCAACAGTGGCCCGGCTGATGCAGCCCGCCGCCAAGCCATTTGTAAAAAACTGGCGGGTTTACCGCAGCCGTTTTATTGACCCGATCCGCATCGCTGCGGGTGTGAAGTTCTGGCAGGCCAATCAGGACGCCTTGGCCCGCGCTGAAAAAGAATACGGCGTGCCAGCAGACATCATTGTTGGCATCATCGGGGTCGAGACGATTTTTGGCCGCGACACGGGCAGCTTTCGCGTCATGGACGCCATCACCACGCTGGCGTTTGACTTCCCCAGCGCTCACCCACGCGCCAGGGAGCGCAGTGAATTCTTCAAAGGCGAGGTTGAGCAGTTTTTAACCCTGCAAAGCCGCCGTGGGGACGACCCTTTCAAACCGCTGGGCAGCTTTGCCGGAGCCATGGGCATGCCGCAGTTCATGCCGTCCAGCATGGCAAAGTATGCGGTGGACTTTGACGGCGACGGTGTGGTGGACCTGTGGAACAGCCCGGCAGACGTGATCGGCTCGGTCGCCAATTACTTTAAAGCCTTTAACTGGCAGAGCGGCATGCCGACTTACTACCCGGTGGCTTTTGACAAAACCCGGCTGGACATGGACGCGCTGATGGCGCCCGATATTTTGCCCACCTTCAGCGCGGCAAGCTTTGCCGCCAAAGGCGCCGTGCTTGATGGGCCAGGGGCATTGCATACCGGCCCGCTGGCGCTGATAGAGCTGCTCAATGGCCCGGATGCGCCGCAGTATGTGGCCGGTACTGAAAACTTTTACGCCATCACCCGCTATAACTGGAGCAGCTATTACGCGATGGCGGTAATTGAGCTGGGGCGCGAAGTGGGCCTGGCCATGGCGCAGCGGTCGCGTTAAACGGCATTAAACGGCGTTGCGCTGGCGTTAAAACAATTTATTGTGCCGCAACCGCTTTGGGATAAACCCGCGCCAGCCCCACAAACATCAACGCGCCCAGCACTAGCGAGCTGGCGGCAATTTCTAGCGCCAGATTAAAGCCCTGCCCCACCGTGGCGCTGCGGCTGAGCAACCACGCGGCCAGCGGTGGCCCGGCGATTTGGCCCAGGCCGAAAACAGCGGTCAAAAGGCCGGTGTAGCTGGCGACGTGGTCGGGTTTGAGTCGGCGCACCTCTTGCATGGCGAAAAACGTGATGGCAGTGAACGGCAGGCCCAGAAGCAGGCTGCCCAGCGCAAAGCCCAAGGGTGTGGGCAGCCATACAGCAATGATGACGCCGACGGCCTGCATCAGGTAACTGGCGGCCAGGGTGTAGCGCAGGTCGCCGTTGGCTGACACGTGCAGCGAGATACGCGTTGACAGCAGTGCCCCGGCGACGACGGCCAGCCCAAACAGGGGCCAGAACAAGTCTAGCCAGACCGAACCAGGCATGACTTGGCGTGCAATCACCGGTAGAAACGTGGCCGTGATGATGTAGCCCAAACCGTCCAGCCCGTAGGCGATGGCCAGCCAACAGATGTGCCAGCGACTGACGACGACGGCTGGCACGAAAGCGCCGCCACCCGCCTGTTGCGGTTTGGCAGGTGCGGCTGCTGCCAGCTGCATGCCGAAAGTGCGCCAGGTGATGGCCGTCAGCACACACGCCAGCCCGCCAAAAATCAGCCAGCCCACCGCCGCTGTCCAGTGCAGCGCCACCATGCCGCTGGCCAGCACGCCGCTGATGGCAATGCCTGCGCCGGGGCCGGTAAACATCAGGCCGCCGAGCTGGCTGGCGTTGCGCTCGGCCAGTCTGGCAAGGCACCAACCCGACGTGAACACAAACACGACGGCACTGGCAACACCTGCCGCAAAACGCAGCCACGGCCACAGCACAGGCACGTGCAGCGCCATGCCGAGTGTCAGGACGCAGGTCGCCACCAGGCCGGCGCGCAGCCAGGTCGTGGACAACACTGGCGGCAATCCATCAAAGCGCGACCAGATCACCGGCTGGAAGGTACACAGCAGCGCGCCAACCAGATAGCCCAGATAGTTGGCACTGGCCAGATAACTGGCACCGGGTAAATCGACCACACCATCGGCCAGCATCAACGGCAACAGCGGCGTGAAAGCAAACCTGCCAATCCCCATGGCGGTGGCCAGCGCCAGCGCGCAGGTGATGGCAACGGCCCAAGGGCTGGCCGAGCCGCGTTGCGGCTTACTTAACGGGTTCATCGATGTCAGGGTTTCAACGTCAAGGCAATACGGCGCTGCACTCGCGCAGCTTGCACGCTGTCGCCTGCTTTTTCGGCCAGCGCCTGCTGCACGCCCAGCCAGGCCAGCAGCGGCCTGCGCCAGCCTTGACTGGAGGCGGCATCCACCGCCGACTGCACCAGCGCGGGGCTGGCCTGCCCGGCCTGAAAAACAGCGCCCGCAGCGATTAGTCTGGCCAGCGGGTTTGCTATGCTTTCAGGAGCTGGTTGCGCCCGTGTAATGGCGGCTTGAGCACTTATTTGCTGGTTTTTTGGCAATAAATTGATGTCTTGTGGCCGCAAAGTGCCCGCCAGGTAATCGGCATAGGCGCGTTCAGCAGGCGGTGCATCTTGCCGCAGCTTTTCAAAGCCGGCACACGGCTCAAACACCAGGCTGGCAACGCGGCTGGCGCAGGCCAGCAGCTCGGCGCGTGCCATCAAGTCAGCGCGCCCGGTACTGGAAATTTCTTCTCTAGCCTTGGCTATTTCAGCGGCTTCAACCCGGTTGTTGCCTTCCAGGTAGGCGGCAACTGCGCGCTCTATCGCCCCTTTGGCATTGAGCTGCCAATCTGCCGGTTTGGGGCCTGATGCGCAGCTCGTTAGGCTGACGACTGCAGCCAGCATGGCGATTTTTAACATCATGGTAATTTGATCTCGGTGTCCCGTGCGAACGGCCATTTACGGTTGATCTCATTGACCAGGCCATCGACCTTGCGCAGGCTGGACGCCACCTCGCCGCGCAGCACACCCAGCTCGTTAGTGCCTTCTTTCACATTCGCCCCGACGGCCTGCGCCTCCAACAGCACCGCGTCGACTTTCGTCAAACTGGTGCGCGCATCACCGAGCAGCGCATTGAGCTGAATCACGGTGGCGCGCGTCTCCAGCACCAGGCCCTTTTCACCCGTCTTGTCGCCAAAAACCTGCTTATCAGCCTTGGCCGCCAGGCTGTCAGCTCTTGCCAGCAATGCGTTGGTGCGGTCCAGCGTGGTGATAAGTTTTTTAGCTTCGTCCTGCCCGCCCAGCAACACCGTCAGCGCGCCGCCAGGGCCATTGATTTTGGCGGTCAGGGTTTGCAGGTTGCCAAAGCTGGCACCCAGCGCGCCCTGGCTGCTCACCAGTGTGCTGACGCTTTCCAGCAAGTCTTTGGCAGCGGCAATCAATTTGGGTACCTCGGCGCCCGCGTCGCCTTGCAGCACCGTGCGTACCGCGCCGTCTTCAAGAAGTTTGTCGGTCAGCACGCCGGTGTAGGCGCGAATGTTGGTGCCGCCCACCAAAGAGCGCACCACGGTGAACACGCTGGACTGACGCAGCCATTTAGCGTCTTTGCTGGCCACGTCCACCACAATGCGGGCCTTGCCGTCGGCGGCCAGTTCAATGCGGCGCACCCGGCCGATCGGGAAGCCCGAAAACGTCATGTTCATGCCCACCACCACGCCCTCAGAATCTTCCGACACCAGCACCAGCTGTTGGCTGCTTTCAAACAAACCGCGTGCATACATCACGTACAGCGCGGCCGCCACAATCAGCGTGAACATGAAGCCCAACAGCAGCACCGCCTTGAACTCCAGGTGGTCCGGCACGGGAGGCGGTGTGGCATCAGGTTGAATGTCGATGTTTTCGCTCATAACTTCAATAATAGTTGCCTACCAAGGACAACACCTCAATCATCAGGATCACGGCAAACATGCGCACCAAGCCACGCATTTCAGCGCTGGTACGGGTGCCGTTCACCGCGCTGCCGTACAGCGCTGATGCCATCGGGATCAGCGACACCGCCA
>JANYED010000142.1 GCA_025363315.1 Polaromonas sp.
CCGTTCGCGCGCAGCTTGAGCGTTGGCGTCAGCAAGCGGGTGCCACGCGATCTGATGTTTATTGGGACGAGTGGCAGCGTTTGCTTCAGGCCGATGTGCAAGAGATTGAGCGCGTGGTCTGTGCAGACGACGAACGCGGTGCCGTGCTTCGCGGCGTGTCGCCGATGTCAAGCCTGATTTCGCAAACCGAACGCTTGCAGCTTTTGGCTGAGGCACGTTCCGTATGACCTTCGCTGAATTGGTTCACGTGCTGCGCGCGGCGGCAGTGATTGCCAACGAAACCACGTTGGTGGTCGTTGGCAGCCAAGCCGTATTGCTGCACTTTGCAAACGCTCACCCTGAGCTTTGTGCTTCAAGAGAGGTGGACTTGTACCCATCGATGCACCCTGAAAGAGCCGACTTGATCGACGGTGCAATAGGCGCGTGGTCGCGCTTTGACGAGACCTTTGGACATCACGCCGATGGCGTCGGACCTGAGACCGCCGTGATGCCCGCTGACCGGATCAACAGAGCACGCTTCACCTACATCGGCGAGCTGACGGCCATTTGCCCGGACATGCATGATTTGGCCGTCTCAAAAGCGGTGGCTGCGCGAGACAAAGACGCGGACTATGTGCGCGTTTTGCTGCGAGAGAAAATGATCGAGATCGGCACACTGCGTGAGCGCATCAACATGCTGGACTCGGCACAATATCCCGTTGCCAGCGTTCTGGCTTGGGCCAACCGCCGCGCGCTGGAAGCACATACATGACCCCCTTCAAGCTCATCATCCTCGACCGCGACGGCACCATCAACTCTGACAGCGATGACTACGTCAAATCACCCGAAGAGTGGCAGCCGCTGCCCGGCGCGCTGGAGGCGATTGCGCGGCTTAACCACGCAGGCTGGCATGTGGTGATCGCGTCCAACCAGTCGGGCCTGGGGCGCGGCCTGTTTGATGTGGCGTCGCTCAACGCCATGCACGCCAAAATGCACAAAATGTTGGCTGCTGCAGGCGGCAGGGTGGATGCGGTTTTTTATTGCCCGCACGCGCCAGAAGAAAGCTGCAACTGCCGCAAACCGCTGCCCGGTTTGTTTGAACAGATCGGCAGTCGCTTTGGTGTGCCGCTCAAAGGCGTGCCAACGGCAGGCGACTCGGTGCGTGACCTGCAGGCAGGCAGTAGCGCGGGCTGCGAGTCGCATCTGGTGCTGACGGGCAAGTCGGCGCAATACCGCAGCGGCGGCCAGCCCGATGGTTTGCCCGTGGGTACGCTTTTTCATACCGACCTGTCGGCTTTCGTCGACTTCATTCTTCACCGCAACGTACCAATCATCCAGCCCAGCATGGGCGCGCGGACGATGCCGAACTGACATGCGCCTGATTCGCTCAATGCTTCACATGCTGTGGATGGCGATCACCGTCATCCCCTGGGGGTTAGCCGTAGTGGTTTTTTCTCTGGTCGGAACCAGCAATCAGATTTACTGGATGTGCGCCGGCTGGCTGCGTTTGGCGGTCACGGGCGGTACGATGATTTTGGGTATTCAAAACCGCGTGACGGGGATGGAAAATTTGCCCAGTACCGAGCTGGGCAGTTGCGTGCTGCTGGTCAAGCACCAAAGCACCTGGGAAACATTTTCAATGGTCACTTTGATGCCGCATCCGCTGGCCTTTGTGTTTAAAAAAGAGCTGCTGTACGTGCCATTTTTTGGCTGGGCCATGTCGCGCATGGACATGATTCACATTGACCGCAGCCAGCGCGCGCAGGCCTTCAACAAAGTGGTGGCACAGGGCAAACGGCTGATGGCGCGAGGTGTGTGGGTCATCATGTTTCCTGAAGGCACGCGCATTGAGCGTGGCCAAAAAGGGGTTTATAAATCGGGCGGCACGCGGCTGGCGATTGAAACCGGCGCACCTGTGGTTCCGGTGGCCGTCACGTCTGCCAAATGCTGGCCGCGCAAGGCCTTCATTAAAAAACCGGGCATTGTGGATATCTCCATCGGCAAGCCGATTTCCAGCGTGGGTCGTCAGCCTGACGAGCTAATGCGCGAAGTCGAGGCCTGGATTGAAGCCGAGATGCGCAGGCTGGACCCTGAAGCTTATTCAAGCTAACGCATCGTGATGCAAAGGCTTCTGCAGTTCACGCTTGACTTGTTTGAGTCTGCATCTGAAAAGCCGTCAAAAAGTGCCGCGCAATCGGATTTTGAGGTGTTAAATCAGCCTGCAGCCCAACAAATACAGGTGCAAGCAGCTCCTGAAAACGTAGCAGACGAGTCGATTCTACCCATTCAAAGTCTGCAGCAGGCATTGGCGCCGGTCACCTTTACGCACCCTAGAGCCAGCCGCCAAACCCTGCTGGGCGCAATTGCTGTGGCCTACGAATTCAAGCGCGGCAAGCGCCGCACAATCGGCTTTTCCGTTGGCGCACAAGGCCTTTGCGTGAGCGCACCCAAGTGGGTACCCCTGTACGAGATTGACAAAGCCGTGATCGAAAAATCCGCCTGGATCATCAAAAAACTGCAAGAAACTCGCGCCCGCCACGACAACCTTGAGTCCGCCCGTATTGAATGGAAAGACGGCTGTACGCTGCCGTTTTTAGGCGAACAAGTGACTATGGTGCTCGACCCGCGTCATGCCTTTGCCGGCGTGGGCGCAGAACTAAAAAGCGATGCCGACACCCTGCCCGGCGTGGCGCATTTGACACTGCACGTTGGCTTGCCGCACACCGCCACGCCAGACCAGATCAAGGACGCTGTACAAGCCTGGTTGATGCGCCAGGCCAAGAGGCTCTTCAATGAGCGGCTGAACCACTTTGCGCCCACACTGAATGTGCAATGGCGCAAGCTCAGTCTGAGCAGCGCTGTCACCCGTTGGGGCAGCGCCAGCGCCGATGGCTCGATTCGCCTGAACTGGCGGCTGATTCATTTCAAGCAATCCATCATCGACTACGTGGTGGTGCACGAGCTTAGCCACTTGCGCGTGATGGACCACAGCCCTCGCTTTTGGGACACGGTGCGCGCCGTCGTGCCTGACTATGCACAGCTGCGCAGTCAGCTCAAAGACGAAGGCGCACCCAGGTGGTGAGATTCAGGCGCAGCTGAACCGGTAAATCCCGTCGCTATGCAAGCGCCGGTGCAGCTTGCCCTCAAACCACAGCAAATGCAAATGCGCCAGCGCCTCGCCCATGGCAAATGTGGTTTGGTGCAGGTCCAGTTCGCGTTTAAACATGATGGGCAAAATATCAGCCGCGCTGCACGGGCTTAAAGCGCAGGCGTCCATCACCTCGGCCAGCCTGTCGCGGTGATGGTCGTGCAACTGCGTGATTCGGGTGTGCAAGCCGCGAAACGGTTTGCCATGGGACGGCAACGTCAGCGTATTTTCAGGCAGCGGTTTGTACTTGTCGATTGAATCTAAAAACAGGCGCAGCGCATCAGCCTCAGGCTCCTGGTCATACACGCTCACGTTGGTTGAAATGCGCGGCAGAATCATGTCGCCGCTGATGAGCACGTTCAAGTCAGCGCAATGCAGCGCCATGTGCTCGGGTGCGTGGCCGTATCCGCTGATGCAGCGCCATGCATGCCGGTCATCACCCGCGCCGATTGCAACCGTTTTGCCATCCATCAGGCGCACGTAATTTTTGGGCACATCGGGCACCATGCCGGGGTAGTAGCCCGTGCGAGCCTTGATTTTGGCAACCGAATCGGGGTCAGTCAGCCCATGCGAGGCAAAAAACAGCGCCGCGCCTTCACCACCGAAGCCGGTGGTTGACTGCGAGCCTATTCGCGCCGCGTTGTAGTCCGTCGCACTCGCCCACAGCCGGCATGTGTGCGTCGGTGTAGTCCACTTGTCGCATAGCCAATACGCCAGGCCAATATGGTCCGGGTGCATGTGCGTGCAGATTACGCGCAAGATGGGCAAGCCTTCAAGCTGCGTTGCAAAAACCGTTTCCCATTGCGCTTTGGACTCAGGCCGGCTGATGCAGCAGTCCACCACCGTCCAGCCTTGCAAGGTCTTGCCGGGGTCAAGCGGGTCCTGCATTTCATCGCGCAGCAGCCAAAGGTTGATGTGGTTCAGCGCAAAAGGCAGCGCCATGCGTATCCATTTGACGCCGGGCGCAACCGCCAGCGTGCCGCCCTCGTCGGGGAGGCGGTCGCCCAACGGGTAGTCGAGTTGTTGTTCAAGAAGGTTCATGTAATATTCAGTCTGTTTGATCTTGACGTTTACGTAAACGTCATAGTAATCCCGGCAGCGCACCTGTGCTTGACAAAGGTGTCGCCCATGCATAACCAGCGCGCAACGCTGCATCACCACCATGGCCACAACTACCGCCACTTACACCATCAGCGACCTGGCCCGAGAGTTTGACCTGACCACGCGAGCCATGCGGTTTTATGAAGACATGGGCCTGTTGAGGCCGCAGCGCGAAGGCGCTGGTGGGCGCAACCGGGTGTACACCGCCCGGGACAGAACCCGCCTCAAGCTGACGCTGCGGGCCAAGCGCCTGGGGCTGTCGCTGGTCGAGGCCAAAGAAATCATTGACTCCTACGACAGCCCACGCGACACCGCACCACAAATGCGCAAGTTTTTAAAGGTGTTGGCAGATCACCGCATCAAGCTGGAGTCGCAAATGCTGGACCTGCAGGCCAACCTCGACGAAATTCGCACGCACGAGAAGGAGGCTAAATCGTTGCTGAACAAAGCAGAAAAAGGGAAATAAGTCATAATTGACGTTTACGTAAACGTCAACCCAAGCATGATCGCCGAAACCACAAACTCCGAGTTGTTTAAACGCGTTAAAGCCAGTTTTATGCGCCAGGGCATGATGCAAAACCTGGGTGCGCAATTGCTCCGCGTCGAACCCGGCTTGTGCGAGGTGTCGTTGCAGCATTCAGACCGTGTGTCGCAGCAGCAGGGCGGCTTTCATGGTGGAGCAATGGGGGCACTGGCTGACATTGCAGGTGGTTATGCAGCCTTGACAGCCGTGCCGTCAGACTTGGAAGTGACCACGGTTGAATACAAAATTAATTTTCTGGCCAGCTTTGGCAGCGGCGAACTGCGCGCTATCGGCCGCGTGGTCAAAGCAGGCAAACGCATCATCGTCACAACGGCTGAGGTCACCCATATCGACGCCAGCGGCAAACAAACCGCCTGCGCGGTGATGCAGCAAACGATTGTTCCAGTTCCCAAGACCTATTAATTTTTTGGACATTCAACATGACTGACCTACCCGGCCTGAACTTTCAACTCGGCGAAGACATTGATGCACTGCGTGATGCGGTGCGCGACTTTGCGCAAAGCGAAATCGCCCCGCGCGCCGCTGAGATTGATAAAAACGATCTGTTCCCGGCTGACTTGTGGCAAAAAATGGGCGCGCTCGGGCTGCTGGGCATCACCGTGAGTGAGGAGTACGGCGGCGCAGGCATGGGCTACCTGGCCCACATGATTGCGATGGAGGAAATCAGCCGCGCCAGCGCCTCGGTGGGCCTCAGCTACGGCGCGCACAGCAACCTGTGCGTGAACCAGATCAAGCGTAACGGGACTGACGAACAACGGCAAAAATATTTGCCCAAACTCATCACGGGCGAACACGTGGGTGCACTGGCCATGAGCGAGCCAGGCGCGGGCAGCGATGTCATCAGCATGAAGCTCAAAGCTGAAGACAAGGGCGGCTACTACCTGCTCAATGGCACCAAGATGTGGATCACCAACGGTCCGGACGCCGATACGCTGGTGGTGTACGCAAAAACTGAACCCGAGCTGGGCGCACGCGGTGTCACTGCGTTTTTAATTGAGAAAAGTATGAAAGGCTTTTCATGCGCGCAAA
>JANYED010000180.1 GCA_025363315.1 Polaromonas sp.
GCCGTCATGATCTCTGCCGTCTCGCAATGCAGCGACAGCGAGATCTGATGCGCCAGGTGCGGCAGTTTTTCGCGCGCGGCCTGTACGCCGCGCATGATGAATTCAAAGTGCGCGTAATCGTATTTTTCGTCTTTGCCAATCATCAAAAAGTCGCGCTGCGCGTCAGACGCGCCATGCAGGCCGTGCGAGCCATAAAACATAAAAATCTTGAAGCTGGACACACCAAACTTTTCAATCAGCTCGGGGATCTCTTTGATGTGGGTGCTGTCCATCGGCGCCAAATGAAAGCCGTAGTCCACATGAAAGCGGTTCTTGGCGGTCTTCAGCACTTCAGGGTAAAACTTTTTGTACGGCCCGCCCTTGTTCATGTAGTACTGGCCGGTGCGAAAGTAGTTCAGGCTGCTGGTCACGCCGCCCATGGCTGCGGCCTTGCTTTCACTGACGGCGTCTTCTGCAAGCGGGGAGTAAATGCCACTGTGCATGTGCGCATCGACCACGCCGGGGAAGGCCAGGCGGTGCTTGCCGTCGTGTACCGCCTTGGCGCGTTTGACATCTATACCCGGGGCGACCAGCGCGATTTTGCCGTCAGCAATTGCAATGTCAGCATCAAACACCACGTTGCCGTGCGGGCGTACCACGCGGACGTCTTTGATCAGTAAGTCGAATTCGGGTTTGCTCATGTCAATTCCTTGGTGTGAAGGGTTTTTTTCAGTTGATTTTTCAATTGATTTGTCAGGCCGCCTGCACGTACCAGGTCAAGTAAAAAATCGGGTGTTAGGGCAGTTTTTATCTGCTTTTTAGGATTAAAAATGGCCTCTAGCCTAATAGATACGTGCGCGAGCAGCTCCTGATCTTGTAGCAGATTGGTATCTGGTGAGGTGATCAACAAAAGCCCCAAATTAAACGCATTGCGAAAAAATAGGCCTCCGTAGCTGGGAGCTATCACGGCTGCCACACCCAAGTGTTTGAGGGCTGCCACCGCTTGCTCGCGTGACGAGCCAATGCCAAAGTTACGCCCTGCCACGATGATGTCGCCAGGCTTCACGTCACGCGCAAAGTGAGGTATTAGGTTCTCCAGGCAATGCTGCGCAATCACGTCGATGTCGTGTTGCATGTACGCGCCGGGGGCCAGCGCATCGGTGTCAACGTCATCTCCAACATGCCACACCTTGTGCCAAGCTTGTTGATGACCTGTATTCATACCAGCACCTCACGCGGGTCGGTGATGCGTCCACGCAGTGCGGAAGCAGCCACGGTGTACGCCGAGCCCAGATATACCTGCGTGCTGACCGGGCCCATGCGGCCTTTGAAGTTGCGAGCTGTTGTAGAAATCACGGTTTGGCCATCGGCAAAGCCGCTGCCGTATCCTGCGCAAGCACCGCAGGCACTCGGCAGCAGGGTGGCACCTGCGTCCAGCAGGCTTTGCAAAATGCCTTCGCTTTTAGCCTCAGCCAGGTCTTGCAGGCTGGCGGGTGCGACCATCAACTGCACGCCGCTGGCAATTTTTTTACCGTGCAGCACGCGTGCTGCAAAGCGCAGGTCGTCCAGCTTTGCGCCCGTGCACGCGCCTATATAGGCCACATCAATGTTGGTTGCAGCGTGGTCTGCAATCGGCACGCCGTACGCCGGGCTGTGCGGTGCGGCGAGTTGCGGGCTGAGGGTGCTGGCGTCAAAGTGATGTTCAACGTCAAAGCTGCCGGGGTCGGATGCCATATCTGCAACTTCGCTGGGTCGTTTTAGCCATTCACGCGTCGTGCTGTCAGCCGCCACCAACCCGGTTTGCGCGCCCAGCTCGGCGCTCATGTTGCACAGTGTCATGCGCTCTTGCATGCTGAGGGCTTTGATCGCGCTACCAATGAATTCAACCGCCTGGTAGTTGGCGCCATTCATGCCGTGGCGCGCAATCATCGCCAGCATCATGTCTTTGGCGCACACGCCCGTTGCCAGTTGGCCTTGCCAGTTCATGGCCATCGTTTGCGGCACACGCAGCCAAATCTGGCCTGTTACGACCACGCCCAGCATCTCCGTGCTGCCAATGCCAAACATGTAAGCGCCAAACGCACCACCGGTGGGCGAATGCGAGTCACCGCCCACACAAAACATGCCAGGCTGAATGTGCCCGTGCTGCGGCACCACCACATGGCATATACCCTGGCTGTCATACACATGCGGCAGGTCTTGCTCACGTGCCCAGTCGCGCGCGATTTTCACAATCTTGCGTGCTGCATCGTCACGTTCGGGCACGTAGTGGTCCATCACCAGCACGACTTTTGATTTGTCCCAAATTTGCGCGCCCAACTCTTCCAGCATGGGCTTCAAACGGCGCGGGCCTGACGAGTCATGAAACATGGCCAAATCGACCGAGCAGGTCACGATGTCGCCAACCGTCACATGCGGCACACCGGCGGCACGCGCGATCAGCTTTTGGGCAAGAGACTTTGGCGTCATTCGGGCTTGGCTCCGGAAAACTTCACCACCTTGGCCCAGCGCGTCACTTCAAGCTGCACAAACTTTGCAAATTCTTCAGGTGAATTGCCCACGGCCACAGAGCCTTCAGCCTCTACCCGCCTGCGCATGTCAGGCGTGGCAATCGCCTGCCGTGCAGCGTCGCTGATGCGCTTGCTCACGTCTGCGTTCATGCGCGCCGGACCAAACAGGCCAAACCAGGCGCTGGACTCATAACCCGGCAGCACTTCGGCAATCGCTGGCACATCGGGGAACGCGGCCAGGCGTTTGGCACTGGTGACACCCAACGCTTTAAGCTTGCCGGCCTTGATATGCGCTTGTGCATTGCCCACTGCGGCAAACATCAGCTCTACCTGCCCGGCAATCACGTCCTGTATGGCGGGCGCAGTGCCGCGATAAGGAATGTTGACGATGTAGGCACCCGACTGCATCTTGAACAAGTCACCCGCCATGTGCAGCGACGAGCCGACCGCACCAATTGCAAAATTGAGCTTGCCCGGCTTGGCTTTGGCAAGTGCGATCAACTCGCGTACGTCTTTGGCTGCAACAGATGGATGCGCGACCAGCATCGACGGAGAGGTCGCCACGCAGGTCAGCGGCGTGAAGTCTTTGACCGGGTCAAAAGGCAGCGATGGGTAGAGCGACGCATTGATGGCGTGACTGGTAAAACTCATCAGCAGTGTGTTGCCATCAGGCGCGGCTTTGGCTACTGCTTCGGCGGCTATGTTGCCGCCTGCACCGGGGCGGTTTTCAACCACCACCACTTTGCCCAGCAAGCGGCCCAGCTCCTGCGCCAGCGCGCGTGCCAGTGTGTCGGTCGAGCCGCCTGCGGGTGCGCCCACCAGTATTCGGGCTGGGGCCGCCTGGCTATGTGCGCGAGCAGCTATTAAGGCGGTAGCGCTTAGCAGTACGGCACGGCGATTGAACGACATCGCGCTACAGACCTAAATACGCTTTGCGCAACGCATTGCTGCCCAGCAACTCTGCGGGCAAACCGGCAAACCGGATGCTGCCGTTTTCAAGCACATAGGCCCGGTCAGCAATCTCCAGAGACTGGCCGACGTTTTGCTCGACCAGCAGAATCGCCAAACCGTCTTGCCTAAGCTTTGCAATCAGGCTGAACATTTCTTCGACCAGCAATGGCGACAAGCCCAGCGAGGGTTCATCGAGGATCAATAGCTTGGGTTCGGCCATCAGGCCCCGGCCGATGGCCAGCATCTGCTGCTCGCCTCCGCTCATGGTGCCTGCCAGTTGACTCAGGCGCTCTTTCAGGCGCGGGAAGATGCCAAACACCTTGTCAAGATTCGTTGTCCGGCGATCGCGTGCTCGGGTGAACGAGCCAAGTTCAAGGTTTTCCAGCACACTCAAATTAGGAAAAACCTTGCGGCCTTCGGGCACTTGTATCAAACCCGCTTTGACCACATCACGGTAATGCGCGCCGCTCAAGTTGTCGCCATCAAACTGCACGCCGCCCGCCCATGCCGGGTAAATGCCGCAGACCACATTGGCCAGCGTTGACTTGCCAGCGCCGTTGCTGCCCAGTAGCGCCACTATCTCGCCAGGGTTCACCGCCAGGTCAACGCCGCGTAGCACTTCAACCTGGCCGTAGCCGCCGAAAAGGCCTTGAACATTGAGGAGTGCGGTCATGTGCCAACCTTCACCAGTTCAGCCGCGCGCAGACGTGCTGCGGTGCCATGACCCAGATAGGCCTCCACCACTTTTTCGTTGCGGGTCACGTCGCCGGGCGAACCTTCAGCAATCAGTTGCCCCTGCGCCAGCACCCACACATGCCCGGCCAGGTTCATCACTGCCTGCATCACATGTTCAATCATCAGCACGGTGATGCCGCTGTCAGCAATCCCGCGCACGACTGGAATCATCTCTGCAATTTCTTGCGGGTTCAGCCCGGCTAGCACTTCGTCGAGCAGCAGCAGCCGGGGCTGGGTGGCCAGCGCGCGCGCCAGCTCTAGCCGCTTGCGGCCAGCCACCGTCAGCTCACCCGCAGGCTGATCAATCTGTTTGAACAGGCCTACCTGCGTGGCGATGCGCTCGGCAGCGACTAGAGCGGCTTGGCGGTTTTTGACATGCAGATGAGCACCGACTGCAATGTTTTCACGCACGGTTTGCGAGGCAAAGGGTTGCACGATTTGAAAGGTGCGCGTCATGCCATTCACGGCATTGATGTGAGGCGCACGGCCCGTGATGTCCGCGCCATCAAAATGCACGCTGCCACTGTCAGGTTTCAAAAAACCTGACATCAGCGCGAACAGCGTGGTCTTGCCTGCACCGTTCGGACCGATCAAGGCCGTTAGGCTGCCTTTCGGCACGCTGAGCGACACGTTTTGTACCGCTTTCAAACCGCCGAATGATTTGGACAGGCCGGTTATGGTGAGCAGGGCTGTCATGGCTTGCCCTTCTTGTTCATTTTTCGCAGACCCGCCTTGGCGCTCGCGCCAATCCCAGATATTCCGCGCGGCAAAAACATCACGATCAACACCAGCACCACGCCGTAGATCACCATATTGATGCCCGGCAACTGGCCAAACAGGTTGCGCGTGATGTCGGCCAGCACATGCAGCACCACCGCGCCCAGCACCGGCCCCCACAGCGTGCCAATGCCGCCCACAATCGCCGCGACCAATGCCTCCACCGAGGTCCCAGGCCCAAAGGCAATGCCGGGGTCAATGTACTGAAACACCTGCACATAAAA
>JANYED010000198.1 GCA_025363315.1 Polaromonas sp.
TGCGCCTAACCAGCAAGTACCTTTCATCCTGACGCTGCTACGCGGCCGAGCTTACTTGCGCATGCAGTACACCCCGGCAGACATGCCCACCCTGGACCACGCGACGCAGATTTTTACCTACGCCTGCGAATCCGCGGCGTCGGGGCTGGGAGCTGATATCTTGGTGTGAGCGCTTGGCTTGGCTGAAAGCTGGCTTTGAATTAGGTTTTGAGCTGTTTTCAGGTATGTTTTACCGCTGCAAGCCAATGAATGCGTGCGTGAGCAGCTCCTGAAATAGGAGCACTCTTATTTTGAGAAAAAATTAATTGAAATCTGCCTCTAAAAATTTCTTTCTGCTCTCACCCGTCATGAAGGTCGCAGCTCTTGACCTGCGCTGCGACGCCGACGCCATGGGTTCAGCCCTAACTACGCCCCTAGCTACGACCCTAGCTACGCCCTGCATGGCTATTGAATCGTGATTCAGGCCATGACCCCACAAGCATTTATCGCCAAATGGGGCTCCGGCGGCCCGGCGTTTCATTTAAACGAAGAGCAGGGCGCGCAAAGCCACTTTATTGACTTGTGTGAGCTGCTGGGCGTGCCCAAGCCGGGCAGTGAAGACGGTTATTTGTTTGAAGAAAAGAGCGCCATCATGGGTGGCCGTACGGGCTACGCCGATGTTTTCAAGCGGGGCGTGTTTGCATGGGAAAACAAAGCCCCCGGCCGCAACCTGGACGTTGCGCTCAGGCAGCTCCTCACCTACAGCCTGGCGCTTAGCAACCCGCCGCTGCTGGTGGTGTGCGACAGGCTCACCCTGCGCGTTCATACCCAGTTCACCGGTCACCCGACCGAAGTGCACGCGCTACAGCTCGCAGACTTTGACAAGCCCGAGGCCCTGGCCCTGCTGCGCCGCATCTGGCTTGACCCTGAAAGCTTTCGCCCGAAAAAGACCAGCCGTGACATTACCGAGGCAGCTGCCAAAAGCTTTGCCACGCTGGCCGACAGCCTGCGCAAGCGCGGCCCCCAGCAGGCGCAAGACCCGGCGGGCTTTCAGACCCATGCCGACGAGGTGGCGCATTTTTTAACGCAATGCCTGTTCTGCTTTTTTGCTGAAGACGTGGGTCTGCTGCCTGACCGCATGTTTGACGGCCTGGTCAACAACCGCAAACTCACCAGTGACAGACTGACCAGCGGCATGAGCAACCTGTTCAATGTCATGCGTGAAGGCGGCATGTACGGCAACGACGACATCCCGTGGTTTAACGGCGGACTGTTTAAAAAGGTCAACGTGCCGCTGCTCAATGTGCTCGACGTGACCGAGCTGCGCAACGCCGCCGCCCTGAACTGGTCAGCCATCGACGTGTCGATTTTTGGCACACTGTTTGAGCGTGGGTTAGACCCGGCCAAACGCAGCCAACTGGGCGCGCACTACACCGACCCGGCCACCATTCAAAGGATTATTGAACCCGTGTTGCAGCGCCCACTGCTACAAATATGGGAGCTGCTCGCACCCGAATTGATTGGGCTGCTGGCCAAAAGCAACGCTAAAAACGACAAAAATTACAAACTGGCGCAGTCAAAATTCATCGCCTGGCTAGACCAGCTTAAAAACTACCGCGTTCTTGACCCAGCCTGCGGCAGTGGCAACTTTTTGTTCCTTGGCCTCAAAGCGCTGAAAGACATCGAACACAAAAGCCACCTGGACGCCGCCGCCATGGGGCTAGATAGGCAGGCCGATTTGGTGACTGGCCCACACAACATGCTGGGCATAGAGCTGAACGAATACGCCGCTGAGCTAGCCCGCGTCACGGTGTGGATAGGCGAGCTGCAATGGCGGCTGACGCATGGTTATGAATTTAAAACCAACCCCGTGCTGGAGCCGTTGGACAATATTGAATGCCGCGATGCGCTGTTGGATTTTGTCAGCGATGCTGGCAGCGCTGGCCGAGCAGCGGGGCGGGCGTCGGCGGCTCATACGCTTCGCTTTTTAAAATCGCCACCGCCGCCCGCCCCACTGCCCGGCCAGCTTGGTGACGATGCTAGCAATTTGGGGTCGGATCCAAGTCCGAAGGGCGCAGGCGCAGCCCCCAATTTGCGGATTCAGGGTGCAACGGCCATTGAAGCCACCTGGCCTAAATCCAGCATTGTGATTGGAAATCCGCCGTTTTTGGGTCAGCGCTTTCAAGTACGTGAGCTGGGGGAAGATTACGTGAAGTCGTTGCGCAGCGTTTATAGAGACAAAGTTTCGGGAAACGTTGATCTGGTTTGCTATTGGTTCGTTAAAGCACTGAATGCCTTGAAATCGGACGGGCTGGGTGCGGCTGGCCTTGTATCCACGAATTCAATACGCGGAGGAGATAACCGAGGCGTTTTGGTGCCTATTGCTAAAGACTTTCAGATATTTGATTCTTGGTCAGATGAGCCTTGGGTCAATGACGGCGCAGCGGTTCGCGTGAGTCTTGTCAGTTTTGGTAACTCTGACACGCCGCCGCAGCTAAATGGACATCCAGTAGGGTTAATCAATGCCGATCTATCCGCGTCGAAAGTTGGAGAGTTCAATGTCGATTTGACAAAGGCTTTGCCGTTGGCAAGCTCCCAAAGCACGGCCTTTTCTGGCTTTCAAATGAACGGCAACTTCAACATTTCCCGTCAACAAGCAAACGCGTGGATTGCCATGCCGAACCCTAACGGCAAGAGTTCCTCTCTGGTTTTGCACCCCTATGCAAATGCAAGCGATATGACTAAACGAAGCCGGGATGAATGGGTCATAGACTTCACTGGCATGTCAGAAGCTGAGGCGTCGTTATTTGAAGCACCTTTTAAGCATGTACAAATGTTCGTGCGGCCCGAGCGAGCCAAGAAGCGTGAAGCTTATCTCCTTGAAAAGTATTGGCTTCATAAGCGCAGTTCACCTGAAATGAGAAATGCAATAAGACCATTACATCGCTTTCTTGCTACACCGATGGTCTCAAAGTTCAGGCTTTTTGTGTGGTTGCCGGTAATTCGAATTCCTGAGAACGCAGCAATTGTCATAGCCCGTGCGGACGACACTACCTTCGGCATCCTGCACAGCCGCTTCCACGAACTATGGTCGCTGCACATGGGCACATCGCTTGAAGATCGTCCACGCTACACGCCCACCACCTGTTTTGAAACTTTCCCATTCCCAGCAGGCCTGACGCCACAAGACACGGCCAGCCAAGACACTGAAACCCTGCCTGACGGCAGTGTCATCCCTGCTGCGTTAGCGCCTGGCGTACGCATACCAGCAGCAGCTATCGCCAAAGCCGCCAAACACCTCAACGACCTGCGCGAAAACTGGCTAAACCCGCCCGAGTGGACAGACCGCATCCCAGAAGTCACGCCGCTTGGCATGACCAGCAGCCCGTACCCAGACCGATTAGTCGCCAAACCCGGCCATGAAAAAGACTTGGTTGACCGCACCCTCACCAAGCTTTACAACCAGCGCCCCGCCTGGCTGGACGCAGCCCACAAGGCGGTAGACGCAGCCGTAGCCGCCGCCTACAACTGGCCCGACTACACACCCGCCATGCCAGACGAAGAAATCCTCAAGCGACTGCTGGCTCTGAACCTTGAGCGGGCGGGTGCGCAATAAATCGTTGACCCTAAACCATTGCCCATAGACTGTTAACCATGGATTACAATCAAACTTTTCAGCATGCTTGATATTGTTCAAAGTGAGACGTTTAACAAGTGGCACACAGCTCTCAAAGACCGGCTTGCGGTAGCTCGCGTCAATGCTCGTATTCGTCGCCTGTCTGAAGGTAATC
>JANYED010000199.1 GCA_025363315.1 Polaromonas sp.
CTTAACCAGGTGGCCATGCTTTTTTTGGCGGGGCATGAAACCTCGGCCAGTGCGTTGTCATGGTCGCTGCACCTGCTGGCCAACAGTCCTGATATTCAAGCGAGGATGCACAGCGAAGTCACAGCCATTGCGGCAGACCAGCCCCTGCAGCCGCAGCACCTCAAGTCGCTGGAACTCACCTGGAACGTGTTCAGGGAAACACTGCGTTTGTTTCCGCCGGTCGGGTTTTTTGCGCGCAGCGTAGCAGGCGCCGACACCATGCGCGGCAAAACACTGAAAAAAGGCGACTCAGTAGTCATTGCGCCGTGGCTAATTCACCGTCACCGGCAGTTTTGGAGCCAGCCCGACGCGTTTGACCCTGACCGCTTCACACGCCCCGAGGGCAAAGCGTCTGCGCGGGATGCGTACTTGCCATTCAGCGCGGGGCCTAGAGTGTGCATAGGCGCAGCTTTTGCACACCAGGAGGCAGCGCTCATACTTGCCAACATCGTTCGTACTTACCGCCTGGCACCGCTGGCAGGCCATGTACCCGCACCCGTGGGCAGATTGACAATTCGGTCTGCCAACGGTATTTTTGTTCAGTTCATTAAAAGATAATTTAAAAAGATAAAAAGCGCCATGAAAGAACGCATCTTCGGTTTCATCCTGGTCACAAGTTTGATTCCAGTGGCTCTGCTGGGCTACCTGGTGATTACATGGGTCGGTTTTTTTGGCACCACACAGCGCGCGCGCGCGGGTGCCAGAGCGCTCGACCACTTTGTCAACGCTTCGGTGTTTGATGGTTACGCATGGGAGTCGATTTCGTCCCACGCATGGCGCGAGCGGCATCGCTGGTGGGCACGTTTGATTATTCGGCTCACCGACACGGTTCAGTTAAACCATTGCCAGCGCGCCAACAAACGTGAGCAACCCATCGTGGACCTAGCCCTTCAAAAAGGGCTGGACAAGCAGACTATTTTTTGAGCTGGTCTCCGTCAATAGCGGCCTTGCGCTTTTGCCAGCCAGGCAAGCGCCAGGCGTTTTAGTTTGCCAGCGCTTGATACGGTTCCAGCATCGGTACGGTGAGAGTCAGCACGACGAGCTTTTAAAAGCGCCACCGCTTCTTCTACCGTTATCAATTCATCTTTTTCAGGGTGCAAATAGCTGGGGTAATCCACCAATGCCCCGCATACCAATTGGTCCATCGACAAACGCCGCGTGCGCCGTGCCCGAGCTGCGGTCAACACATGGGGCGTATGGCACAAGCCCCAGCCCGCATAAAACGGAGTGCCATAGCATGTCACGTCCAGTCCGCGCATCAGCGCTTCAAAGCCCGCAAGCGATGTGATGACGTGCACCGCGTCAACCTGGCCCAGCAGCTCGGCCATGTCTGCATGTGTTACCACCTCGTCGCACCACTGCAGGGCTTGCTTGGGCGGCACGCCGCCAGCGCGCAGGCCCGCCACCACGTCGGGGTGCGGCTTGTAAACAATGTAGTCACCCGGGCATTGCGCTTTGGTGGCCTGTAGCAGTTGCGCATTGGTCAGCACGGCGTGGCTGCCTAAACGAATCGACACGTCGGTTTCAACCTGCCCGGCCACTAGCACCACACGTTTTGCAGTTGCTGAACGGTGCCACACTGCCGAGCCAACGTTGTACTTGGTGATGCCTGCCGCCACCAAGCTGCTGCGCAGCTGCGCAGCGCGGGCAAGTTCAGACGCGCTGAAGTCTTTGTTTTGCAGCAGCCACTCCAAGTCGCTGGGCCGTGATGCATCAAAATAAATACCGCGCGTGTCAAACACCCACGACAGCGGCCGAACCAGGTCTGCCCCCAAGCCCACAGAACGAATAAAGCCGTCTTCGACCCGCGCAATGCAGTTATCGGCTGGCGTTGCGCCCCAGGCGATGGCAGGGTACTGCGCTTGAGGCGACGTGACATGTGGCGAGCCAACCCCAAGCAATCGCAAGTAACGCTTCAGCAATGCCCGCTTTGGTGCAGAAAACCCAGCCACTTTTACATTGCCAAGCGCGCCGTACTGAAGCGTTAATACGGCTTGCAAACGTTGCGTGGCGTTCATGGGTGCAAAGTTATCAAAGTCATGGTGTCAAGCAGGAAGTTGAGCCAACAGCGCATCAACGCGCCTGAAATGTTCAGCCCAGGTCGGGGCTTGCCAGCTCTGCATGCGCTGCAATTGAGCTGCGCGCTGCACACTGTCAGGCGCTGCGTATTGCATGATGTTTTCCGCCCACGGGCCCGCGTCATCGGCTGGCAAATACTCAGGCACGTGCCCCACTGATTCACGAAAAACGGGCAAGTTACTGGCAATCACCGGCGTGCCGGCTATCAACGATTCAACCGCTGGTATGCCAAAACCTTCCACATGGCTTGGAAACACCAGCGCGCATGCGCCTGCCATCAGCCGGGCCATCTCAACGTCATTGCATTGCTCTACCCACTGCACACGGCCCTGGTACTGAGCCGTATTGCGCAGCTGCGCCTCGATGTCAGCGCATTGCCAACCGGTTTGCCCCAACACCACCAGGCGTGGCACCTGCGCCAAAGGCAGTTGTTCAAGCAAAAGTGCCCACACCCGCAATATCAAGGCATGGTTTTTACGCGGCTCAATGGTGCCGACCATTAAGAAATAGGGTTGCACCGCCTCATCAGCCGCCGACTGCTCTACCAGCTGCGCCACCAGTTGCGCCACCAATTGCTGCGCTGGTGCCAGCAGGGCGACGCAGTGCGCAGGCAGCGCTAAGCCCTGGCTTTTTGCAAAGCTAGTCAGCTGCGCCAGCGTGTCGTTTGAATTGACCACAATGGCCTGGCCACGCAGCATACTGAACAGGCGCAGTGTGTGGCGTTCAGCCTCGCCCGCGCGGCAGTACTGTGGGTGCGTCAGGGGAATCAAGTCATGCACAAAAAAAACCGGCCGCAGCCTGTGCCAGCGCATATTGCGCCACAGCGACGGCAGCTCCGCATCGTTATGCCCCGTGTGCAGCAGCACGGCGCCTTTGGCATTGCCCCTGCCGATGCACGACAAAACGCCCAGCGTCACCAGCCAGCGCAGCTTTAATACATCAGCCAGGTCCCAGCGCAGCAACAAATTAAAAACCCGCTTTGACATGCCGCCAGAGAATAAACCGCTGCGCCCACGCCAGCGAAACATCGCCCGCGCCATCGGCACGTAATGCCGCACATACGCCAGCGTCACGCGGTCAACGCCAGTGGGGCGCCGCTGGTCAAAGTAGCGCCCCAGCAAGCGCGTAATGTCAATGACAACGGGTTGCGTCACGCTAGCATTCTGCTGCGAGTGGCTGAACAACTCCAGTGTGCCAATGCAAATCTACCGCTTCGGACTCCGGCAATTCAACGTAAAAGTTACCGTTGATTTGCGTGTGCGCCGTGACGTAATTGCGAAATTTTTCATGCAGCGCCGCGTCGGGTTTGTGCGCGGTAGGGTTGTGCCAAAACGCCTCTAGCCCAACCTGGCAGGTCAAGCCTTGCATGTCGTACACAGCGGTGCCCATGGTAATAGTGGGCGTGCCGTGCCACAAGGCTGACAAGCCCACTGTACTGTTGATCGTCACCACGCCTTCGGCATTGGCCAGCAGGGTAGGCAAATGCTGGTCATGAATGTAGCGAATGCGCTCAGCCAGACTGTATTTGCTGCACAGCTCGGCTATCAAACTGTGGTAGTTGCTGTAGCCCCGGTCCATTGGGTGGTGCTTGATGACCAGTCGCGTGTTTTGTGGCCCGTGCTGGGCAAACGAACGCACGGTGTCGACAATGAATTCTGAAATCGACTCGTATGGCGAATGCATCTTGACCTGCGCATCAGCCGTAACCTGCAACACGACCAAAAAAAACTTGCCTGCCGCGTTGGGCTTTAAGTCGTCAAGCGCGTGGGCTTCTTTTTTGCGAAAGCGGATTTTGCGGGCATACGACCGGACCCAGTACAGCCCGTCCAGCATCGTTAAATTGCGATGATGTTGGTAACGCCTGAACCATGGCCTGGCTAATGTAGCGGCAGTGAAGTAAGCCATCGCATACTTGGCGGCCAGCCCAAAGCTGGGCGGCACGGTGATTTCATCTGCCAGCGGGGCAGGCTGCCAGCCGTCGTAAAGCGTGCGCTCGGCGGGCAGGCAGGTAAAGCCGTTCACGCCGTGCCGCTCAAGCGTAATGAAGTTGGGGCGCACATAGCCTTCTTCAAAAACCCAATATTGCACCCCGCGCGCATGCGCTACCTGCCGCGCGTCCATGTGCAGCGGCCTGCAGTCACCAAACACCATGACGCAGTCAATCTGATGCTGCACGATAAAAGCGCCAAGGTAGGCCGGCCAATCGGCCAGGCCGCCGCTGTAGGCATGGGCACTGCCTGGGTAAAAAAGAACGTCCCCACCATTGAAGTTAATTTTGTCAACGCTACTGGCGCCCACACTGGCTAAAACACGGGCTACCCGCTTGAAGAACGGCCCGTGCGGGCCCTGTAGCAACAGGACCTTTTTGCCTTCAAAGCGAGCCCAGCCGCTGCGTCGAGACGAATACATTTATGTGATAAATCTGTAAATAATTTATGTTATCTTGACTCAAATAGTTTGTTGTACCTACTTGCCCAAGGTCGCGAACATTACACCTTAAAATATGGGGTAGTTCACCTAACCATCTATGCGTTCCACTACTAACATCTCTGCCTATCGTTTACCCCAGTGGCTCGTCACCTCAGTCCATCATTGTGCCAAGTCTTGTGCCAGGTCTCTACTAATAACGGCTGCGGTTGTCGGGCTGGCAGGATGTGATTCTTTGCCCACATCCGGGCCCAGCACAAAAGTCATTTTGTCGCAAGGCAGCACGGTACCCGCGGGCTTGCAACTGATCGACGTTACGCCGCAAATTGCGCGCCAGCTCAGCAGCCAAAAACTCAGTCAGGGCTTTGCCACAGCGTTCGGCGGCACGGGCGCCACACCAGGCGACGTGCTGGTAGGCGTTGGCGACACGGTTGAAGTCAATATCTGGGAGGCACCACCCGCCACACTGTTTGGCGTGGCCGACACGGCTGCCCGCGGCGCCAGCAGCATAGGTGCGTCGCGCAACACCACGCTGCCCGAGCAAACCATTGGCACATCGGGCCAGCTGAACATTCCGTTTGTAGGCTTTGTGCGGGCCAATGGTCGCAGCACCAGCCAGATAGAAGCCGACATCGCCCAACGCCTGAAAGGCAAAGCCAACCAGCCGCAGGTGCTGGTGCGGATGCTGCGCAATAACTCGGCGTTGGTGACTGTGGTGGGCGAGGTGGTGAACAACAGCCGCTTACCCCTGACAGCTCGCAGCGAAAAGCTGCTCGACGCCATAGCTGCTGCAGGCGGCTCCAGGCAACCGCTCCATAAAACGACGGTGCAAATCACCCGCGGTACCACCACGGTGGCCATGTCGCTTGACACCGTTATACGTAATGCGCAGCACAACATCACCCTGCAGGCGGGCGACATTGTCACGGCGCTGTACCAGCCGCTGAGCTTTACCGCGCTGGGCGCCACCGGTAAAAACGACGAGGTTAATTTTGAGGCCCAGGGCATCTCCCTGGCCCAGGCGCTGGGCCGTCTGGGTGGCCTGCAAGATGCGCGGGCTGACGCGCAAGGCATTTTTGTATTTCGCCTTGAAAAGCCCAACGCCCTGGCCTGGCCAAATAGCCCCGCGGCCACCACGCCAGAGGGCCTAGTACCCGTTATTTACCGTGTTGATTTAAAAGACCCGGCCAGTTTTTTTGTGGCACAAAGCTTCATGTTGGAAAACAAAGACTTGCTGTACGTGTCAAATGCGCCTGCGGCTGAACTGCAAAAGTTCGCCAACCTGATTTACACCATTGCGATCCCGGCCATCACCACGGTTAATACACTTCGATAAATTTGCAGAATAATTATCTTTATTAAACATAATCTCGATAATATTTTTTTAGCAATAATTTAATTCAATATACAAGCAACCTAAGTTTGAACCTGTAAAAGCAATTATTTCTGAAACCTAATTAAAACTAAAAATGAAGAAAAATATTGCAGTTATATTATCAGGCGGCGCAGGCTCACGACTGTGGCCGGTATCACGAATATCCGAGCCCAAACAGTTTCAAACATTCACAAAGGGCATCTC
>JANYED010000151.1 GCA_025363315.1 Polaromonas sp.
TCAATGCCGCCCTTGTCAGTTTTGCGCGAGTAAATGTGGTTCAGCACCATGCCCTGGGTCAGCAGTTTGGTGAATGGCTCGTCGGCTTTAACCAAGCCGATGTCACGCATGACTTTGGTCCAGAAGCGGGCGTAGAGCAAATGCAAAATCGCATGTTCAATGCCGCCGATGTACTGGTCCATCGGCATCCAGTAGTTGGCACCTTCGGCGACCATGGCCTGCTCATTCTTCGGATCACAGTACCGCATGTAATACCAGGACGAATCGACAAAGGTGTCCATCGTGTCGGTCTCGCGCCTGCCCGCTTTTCCGCAACTTGGGCAAACGACACCCGCATGAAAACCTTCATGCTTGAGCAGTGGGTTACCCGAACCATCTGGCACGCAGTCTTGCGGCAGCGCCACAGGCAAATCCTTTTCAGGCACCGGTACTGCGCCATGTTCAGCACAGTGGATGATGGGGATCGGCGTGCCCCAGTAACGCTGACGGCTCACGCCCCAGTCGCGCAAACGCCAGGTAGTTTTTTTCTCGCCCAGGCCTTTGGCAATCAGGTCTGCGGCAACAGCGTCAACAGCAGCTTTGAAAGTCAGGCCGTTGTATTTGCCGGAGTTGATGGACACGCCCTGCTGCTTGTCCCCGTACCAATCAGCCCATACGCTGGTGCTGAAGGCTTGGCCTTTCACATCAGTCACCTGCTTGATGGGCAAACCATATTTGTTCGCAAACTCAAAATCCCGCTCATCATGCGCAGGCACGCCCATCACCGCGCCGTCGCCGTAGCTCATCAGCACATAGTTGCCAACCCAGACTTCAACTTGCACGCCACTCAGCGGATGCATGACCAACAGGCCGGTGCGTTCACCTTTTTTCTCTTGCGTGGCCAGTTCGGCTTCTGTTGTACCGCCGGACTTGCAATCTTCAATGAACGCCGCGAGCGCAGGGTTGCTCAATGCTGCGTGCAACGCCAGCGGATGCTCAGGCGCGACAGCACAAAACGTCACGCCCATGATGGTGTCGGCACGCGTGGTGAAGACGTACATCTTCCCCGGCTCGCCTTCGCGCGAGTCTTCCGGTTTTCCAATCAACTTGCCGCTTGCATCTTTGATGTCGTGCGTAAACGCAAAGCGCACACCTTCGCTTTTGCCAATCCAGTTTTCCTGCATCAGCTTGACGCGCTCCGGCCAGCCGGGCAAACCGTCTTTGACCTGGCCGAGCAGCTCTTCAGCGTAGTCGGTAATTTTCAGGTAGTAGCCCGGAATCTCACGCTTTTCAACCACAGCGCCGGTGCGCCAGCCCTTGCCGTCAATCACCTGCTCGTTGGCCAATACGGTCTGGTCAATCGGGTCCCAGTTCACGACTTGGGTCTTGCGGTAGGCGATGCCTTTATCCAGCATTTTTAAAAACAGCCACTGGTTCCATTTGTAGTAGCTCGCGTCACACGTCGCCACCTCGCGGCTCCAGTCGATGGCCAGGCCCAGCGCTTGCATTTGCTGCTTCATGTAGGCGATGTTGTCGTACGTCCATTTGGCCGGTGGTACCTTGTTTTTCATGGCCGCGTTTTCAGCCGGCAAACCGAAGGCGTCCCAGCCCATCGGCATCAGCACGTTGAAGCCCTTCATGCGCAGGTAGCGGGCGAGCATGTCGTTGATGGTGTAGTTGCGCACATGGCCCATGTGCAGCTTGCCGCTGGGGTAAGGCAGCATGGAGCACGCGTAGTACTTGCCCAGTGGTTTTTGCGGGTTGTCGTGGTTTTCTACGCGGTAGGCTTCAACCGCATTCCAGTTGGCTTGGGCTGCGGCCTCGATGGGCTTGTGGTCGTAAGACTTGGTGGGTTCGTTGGCGTTCATGAAAATTGCCCGGAGGCAGAAAATACCCGAAACAGCGGGCCAGGCAGCTGATCGCTGCGGATACCGGATTTTAGAGGCTGCTCTTGCCGCGTCAGCGAGCGGGCAGCGGTGGCGCTGATGCGGGGGAGGCAATGGGCGTATCAGCCACAAAACCAATGCGGTTCAAACCCGCTTTTTGCGCCGCGCCCATCACTTCAACAATCTTGCCGTAGGGCACGGCTTCGTCGGCGCGCAGCTGTACTTCAGTGTCGGGGTTTTTGACGGCGGTTTGCGTCAAGCTGGTTTTTAACGCGTCCAGCGCAATGGGCTTGTCGTTTAGGAAAATCTGGCCGGCTTTGTCGACCACCAGCGTCACGAACTTGGGCGCTTCAGATGCTTTGGCGGCGTCGGTTTTGGGCAGGTCGAGCTTGATGGAGCTGGCCATGAGCGGCGCGGTCAGGATAAAAATCACCAGCAGCACCAGCATCACGTCAACCATGGGCGTGACATTGATCTCGCTCATAGGCTCATAGCCTTTGGTGCGCTCCAAACGACCAAAACTCACGAAACTGACCCCCACGTTCGTTCACTGCGTGTAACTCTCTGCCCCCCGAGGGGACTATTTTTTCTAGGGGCGGCCCGTCGAAAAAATGCTCTCATTGAGTGTCCTGAATCAACAATTCACGCAGGTCGCGCGCGAAGCCTTCCAGGTCAGCTTCAATCCGCCCTACGTAGCGGCCAAAAATGTTATACGCCAGAACCGCCGGGATGGCCACCGCCAAGCCTGCCGCCGTCATGATGAGTGCCTCGCCCACCGGGCCGGACACCTTGTCAATGGTGATTTGCCCGGCGGATGCGATGGCAATTAGCGCGTGGTAAATACCCCAGACGGTGCCTAACAAACCCACGAACGGCGCAGTGGAACCCACCGTGGCCAGCAGCACTTGTCCGTATTGCAATTTCAGCAGCACTTTATGCAGCGCGTCACGCAGCACGCGGGTGAGTTGTTGTGACTTGTCACCGCGCGTGGCCAGCGTGTTGCCTGCTTCGATGTTGCTTGCGGTTATCAAAGGCAACACCAGCGCTTCGCGATCAAAGGCGGCGACTTTCCCAACCGCTTCTTGCATCGATGCCGATTGCCAGAACGCTGCGGTGCTGCGGGCCACATCACCGACGGCGCGTTTAAGCAACCAGGCTTTCCACAAAATCACGACCCAGCTGGCAATCGACATGGTCAAAAGCAGCACCGCCACAATCACGCTCACAGCGCCGCCCTGGGTCATCAAGCTCATGAAATTCATCTTGACTCTCTTTGCGAATTACTTCAGATCCAGCACATCAAACATGTCGTACAAGCCAGATGGTTTGTCCGCCAAAAATCGCGCTGCCCGCAAACTGCCTTGCGCGTAGGTGGTACGGCTAGACGACTTGTGGGTGATTTCGATCCGCTCGCCATCGCCCAGAAACATAACGTTGTGGTCGCCCACGACGTCACCGCCGCGCACCGCTGCGAAACCGATGGTCGATGGGTCGCGCTCACCCGTCACGCCCTCACGCGACAGCACACCGCATTCCTTCAAGTCACGGCCCAGCGCTGCGGCAATCACTTCGCCCATTTTGAGCGCCGTGCCCGACGGCGCATCGACCTTGTGGCGATGATGGGTTTCAACAATCTCGATGTCGTAACCGGTGCTGAGCGCCCTGGCCGCCATCTCCAGCAGCTTGAGGGTGACATTCACGCCGACGCTCATATTGGGCGCCATAACGATGGCAATGCTTTTGGACGCCTCGGCAATTTCGGCTTTTTGAACTTCGCTAAAGCCGGTGGTGCCAATCACTATTTTGATGCCCAGCTCGCGGCAAGCGGCCAGATGCGCCATGGTGCCTTCGGGCCGGGTGAAGTCAATCAACACCTGGGCGTTCTTCAAGCCCTGGCGAATGCTTGAGGCAATGGCAACGCCTGCGGGCTGACCGGTAAAAGCGGCGGCATCATGGCCAATACCGAGGCTGCCCGCCACGTCCAATGCGCCGCTAAGTTGGCAGTCACTGCTTTGTGCAATGGCTTCAATCAGCATGTGGCCCATTCGGCCACTGGCACCGGCGACGGCAATGGCGTGGGTTGCGGCCTGGCTCACCGCCTCGTACCTTCGAGCGGCGGGTACGCCGTGGGCTGCGCTGCAGCGTCTGCCGTGGCTTTGGCATCTTCCGCGCTTGCAGGTTTCGCGTTGGATGGTTTTTCTGCCGATTTGAGCTGCTCTTCTGTGGCTTCCAGCACCGGCGGCTTGCCAAACTTGCGCGCAGTGGCTAGTGTGGCAATAAATTCAGCTTCGCTAGGCATAGTGTCACCTTCAAAGCGGTCAAGCTGGTCGCCCTTGAAGAACACGGTGTATTTAAACGACTGCGACTCAACTCCCTGGCGCTTCAGGGTGAAAACGTAGTCCCAGCGGTCCTGGTGAAACAGGCTGGACACCAGCGGCGTGCCCAGCGTGTCTTTGACCTGCGTGCGTGTCATGCCTGAACGCAGCGCTGCGACTTGCTCTTTCGATACAAAATTACCTTGAATGATGTCGATGCGGTACGGCGTGATCCAGTTGACCGGGTTGACACTGCTGGCGCTGAAGTTGCTTGTGTTCAGGCTGCTGCAGCCGGACAAGCTGATGGTAAGCGTCAGGGTCAGGCTGAGCAACGCGGCAAGACCGGAAAGCGGGCGCGTCGGACTTACGGTAAGGCGGTATATTGCGGTCATGATGGAGTCAGTAGCGATATGATGAATCATTGTAGCGGCTGGATATTTTGCGCAGCCTGTGCGCAGCCTGATTAGCGCGTGCGCATTTTCGCTGAGGAAAAACCCATGAGCAACATCAAAGAACTGAAAAATACGGGCCTCAAAGCCACCTTGCCACGGCTGAAGATCCTTGAGATATTTCAAGCCGGCAAACAGCGCCACATGACGGCCGAAGATGTGTTTCGGGTGCTGCTGGAAGACCGCTCAGACGTTGGCCTGGCCACGGTC
Source organism: Polaromonas sp. (assembly GCA_025363315.1). Taxonomy (GTDB): domain Bacteria; phylum Pseudomonadota; class Gammaproteobacteria; order Burkholderiales; family Burkholderiaceae_C; genus Polaromonas. The sequence continues at coordinate 4,840 of JANYED010000151.1, forward strand.
TACCGGGTACTCACGCAGTTTGAGCAGGCGGGCTTGCTCAACCGCAGCAATTTTGAGTCTGGCAAGGCGGTGTATGAGCTGAACGAAGGACAGCACCATGACCACCTGGTGTGCCTGGACTGCGGCAAGGTTGAAGAGTTTTATGACGCTGAAATTGAAAAACGCCAGCACGCGGTAGCCAAAGCCAAGGGTTTTGCCATTGCTGACCATTCCTTGTCGATTTACGCAAATTGCACCAAAGACAAGTGCCCCAACCGCACCGACTCGCCAGTGCGGCACCATCACGCATGACCTCCACGGGCTGCAACAGGAACCATCGACCATGCTGAGCCAAATGCTTTACATCAGCACCGCTGTGGGTCCTATCACCACGGCGGTCACCGGCACCATCTTGCGCAGCGCACAGTTGCACAACCCGGCCAACGGCATCACCGGCGTGCTGTGCCAGGGCCAGGGCGTGTACTTGCAGGTGCTGGAAGGCGAACGCAGCCAGGTAGAGGCGCTGTACGCCCGCATCCTGACTGACAAACGACATCAAGACGTGGCCCTGCGCCAGCATGAAAACATCAGAGCCCGCCGCTATGGCAGATGGGCCATGGCGCACATTGACATGGCGAACCAAGCCTTCCCGGCTGGTGTAGAAGCTGCAGGCGCCCGTCAAGGCGTGTTTGACGCTTACACGGTGGCAGTTGAACAGGTGCTGGCAAAGATGGATGAATTGATTGCGTCAGGCAAGGTGATGAACGCGCCTGTCGTTTAAGGTGGGCTGAAAGAGCCGTCAGTTACTATAATATCAGGAGCTGCTTGCGCCCGTTGCTGCTGGGCTAGAGCCTTGCAGGTGTTTTAAACCAGCGAATTTCAAGGCCTCATACCACTTGGCTGGCGACGTCCCTAGACCTGGCTTGATTTTTAGTCAGCTGTACCATCGCTTTTGACGCGTCGGAGTATTTTTACCAATTATTTAAGCCGCAGACCAATATACACGGGCGCGGCTAGCTCATTATTCAATAGCATTTCCGTGGCTTACCTTAGTCTGGCTGCTCTCGCGCCAGCTCGCGCGGTGGGACAGACGAGGCTTTCACGCCGCTGCTGGCAATGGTTTGCTCAAAAAGCTTTTCCATCTCGGGGGCGGCTTTGAGCAGGGCTTGTTCAGCCAGCGGCGTATGCAGCGCGGCACGCAGCAAGTGGAGCGTGCGCACCCAGCCGGGTACCCAGATGCGGCGCGCACGCTCCTCAATGCCCTGAACAATCATGTGGGCGGCCTGGCTTGCAGGCATGGCGCGGCGCATGAAGGCGGGCGCGCTGCTTTTCAGGCGAACAAACGCCGGGTGCCTATCGCCTTCGCTCACCAGCGGCGTTTGCACCCACGACGCGTAGATGGTGCCCACGCCCACGCCATGGGCGGCCAGCTCAATGCGCCAGCAGTTACACATCGCTTCAATGGCCGCTTTGGACGCGGCGTAGCTCGATACGGCTGGCGGATGCGCGAAGCTGGACACCGAAGCGGTGGCCAGCACATAGCCGCGCTGTGCCATGACGGCTGGCAGCGCGGCGCGCACAATGTTCAGCGTACCGAAAACATTGACCTCCAGGCAGCGCCTCCAGGCGGTCAGATCGGTCAAATGCAGCGGGCCAAATGAGGCAATGCCGGCGTTGGCCCACACCACGTCAATGCGGCCATGCAAAGCCACGGTTTGGGCAACAGCGGCCTGGCAGGCCACAAAGTCAGTGACGTCGGCGCAGAAAGAAGTCGCCCCCAGCTCAGTTGCGGTGGCGCGCAGCTGCCCGGCATCGCAGTCGATCAACACCGGTATTGCACCTTTTGCCTTGAGCGCCCTGGCCGTGGCTGCACCTATGCCCGACGCGCCGCCCGTGATGAGCACCACCAGGCCAGCGCTGGCGGCCATTCAAAGTCCTTTGACGATCATCAAATACACAATCGGCAAGGGCACGATGGTGGCGATAGCGCCGCTGATTTGCCACACACGCGAAAGCTTGAGGTATTCCGTCGTGACGGCCTGGTCGCGCATGAGCAGTACGCGCTGGCGCAGCTGGATGGGCACCAGCACCAGCGCCCAGATGAGGCCCGACAAGCCAAACAACATGTATGACCAGGTGATCCAGACCTGCGCTGCGGCCGGGGCACCGTCATAGCGGTGCGACATCAGCGAGCCGGTGTAGACCACCAGCAACGCGCCTGTCAGCGTGAACAGCAAGTCGGTGATCAACACCAGGCGGTTGCTGAAGGAGATGACCTCAAAGCTTCGCGTTCGCTCAGCCAAAAAAGCCCAGGTGCCGCTGACCACCACGTTGCCTAAAAACAGGCACGCCGACAGCACATGCAAAACTTTAACGGTGTCGTTGGCAACCATGGTTTGCTCTTGGTCGTCTGTTCAGGCCCGACGCGGCATGCGCCAGGGCAACATCATCCGCACAGCTCGGCTTGTCAAGCGCTGCGGCTCAAGCGTTTCATGCACCGCCGTGACCGGCTCGCCCAGCAGCCGGGTTTGCAGCAGGCTGCGCGCGTAAAACGGCGTGTCCTCAAGTGTGCTGAGCACCTTTGTGGCCGCGCCTGATTCGGGGTCTGAGCGAATGCCGCGGTCTACCCGCCACAGTGTGCTGGGCAAGGCTTCGCGTTTTTTGGCGGGCTCAAACGACTCCCACGAGCCATCGAGTTTGAAACGCTCGGCCAGCACCGTTTGCGCACCGCTGGTTTGCGTCACGTCGTAAATCACCGCCGTGCTGCCATCGGCCATCCGCGCGCGCGACCAGTCCCAGGTTTTAAACGGCATGGTCACGGGCTCGTCGCCTTCGTTGCTGTCCAGATAGCCGTGGCCCTGCCACTTCAGGCCGGGTTGGGGCAAGTCAACTTCTACCCTTGCGCAAGGCGCAATCGGGCCCCAGCGGTGGCGGCCTGCATCGTCCAGCGCATGGGTGTAGCGGCACAGCGCATCAGGATAGACGCGCACCGTGCCGCGTACGCGCCGCGGCACAGGCACGCTGATTTCGTTCAAATTAATCTGCAAGTGGTCGCCGCGCCACTCAAGCTGACTGGGACCAATGCGCAGGTGCTGGGCACCCCGCTGAACATGGCTGCTGCCGCGTTCGGTCATGGTCCAGCGGCGCTTGCCTGGCCCGTAAAGCGCGACGTTCACCGCGCAGTGGTTGTCAGCTTGCACCGCAGCGCCCTGGCTGGCAAATGCGCTCGCGTAGTACGGCGAAAACACACTGCCGACAAAGGCAATGATGCTCAAGGCGTGCTCGCCGTCATCGCTGATGGCGTCGACATACCACCAGAGATACGCACCCGGCCCAACGGCTTGGTCGAAGCGAGGTGTGCCATCACGGTGGCGGCCGCCAGTTGGCCCGACAGCGCCGCCATCGGCACTCCTGGCCCCGGGTGCACGCTGCCCCCCGCCAGGTACAGCCCCGGTAGCTTGCTGGTCGAGTTCGGCCTTTGAAACGGCGTCATCCAGCCGTGCGATACCGGGCCGTACAGCGCCCCGCCCGTTCCCGGAAACAGCTGGTTGTAGTCGCTCGGACTGGTGATGACTGACTGGGCCGTAGCGCTTGTCAAATCCAGCGCCAGGCCACATTGGCCCAGCAGCTTGAGGCTTTGCTCCTGGCATGATTTAATCTCCGATGGGGTGAAGGCATGTTTGTCGCCCGTAGCTGGTGCATTGACCAGGCATAACAGGCGTTCGTTTTGATCAGAAGGCAGGGCGGCGCCGGTACGGTCTTGCGCGCAAACGTACACCGTGCCCCGGCGGGGCAGCTGGCGTTGTTTGAAGATGTCGTCAAACTCTTGTTTGTAGTCGTCGTCAAAAAACACGTTGTGCCTGACGAGCGGAAAGCCAGAGGTTTTGGCATTCACAGACCAGGTGACAGCTGACAAGGATCGTTTGGCGAGCGGCGTGTTTTTGGCAGCAAGCCGCGCATCATCACCCAGCAGACCCTGCGCCAGCGCACTGGCATCACCATTGAAAATCACCGCATCGGCTTGCAGCTGCTCGCCGCCTGCCAGCTC
>JANYED010000266.1 GCA_025363315.1 Polaromonas sp.
CACCTGGCCAAGTGGGAGCGCGGTTTTGGTCGCGCCATCAACATTCAAGGCATGGATCACCACGGCACCATTGCCCGGGTGCGTGCAGGCCTGCAGGCGGCCAACGCCGATGTGCCGCAAGGCTATCCTGACTACGTGCTGCACACCATGGTGCGGGTGGTGAAAGGCGGCGAAGAAGTCAAGATTTCAAAACGCGCAGGCAGCTACGTGACGCTGCGTGACCTGATTGAGTGGACGAGCGCAGATGCGGTGCGGTTTTTTTTGCTGAGCCGCAAGCCAGACACCGAATATATTTTTGACATTGACTTAGCCCTCAGCAAAAACAACGAAAACCCGGTGTATTACGTGCAGTATGCGCATGCGCGGATTTGCTCGGTGCTGACGGCTTGGGGCGGTGACGAGGCGACGCTTAAGACCGTTGAGCTGTCGCCACTCGTTAGCCCACAGGCGCAGGCCCTGATGCTGCTGATTGCCAAATACCCCGACATGCTGACGAATGCTGCGAGTGGTTTTGCGCCGCACGATGTGGCGTTTTACCTGCGCGAGCTGGCCGCCTGCTACCACAGCTATTACGACGCCGAGCGGATTTTGGTGGATGACGAGGCCGTCAAACTGGCGCGCCTGGCGCTGGTGGCCGCGTGTGCACAGGTGTTGCACAATGGGCTGGCGGTGCTGGGCGTCAGTGCCCCGCGCAAGATGTGAATAGCGTGAATGGACAGCAATGAAAACTTTGAACAATCAACAACGCGGCGGCACGCTTTTAGGCTTGATCATTGGCGCGTTGGTGGGCCTGGGCGCGGCACTGGCCGTGGCGGTGTACGTGACCAAAGTACCCGTACCGTTTTTAAACAAGACCCAGCCGCGCAGTGCAGACACAGACGCTGCTGAAGCCAAAAAGAACAAGGACTGGGACCCGAACGTGCAGCTGGCAGGCAAAAACTCGGTCAGGCCTGCGCCTACTGCGTCTGGCGTGGTGGGCGCTGTGCCAGCCGCTGCGCCGGTTGAAGCTTCGGCTCCACCAATCAAACCCAAGGTGTCCAGTGACCCGTTGGGCGACCTGGCCAAAGCCCGGTCAGAAGCAAAATCTGACGCTAAGTCTGATGCTAAGTCTGACAATAAATCGGACAGTAAATCTGATAACAAACCTGACCCCGTGTCAGCCACTGCGGGCGCTGACCCGTTCAATTATTTCATTCAGGCAGGCGCTTTCAGAACTCCTGAAGATGCAGAGCAGCAACGCGCCAAGCTGCTGCTGATGGGTTTTCAAGCCAGGGTGACGGAGCGCGAGCAGTCGGGCCGCACGGTGTTCCGGGTGCGGCTGGGGCCGTTTGACAAAAAAGACGATGCCGACAAAGTCAAGGAAAGGCTGGACGGCAATTCAGTTGAAACAGCACTCGTGCGGGTGCAGCGCTGAACTTTTTGACATGCAACCTGCCTAAACCATGGAACGAACCACCACTACTGGAACTACTGGAGTAAGACGAATGCAACGACGCGAATTTTCAATCACCGCTGGCGCACTAGCCGCCACTGCCGCGCTGGCAACCGCGAGCGCCCATGCACAGGGCAAGCCGCCGCAAGAGGGCGCCGACTTTCTGGTGCTGGACAAACCCGCACCCACCGAATCAGGCGCGGGTAAGGTTGAAGTTGTGGAATTTTTCTGGTATAGCTGCCCGCACTGCAACAAGTTTGAACCGCAGCTGCAGGAATGGGCAAAAAAGATGCCAAAGGATGTCGTGCTGCGCCGCGCACCCGTGGCCTTCCGGCCTGATTTTGAGCCGCAACAGCGCCTGTATTTTGTGCTGGAAGCCATGGGCAAAGTCGACGAGATCCACAGCAAAGTATTTAATGCGATCCATGTTGAAAAGCTGCCGCTCAATACAGCCGATCAAATCGCCACCTGGGCTGAAAAGCAGGGCATCAACAAAGCCAAATTCACCGAGGCGTACAACTCTTTCCCGGTCGCGACCAAAACCCGCAAGTCCACCATGCTGCAAGACGCTTATAAAGTCGACGGTGTACCGGCGCTTGGCGTGGCGGGAAAGTACTACACATCGGGGTCGGTAGCGCAAACGATGGAACGCGCGCTGGTGGTGACCGATTACCTGACAGGCTTGGCGCGCAAGGGCAAGTAAGCCGGCAAACCAGCACCCTTTTTGTTTGCAAAGCCCACGCAAAAGGGCGCGGGCAGCTCAAAAGCACAACTTGCGTGGCTACAATGTGTTGACCACAGCAGCAAGATTCGTGCCTTTATGAAAACCCCCCTATTTTTGATCGTTGCGGCAGCGGCACTGGTGTCTTTTGGAGCCAGCGCCGTGCGTGCTGAAAACTCTGACCGCGACAAGCCCATGAACGCCGAGGCGGACGCGCTGCGTTATGACGACTTGAAGCAAACCAGCGTGTTTACCGGCAACGTCGTCATCACCAAGGGCAGCACCATCATTCGTGGGGAGCGGATAGACGTGATGCAGGACCCGGAAGGCTACCAGCAGGCGGTGTCCATCGCCGCGCCTGGCAAGCTGGCGTATTACCGCAAAAAGCGGGACGGGCTAGACGAATTTATTGAGGGCGAAGGCGAACGGATTGAATACGACAGCAAGCAGGATGTGGTCAAGTTCATTCGCAATGCGGTCATGCGGCGCTACAACGGTGCGGTGCTGGCCGACGAAACCACCGGCTCGCAAATCAATTACGACAACAAGACCGACGTGTTCACGGTTGATGGCGGGCTGCAAAACCGCTCGGCGACCAATCCGTCAGGTCGCATCCGGGCTTTGCTGTCGCCCCGCGTTGCCGCATCAAGCGCGGGCGGTCCCGTATCGGCAGCCCCCGCGCCGCCAGCCACACTGCGCCCAAGCACCGCCATCGGCGCAGACAAGAAATAGCCGTCATGGATTTGGGTGATCTGAAAAATAACGCAGTGCTTGAGCCATTTATTTTGGACGCTCAGCCGCCGTTAGCGGCACTGCCTGCCAGCCGTCTGGTGGCCACAGGCCTGCAGAAATCCTACGGCAGCCGCAAGGTGGTCAAAGACGTGTCACTGGCCGTGGAAAGCGGCGAGGTGGTCGGCTTGCTGGGCCCCAACGGCGCAGGTAAAACCACATCGTTTTACATGATCGTCGGCTTGGTACGTGCCGATGCAGGCGCGATCACGATTGACGGCAAATCCATCGAAGACATGCCGATTCATCGCCGTGCGCGGCTGGGCCTGAGCTACCTGCCGCAGGAAGCATCGATTTTTCGCAAGCTCAATGTCGAGGAAAACGTGCGCGCCGTGCTGGAGCTGCAACTGGACGATGCGGGCAAGCCTTTGTCGGCAAATTTGATTGCCGAGCGGCTTGATGCGCTCCTCAAAGACCTGCGGGTCGACCACCTGCGCGATTCACCCTCGCTGGCGCTGTCCGGTGGTGAGCGCCGCCGCGTCGAGATTGCCCGGGCGCTAGCGACCCAGCCGCGCTTTATCTTGCTGGACGAGCCGTTTGCCGGCATTGACCCGATTGCGGTCATAGAGATCCAGCGCATCATCGGGTTTTTGAAGGCCCGCGGCATTGGCGTGCTGATCACTGACCACAACGTGCGCGAAACACTGGGTATTTGCGACCACGCTTACATCATCAGCGACGGTCATGTACTGGCCGAGGGTACGCCGCAGGCAATCGTCGATAACGCCGATGTCAGGCGTGTCTATTTGGGCGAACATTTCCGAATGTAGCTTCCAGTGAAACAAGGACTATCACTTCGCGTTTCGCAGCATCTGGCGCTCACGCCGCAATTGCAGCAGTCAATTCGTCTGCTGCAGCTTTCCACGCTGGAGCTGAGCCAGGAGGTCGAGCAGATGCTCGACGAAAACCCATTTTTAGACATCAACGAAGACGCTGCGCCGCGTGAAGAATTTGGCTTGCAGCAAACCGACGCGCCCATCAGCCAGGACGTGCAGGAATTTGAAGTTGCTCCTGAATTCATAGCTGCTAGCGCCCTTGAAACAACGGCTACAGCCCCAAATGACAGTCAAGTCACGGCAGAAAAGGCTGCTGATGACTCAACAGAACCCAAGCTTGAAGAAAGCTGGGAAGGCGACGGCACGGTGGAGTCAGCGCCTGACGACGGCGAATGGGGCAACGATGCCGCGCCGCGTAAAAATAACATTGATGACAGCGATGCCGAGGCGTCAGACCTGGCAGGCGAGCACGAAACCTTAGCTGCGCATTTGCACCGCCAGTCTCTGAGCCTGCGGTTGTCTGATATTGACCGCGCGGCACTGCATTTTTTGATCGAGTCGCTGAACGACGACGGCTATCTTGAAGACAGTCTGGCGTCTTTGGCCGAAGGGCTGGCCAAAGGCGATCTTGTGCAGTCCGAAGAGCTGGAACAGCGCTTTGCCATGGCCCTGAAACTGCTGCACCACATGGAGCCCGCGGGCGTGGGTGCGCGCAACCTGGCGGAATGCCTGGGGCTGCAACTGCTCGACTGCAAGGACTGCGAGGAGACGCGCGCTGCCATGGCCATATGCCATCAGCCCATGGAGCTGCTGGCAAAGCGCGACGTCAAACGACTGTCTCAGCTGTGCGGCTTTGCGGATGCGGTGATCAAAAACGCGATAGCCATGATTGGCCGGCTGGACCCCAAGCCGGGCAGGCGTTTTGCCAACGTGGAGCGCAACGTGGTGATACCCGATGTCATCGTCGTGAAGGTGGGGCGCGGTTTCAAGGTCACACTCAACAGCGACGTGATGCCGCGCCTGAAGGTGCACGACATTTACGTCAACGCGATGAAGCAACACAAAGGTGCAGGTTCGAACGCTGGCGCGGGCCAAGCCATGCAGCAGCGCCTGCAAGAAGCGCGCTGGTTTATCAAAAACATCCAGCAGCGGTTTGACACCATCTTGCGGGTCAGCACGGCGATTGTGGAGCGGCAGAAAAACTTTTTTACCCACGGCGAACTAGCCATGCGGCCGCTGGTGCTGCGCGAAATTGCCGACGAGCTGGGCCTGCACGAATCCACCATCTCGCGCGTGACGACGGCCAAATACATGAACACGCCCTTCGGTACTTTTGAGCTGAAATACTTTTTTGGCTCGGCGCTTGGTACAGAGACGGGCGGCAACGCATCAAGCACAGCCGTGCGCGCGCTGATCAAGCAGTTTGTCGCCATCGAGAACCTGAAAAAGCCGCTGAGCGACAACCAGATCTCCAGCATGCTCAAAGAGCAGGGCATTGAATGCGCCCGCCGCACCGTCGCCAAATACCGCGAGGCGCTGCGCATTGCGCCAGCTAACTTGCGAAAATCGTTATAGATATGACCCCCACGTTCGTGCACTTCATGTCACTCTCTGCCCCCCGGGGGGGGGCCGCTGCGCCTGCGGTCTGGCAAAGCCAGTCCCGCGGCCCCTGCTTGAAAAGACAGCTATTTAATAAGCACGGGCGATGACCAAAAATTTATGAATCAACTACAGTTATTCCTTCCTTGCGCCGCTGGTGTTGAGGCGCTGCTGGCCACCGAGGTGCAGCGCATCACCGGCACGGCACCTAAGGCCTGGCGTGCGGGTGTTCAGCTGGCAGGTTCGTGGCGCGATGCACTGCAGCTCAACCTGCACAGCCGTCTGGCCCAGCGCGTGTTGATTGAACTCGCCCACAACCAGTACCGCAGCGAGCAAGACCTGTACAACGCAGCAGCCAATGTGGCGTGGGAGATCTGGTTCACGCCCAAGCAAACCTTCAAGGTCGAAATCACCGCCCAGCACAGCCCGCTGACGAGCCTGAACTTTGCCGCCCTCAAAATCAAAGACGCCATTGCCGACCGCTTCAGGCACAAGTACGACGACGTGCGCCCCAGTGTTGACACCCGCTGGCCCGATGTGCGGGTGTATGTTCATTTAACGGTCGACACCGTCACGGTGTACATCGACACGTCCGGCGAGCCGCTGTTCAAACGCGGCTGGCGTGAGGACGTAGGCGATGCGCCTTTGAAGGAAACACTGGCCGCCGCCATGATTGCCGCCAGTGGATGGGACGAATTGTGCAAGCAGGGCGTGGCGTTGTACGACCCATGCTGCGGCTCCGGCACGATAGCCATTGAAGCGGCGCAAATCGCCTGCAACATCGCGGCCGGCATCAACCGCAAGTTTGCGTTTCAAAAGTATTTGCCGTACCAGGCTCACGTGTGGGACGGCCTGCTGGACCAAGCGGAGGCTTTGATCACTGAACCCATGGCCGAGGTATTCGGCAGTGACGTGTCGTTCAGGATGGTCGACTTTGCCGACCGCAATGCCGAGCGCGCAGGCGTGGCCAATGCGGTGCAGTTCAGGGGAGGTGACGCGCTGGAGCGCATGCCGCCGGTCAGCGCTGGCGTGATGCTGGTCAACCCGCCTTACGGAGAGCGGATAAACATTGCCGGGGTGGCGGGCGCGGCGAGCGCGCCAATACGTGCCCAGTTTCAAGGTCAAGTCATTGACGAGTTTGGCCTGCCGGTACAGGCAAGCCCTTCAAGTGCCCAGCCCAAGGGCCGCGAACTCGCGCAAACCGAAAGCGGCGAAGACGCCAACGACTTCTTTCCCAAACTCGCTGCCCACTGGAAGAAAAACTACGCTAGCTGGACCGCACACGTCCTGACACCAGACCTCAAACTGCCCAGCAAAATGCGCCTGAAAGAGTCGCGCCGCGTACCGATGTGGAACGGCCCTATCGAATGCCGCCTGTTTAGGTTCGACATGGTGGCCGGGTCTGCGCGGGAGAAAAAAACGTCGTGACGGCTAATCTCGTCGTCTTGGACACCAACATCGTCCTAGACACTTTCGTTTTCAAAGACTCAGCCGCTGAACCCGTCCGTCAAGCGCTGGCAGACAAAACGCTTAGCTGGCTTGCTACCCAACCCATGCGCGACGAACTGGCCCGAGTACTGACCTATCCGAAAATCTTGGCGCGACTGGCGTTTTATAAATTGACCAATGTCGATGTTCTCGCCCAGTTTGATCAACACACTCGCCTAGTCGATGCAGCGCCCAAAGCCAGCGTGACCTGCAGCGACCCAGACGACCAAAAGTTCATCGACTTGGCTGTGCAGCACAAGGCACTACTTTTAAGCAAAGATAAAGCCGTTATTTCAATGCAAAAAAGGCTTCTAGCCCTTGGAATACATGCGCAAGCAGCTATTTAATTTGTAGCGTCGGGTTTTCTTTGCAATGAACCAGTGTTATCAGGATAATCATGTGTTGAAAGTACAGACGCTTGAATCGACACCCGAAGGACTACTGCAATGGGACAAGCCGCATTTAAGCCCACCATGACTTCTGCCAACTATCTGTCATGGGAAGCACATCAACCAGAACGCCACGAATTTGTTGGTGGCGAAGTTTTTGGCATGGCGGGCGCTGAGGACAGGCATGTGACAGTCACAGGAAATGTGTACATGGCACTGCGTCAGCACTTAAGCGGTACACCTTGTCGCACTTTCATGAGTGACATGCGCCTAAGCGTGGTAGCAGCAAACAGCTACTTTTACCCAGACGTGATGGTCACTTGCTCTGCTGCCGACCTGGCCAGCCCACTGACCAAAAGCGAGCCCAGACTCATTATCGAGGTGCTGTCCCCCAGCACCGCCGCCTATGACCGCGGCATTAAGTTCAGCCACTACCGCAACCTGCTTAGCCTGCAAGAATATGTACTAATCGACATCGACACCCGCACTGTAGACGGATACACGCTAGGCACTGACGGCTTGTGGGTGCTGCACCCTTTTGCCGCTGGCCAAACGGTGGTGTTGGCTAGCGTGGCGTTAGAGGTCACGGCGGCACAGATGTTTGCGGAAGTTTGAATAGATCGCCATTCTTTTTGATATCAAAACCAGCCGACCTGGCAAGACACCAGCTATTAATGGTTAGGCCATGAAAGGCACTTGAATTACTTGCCCGGTATAAATTCGGTGAGTTCAGTCTGATCTTTGTTAAACGCTCGCCCGCCTTGGTTAAAGTCAAAAGACTGAGACTTAACAACGCGTTGAATCGATGGTGCGTACCAATTGTTGGTGTTGAATTTGCCGCTCCAGTTGCCATCAAGCACTCGGCTGTAAAAACCGTTGCAGGAGATGCGAAATGTGTCGAAAATGCCTGCTGGCACGTTGATTTTTTCTTCACTAACCACTTCGCAAGAAGCTGATAACTCGCTGCGGCCCAGATGGTTAGGGTGATCCTTATAGCTGTGCTTGTTACCGACCTGCATTGGAAACCTTAAAGCTCCGTCACAGATAACAACGCTGCTGTTAAGCATGTTGCTGCAGGCATTCCAGGACTTGTCAGACATTGTGGTGAGTGACTCGGGACTTGTAGTCTCTTTCAGTCGAAACACGAAGTTATTCGCATTAATTTCAACTACTGCGGACTCGGAGCGTGAAAGCTCGCTGTTGTTCCATAAATCAATGGTGCGAAATTTTGTTATGTCGCCCACCTTGGGGCTGGGCAAACCAACTGGGGACTGAATTTGCGCAAAGACACTCGTTGCGCCAACGCAACTGAATGAGATGCCGACTATTCCTCTTAGTGCAAGTCGACCGAACCAGTTGAGCGGTTGAGCATTTGTTGCTTGTTGCTTGTTGCTTGTTGCTTGTTGCTTGTTGCTTGTTGCTTGTTGCTTGCGCCACAGTTTTTCCTTAAAACTGTAGATTTACTGGCTAAACATTAAAAAACAACGCGGACATTCATCTTTTTCGGCTCATGGCGTCTGCTGCCTTTTTACCCACCCGCCTTTTTGGCCAAACCAAGTGCTTTGACTGGATTTTGAGCTTGAAAACGGCATTTTTACCCATCAAATCAGCCTCTAGCCCAATAAATACGTGTGTTAGCAGCGATTTAATAAATAGCAAATGTTAGTTGATACGTTCAAGGCGCACGCACAGGCAGTCCGCCGCCAGGTCCTGGCCCTGCCCGCTCACCCACACGTTCGCCAGTGCGCTCGGACATCCAGCGCAGCAAGTCCAGCCACATCTGGCGCATTTCGGCGTCAAGTGGGGTGCGGGTTGAGTTGGGCAGCTCGACTGTCACCACCGGCACGCCCTTGTGCACTCCGCCGTAGTTGCCCAGCGAGCCTGGGAAGATGCCCACCTGATCGAGATACAGGCGGCCCAGCTTTGAGGGCGGCGTAAATCCACCATGCTTGCCACCATATTTGCCACCGTTTTTGGGACCATCAAAATCCAGCACGCCGTACGGTGCGTGGATGCTGACGATCAGCTGCGGCTCAAAGCGCTGCATTTCCTCATGCAAAAAGCGCGACTCAGGCTCAGACAGCGGCGTGACGCCCGGGTAGCGACGCGGGTCTTTTTGGGTGTGCTTTTCCCAGTAAATTTTGGCGTCGCGCTCCCAGTTGGGTGTGGGAAAGTTGCGGTTCAGGTCAACGCCGTTGCCGTTCACACGGCTTGGCGGCTGGCTGAACAGACCATCAGGGTTGAGCGCCGGAATAAAGCGCCAGTGCACCGCCTGGGGCGTGCCAAACACGCCAAGTTCCGCCAGGCGCAGCCAGTGCAGTGCAACAGATGCGGAAGACGGCTCATCGCCATGGATGGCGCCAATGACCAACACGCGCAGGGTAGCGTTGTCGGCTTTGATGTCGCGCGCCCACAGCGTTCGGCCCCTTACTGACCTGGCGCTGGTCGGCTGCAGATTTGCGGCCTCGCACAGCGCGCGCTTGACGTTGGGCAGCCGGGCCACAAACTCGTCACATGGGGCAGCTGAATGGGAAGTGCCGGACACCAGCAAAGCGCCGGCCAGGGTCAAGACGCAGGCCAGTGGCAGTGAAAAGCAAGGCATGCAACAGTTTATGCCACGACCACAAAGCGGGGACTTCAAGCGCTCAGGCAAAATGAATATAGTCCCGAACACTTTTATGCCCAACGCCAGCTTCACTCCCCAACAAGCGCCCACAGCGCAACCCCCCGGCTTTTCAACAACGCAGTTTCGCGCCTCACTGGCCATGTTTGCCACCGGGGTGACCATCGTTACCGCGCGCACCGCAGCAGGCGAGCTGGTCGGCCTGACGGCCAACTCATTCAATTCTGTGTCGCTCACGCCGCCGCTGGTGCTGTGGAGCCTGGCGCAGGCGGCCAGCTCAATGGCCGCTTTCAGCACAGGTTCACACTACGCCATCAATATTCTGGCAGCCGATCAAAAAGACCTGGCCGAGCGCTTTGCCAGCAAGCGGACTGACCGTTGGGATGGCGTGGTTTTTGCTGACGGTGTGGCAGGTGCGCCCCTGCTGGCGGGCGCCGCGGCCAGCTTTGAATGCTTCAACCGCAGCCGTTACCAGGAAGGTGACCACGTGATTTTCGTTGGCGAGGTCGAGCGTTGCAACCATACCGATGGCGCTGCGCCGCTGCTGTACCACGGCGGCAGGTTTTATACCGAGCATCCGCTGTAGCTATTTAATTAGTAGCTGCTTGCGCCCGTATTTATTGGGTTGCAGCTGTTTAAGTTGCAGGCACTCACTAAAAACACTGCATTAACCGAGGATTAATCACCCGTCACCACGCGTGTGGATTTCGCAGCTTTGACGAGTGCGGCTTTGGCTGTTAGCAGTTGACGTTCAAGGCAGATGCGTTCGTCAACCTCGCGTTCCAGCAGCTCATTGACCGCCTGCAACTCGTCTGCCGACTCAGCAATCGCGTCGCCGATTTTTTCATTTTTTTGCAGTGCAACACTGACATCATGGCCGAGTGCTTTGTCTGGGATGCTTTGTTGCAGCACGACGTTGACTGCCAGCAAGGCATCAGCAGATTGCGCCACCATTGTTTTCACCGCATCGTTTTGCGCCAGCGCCTGGACCAGCGGACGGTCTTGTTTGAGATATAAGGAGGGCTTTTTGGGCATGTCATCAACCGATGTATTGGGCCGTCAAACGTCAGCGAAAGCGCTGTTGCCATGACGGCTAGGTAAAGCACCTAACTATATTGCGGACATCGTTTAAGTGGGGGTAACAAAGTCGCCATCACCCGTCGGACGCGCACTGGAGCTTGTTTGCGCTGGCGCACCGTATAGTGACGTACATCGCCACTTCAACCTCGTACAAATGCCTATCTGGACGCAAGCTATTTCTGCCCAGTCACTGACCGCCACCTGTGCCAACACCGCCACTTCTCACCTCGGAATTGAGTTCCTGGAGGTGGGCGATGACTTCATCAAAGCGCGCATACCGGTTGATGCGCGTACTGTGCAGCCTTATGGGTTTTTGCACGGCGGGGTGGCAGTGGTGTTGGCCGAAACCCTGGGGTCGTGCGCAGCGGCGGGGTGTGTGCCTGCCGGGTATCGAGTTGTCGGGCTGGACATCAACGCCAACCACCTTAAAAGCGCGACCAGCGGCTGGGTCACGGGCATCACGCGGCCCGTGCATATTGGCCGCACCACGCAGGTTTGGGCCATTGAGCTGACCAATGACAAAGGCGAGCTGACCTGCGTGTCACGCATCACGATGGCGGTGCTGGCACCTCGCCTGGCATCTCGTTAATTCACCACCGACACCACCGACACCACCGTTGCCCTCAAGCCCATGAACGGGACCATGACCGCGCGTAAAACCAATCTCGACACCCTGGCCATTTCCCTGCTGCTGGGCTGCTGCCTTTTTTGGGGCTTGCAACAGGTGCTGATCAAGGCCACGCTGGCTGAGATACCGCCCATGTTTCAGGCGTCGCTGCGCTTGTGGGGTGCGACGGCTTTGCTCTGGCTGTGGTGCCTGGCGCGTGGTGTGCCGCTGTTCTCGCGTGATGGGTCACTCAAATCAGGCTTGCTGGCGGGTGGTTTGTTTGCCGCTGAGTTTGCTGCCATTTACCTTGGCCTGCAGCACACAACCGCATCGCGTCTGACGGTGTTTTTGTACACGTCGCCGTTTTGGGTGGCGGTGCTGGTGCCGCTGTGGGTGAAGTCTGAAAAACTGCGCGGCTTGCAGTGGCTGGGGTTGCTGTGCGCGTTTGCCGGTGTGGTGTTTGCGTTGCGCGAGGGATTGTCTGGCAGCGGCGCGCCCACGTTGCGCGGCGACGTGCTGGGCCTGGCAGCAGGCATGTTGTGGGGTTTGACGACCGTGGTGATTCGGGCGACGGGCCTGGCAAAAATATCGGCTGAAAAGCTGCTCTTTTACCAACTGGCCGTCAGCGCGGCAGCGTTTCCGCTGCTGTCGCTGGCGCTCGGTGAAGCTTGGGTCTGGCACTTCAGCCCGTTTGCCGCGACCTCGCTGTTTTTACAAACGGCTGTTGGCGCATTTGCCAGCTACCTGGCCTGGATGTGGATGCTGGGGCGCTACCCGGCGACGAAAATTTCAGTGTTTGTGTTTTTAACGCCGCTGTTCGCGCTGCTGTTTGGCGCGCTGTGGTTAGACGAAAGCGTCACGCCGGGTTTGCTGGCGGGCCTCAGCGCGGTGGCGGTGGGGATTGTGCTGGTTAACCGGCGGCGCGCGACGTAGTTTGCGTAGCATAAGCCTGCGCAAACGCCACATACCAATCCAAGCAAGCCGGGTTGGCCATCGCGTCGCGATTGACCACTTTGTCAATCGGCTGGCCGAGAAGCAGTTTTTTAATCGGCAGCTCCTGCTTTTTGCCCGACAGCGTGCGCGGGATTTCGGCGACGACAAAAATGTCGTTCGGTACAAAACGTGGGGACAGTGCGGTTTTGATGGCGTTGTTTAGCCTGGCTTTCATCGCATCGTCTAAAGAAACACCTGCACGCAATACCACAAACAGCGGCATGTAGCTGTCCCGCCCCAGGTATTCCAGGTCAACGACCATCGAGTCCAGCACTTCGGGCAGCGCTTCAATCGCGCTGTACAGCTCGCTGGTGCCCATGCGCAGGCCGTGGCGGTTGATGGTGGCGTCGCTGCGGCCGTAAATGATGCAGCTGCCGGCGTCGGTAATCTTGAGCCAATCGCCGTGCCGCCAGACGTTGGGGTACATGTCGAAGTAGCTGGAGATGTACCTTGCGTTTTTGGCATCACCCCAAAAGTAAAGCGGCATGGACGGGATGGGTTGTGTGCACACCAGCTCGCCGACTTCACCGATGACGGCCTCACCTGCTTCGCTCCAGGCCTCGACAGCGCAGCCCAGCAGGCAGCATTGCATCTCGCCGGGTACTTGCGCCAGCTCGCGGTTGCCGCCTATGAATGCGCCCGCGAAATCAGTGCCACCCGATATGTTGCAAAACCACATGTCCGGATGGCTAAGAGCTGCAAACTGGCTCGTTCCCCACTGCTGCGCTTCTATCGACAGCGGCGAGCCGGTGGAGCCGAGCGCTCTGATATTTGACAAGTCACCGCACACCGACAAATCAACACCAGCCTTCATGCAGTTGGCAAAAAAAGCTGCACCCGCGCCAAAAAACGTCACGCCAGTGTTCGCCGCAAAACGCCATAGCGTTGTCCAGTCTGGCGCTGCTTTGGTGCCACCGGGGTTGCCGTCAAAAATCACGCAGGTGGTGCCGTTCAGCAGACCGCTGGTTTGTGCGTTCCACATCACCCAGCCGGTCGAGCTGTACCAGTGGTAACGCTCGCCAAAGCTGTTGGGCTGGTAGCTGCAGCCGATGTCGTTGTGCAGCACCTTGAGGGCCAGCGCCACAATCAGCGTGCCGCCGTGGCCGTGCACGATGGGCTTGGGCAGGCCAGTGGTGCCACTGGAATAAACAATCCACAGCGGGTGATCAAACGGCAGCGACAGCGGAATAAAAGATGCTGTATTTTCATCATTTTTACCATCAAACAGGGCTGCAGACCAATGAATACGGGCGCAACCAGCTTCTGAAAACATAGCAGTCAAAGCGCCGCACATGATGATGTGCTGAACCGTCGGCAGGCCGGCGCACAACTCATCGACAACGCCGGCCCGGTCGATCTGCTTGCCGCCGTAGGTCACGCTGCTTGTTGCTATCAGCACCGTCGGTGCAATTTGCTGGAAGCGGTCAAGCACCGCTGCGGTGCCCATGTCGGGTGCGCAAATGCTCCACACAGCGCCAATGCTGACGGTGGCCAAAAACGCCACCATGGCCTCAGGAATATTGGGGAGGTAAGCGGCCACGCGGTCACCAGGGCGCACGCCCTGCGCCCTCAAGTGCACAGCCAGCGCTGTCACCTGGGCTTTCAATTCTGGCCAGCTCAGCTCGGCTGCGGGTGCGCCGCTGGCCAGACTGGCCTCGTTATGGCTGACGATGGCGGGCAAGCCCGCTTCATGAGCCGCCGCCGCGTGGCGAAACACCTGCTGCGCATAGTTGACCTGCGCGCCCCCAAACCACTTGGCATCGGGCATCTGCCCCTGCACAACCGACGTATGCGGCGTGGGCGACTGCAAGTCAAAGTAGTCCCAGATGCTTTGCCAAAAGGCGGGCAAGTCGTTGACCGACCACGCATGCAGCGCGGCGTAGTTGTCAAACGTCAGGTGGCGATGGGTGGCCAGCCAGTTTTGGTACAGCCGGATTTGCGGGATACAAGGCGCCTGCATGTCACGCTTTAGGGTCACGTACTGGTGTTACCAAAAAGTTCAGTGCAGGGTTCAGTGCTGTGACTTCGCCTTTTGCAGCGCGGCTTTGGTGGCGGCCAGCTCGCTCTCTAGGTCGACGCGCTCCTCGATTTGATGCGCCAGCACCTGGTTGACCTGCGCCAGCTCGTGCACCGCGTCGCTGATTTTGGTCTCCAGCGCGTCGGTTTTTTCCAGCGCTTTGACCACCGCACCGGTTTGGGCGTGGTCCGGGATTTCCTGCTTCAGCACCGCATGAATCAACAGCAGCTCGTCGGCCGATTTCTCGATGTTGTCTCGCACGATCTCGTTTTGATCCAACGCGCGGCTCAAAGGAGTGGGGTTTGATAGCGTTTGGAGTTGGGTTTGGGGCTGCGGCATAAAGAACTTTGCGTGGCCCGTAAGGATACCGCAAAGTGCTGGCCGCTGAAAATCGGCTTATTTGGGGCGCGGGGCTGGCCTTGGCGCTGTTTTGCCGTCCGCTGGCGGAGCTGAGCCAAAGAATTTACCGATAGCAGCGCCCAGGCGGGCCCCGACCGCTGTGCCCGGGCCCGGCAACAAGGCGGTGCCCACTGCCGCACCAGCCACAGCGCCCGCCGGCAACGTCACGCTGACCGCGTTGGTGGGGCCGCTGATCAGCAGCGGCACGCCAACAATGCCGTCCACCAAGTCAACCGCCAGCTCGGCCTTGATCTGCTGGTTGGCCAGCACCGCATCGCCTGACGCGCTGAGCACGCCCGAGCGGGCCTTGATGTTTTTAAAGCTCACTACCATGCCCTGCGGCGTGTTTTGCGTGTCCATGCTGCCCGATACCGTGTCCAGCGGCGTTTGCCCGGCGTGGTCCTTGCCCGCAGTGCGCACCGCTTTGTTAAGGTCAAATCGCAACAAGGTGGCGGGCTTCAGCGTGAAAGTGGTTTGGGTTTGAAGCGACTGCACCAGGTTGCTAAAGTGGGTGCCGCTGGCGCTCAGTGTGGTGTTGCCCGATGCTTTGCCCGCAATCACCGGGCGGCGGCTGAATGCCGCCAGCGCACTGGCAACTTCCACTGCCTGCGGCGTTAGCTTGCCGTCCAGCCGTAACGCGCCACTGCTTGCCGTCGTCAATTGCACATCACCATTGGCCGTGCCGCCGCCCAGGTTGATACTGACGCCCCAGCGGTCTTGCTGATCGATACGTGTCAAGACGGCATCGGTCAGCGGTTTGAAATCTGGCCTGCGCAATTGGGCGGTGCGAGGCCGCCAGCCAGCATCAAAGTCGACGTCGCCGTCGTACACCACCGGGATGCCGCGCCGCGTGATCCAGGTCACGTTGCGAAAAGTAAAACGATCAAGCGGGACAGACGCGATAACAAAACCGGCAGGCAATGCAAC
The DNA here is from genome assembly GCA_025363315.1 of Polaromonas sp. GTDB lineage: Bacteria > Pseudomonadota > Gammaproteobacteria > Burkholderiales > Burkholderiaceae_C > Polaromonas. The sequence continues at coordinate 15,841 of JANYED010000266.1, forward strand.
CGAGGCAGCACCCGACTTGACTTCAGCCGAGCGGTCGCCGGCAGAACTGCGGCCAAGGGCACGCAGCGACAGCTGCGGCACCACCGCGCCATCAAGCTCGGCCAAGTCGATCGACAAGCGCCGTTGCCAAAGCATGGAGACTTTTGGGTGTAGCGTGAGTTTTTGAATCGTGACGGGAGGCGTCTGCCCAGTTGCCACGCCGTCAATAATCACCTCAGGCACCGGCAGCAGTTGCCAGTGCACCGCCTGTACGGTTACCTGCACCCCCAGCGCATGCGTGAGTTTGGCCTCTATGTCTCGGGCCAGCGCTTCTGGCTTTGGCACTGCGGACCATAACGCCACAGCGGCCAGCACCAGCACCGCTACGGTTGCCCCCAAGCCCGCAAGCATGATGCGTGCGTGCTTCACAAAAAACGTACCGTGCAACTCATCTGCATTAGGATGCCGCGGCCCGGCACTGCCTGCCAGAAGGCGTTTTACCCAAGGGCTGTAGGCCATCAGCTTACAGCTACGGGGGTCGTAAAACAGCTGGCTTTTAGTCTTTTTACCCATCATTTTGGCCTGTAGCCCAATGGATACGGGCGCGAACAGCTCATGTTTTTATAGCGTCTGATCGCGCCGCCATTAGTCGCTGGTCATGGCTCGCGCCGCAACCTTTGCAGTTTGAGACAATACTACACAGCAAACCACGCTGGCTGGCCCCCTGCGCCATGCGCTGATGACTTTTTATTTTTGGAGACTTTTTTAGATGACCGCCCCCATGACGCCCGTCCACCGCCTGCAAGTGGCCAACAATTTGTTCCAGTTCATCGAGGGCAAAGTGCTGCCTGGCACAGGCGTCACAGCGACGGATTTCTGGAAAGGATTTGACGCCATCGTGGCCGACCTGGCACCCAAAAACATCGCCCTGCTGGCCGAGCGTGATCGCCTGCAAACCGAAATAGATGCCTGGCACAAGGCCAACCCAGGTCCAGTCAGTGACATGAAGGCGTATCAAAAGTTTTTGACCAGCATTGGCTACTTGGTACCCGCGCCTAAAAAAGTCAAAGCCACCACCGACAACGTCGATGCCGAGCTTGCCAAACAAGCTGGCCCCCAGCTGGTCGTGCCTATTTTGAATGCACGCTACGCCTTGAACGCGGCCAACGCGCGCTGGGGCAGCTTGTACGACGCGCTTTACGGCACCGATGTCATCAGCGAGGCCGACGGCTTCGAAAAAGCTGTCCCTGAAAAAGGTGGCTACAACCCCAAGCGCGGCGCAAAAGTCATTGAATACGCGCGTCACGTGCTGGACCGCACCGCACCGCTGGCCAGCGGCTCGCATGTTGATTCTGTCGGCTACAGCGTGCGCGCTGGCAAGCTGGCGGTCAAACTCAAAAATGGCAAGAGTGTTGGCCTGCAAGACGCCAAACAGTTCATTGGTTACCAGGGCAGCATGACCAAGCCAACGTCGGTGCTGTTGCAGCACAACGGCCTGCACCTGGACATTCAAATCAACCCCGCCACGCCCATTGGCAAAACCGACCTGGCAGGCGTGTGCGACCTGGTGCTTGAAGCCGCTCTGTCCACCATTCTTGATCTGGAAGACTCAGTCGCCGTGGTCGATGCAGATGACAAAGTGCTGGCCTACAGCAACTGGCTGGGCATCTTGCAGGGCACGCTGACAGAGAGCGTGACCAAAGACGGCAAAACGTTCACACGCGGCTTGAATGCAGACCGTATTTACACATCGGCCACGAGCAAGAAGCCGGTGGTGCTGCATGGCCGCTCGCTCATGTTTTTACGCAACGTGGGCCACCTAATGACCAACCCGGCCATCACTTACACGGCGGCTGACGGCAGTACCAAAGAGATCCCCGAAGGTATCTTGGACGCAGTCGTCACCACCACCATCGCCATGCATGACTTGAAGCTGAAGGGCAAGCCCGGCATTAAAAATTCTCGCAAGGGCAGCGTTTACATCGTCAAACCCAAAATGCATGGCCCGGCAGAAGTTGCCTTTGCCGCCGAGCTATTCGGCCGGGTTGAAAAAATGCTGGGCTTGAAAGACTCGACAGTTAAGCTCGGCATCATGGACGAAGAGCGCCGCACCAGCGCCAACCTGATGGCCTGCATTGCTGCTGCCAGCTCGCGCGTGGCCTTCATCAACACCGGCTTTTTAGACCGCACAGGCGACGAAATGCACACCGCCATGCAGGCCGGCCCGATGATCCGCAAAGGCGACATGAAAACCAGCACCTGGATTGCTGCCTACGAAAAGAACAATGTGCAGGTGGGTCTGGCTTGCGGCCTGCGCGGCAAGGCGCAGATCGGCAAAGGCATGTGGGCCATGCCCGACTTGATGGCCGCGATGATGTCGCAAAAAATCAGCCACCCGCTGGCAGGTGCTAACACCGCCTGGGTGCCCAGCCCCACAGGCGCCACGCTGCATGCGCTGCACTACCACCAGGTCGATGTGGCCGAAGTGCAAAAAGACATGGAAAAGGCCGTCAAGAAGCTTGACGCCAAA
>JANYED010000279.1 GCA_025363315.1 Polaromonas sp.
CAGTGATTCTGCCACTGGCGCAAACAGGATCACCCACCCAGGAAAAGCGCCCCCACCGATCAGACGAATGATCAGCTCGACCCCATGCGCGACCGTAAACAGAGGCAGCACCTGCAGCGCCTGCGACGGCACTGAAAACCACAGCAGGCGGCGGTGGATCATGGTGGCAAAAAAGCTCAGCGCGGTGTAGCTCAGTGCATGCTGTCCGAGCAGTGACGACTGGTGCACATCCATGCCCAAGCCGAACATAAAAGCCAAACCAATACCGACCCGCAGCGGCTGGTGCACGTTCCAGAACACCAGCACCACCGCCATGAAATCAGGCATCCACGGCACCCGGCCCAGCGGCAGCATGTTCAGCAGCAGCGCAGCAATCAGGCTGGCCCAGATAAACAGCGGGTTGGCCGGCAGCAGCAGCTCCTGGCCCGATCGCATGATCATGATGTCAGGCCTTTCGTGGTCACTTACTTGCTCCTTTTTTTGGAGCGACAGCGGCCTCAACGGCGGGCGGTCGAGGCGGTATTTGCGCCGACACGGGCTTGACCACCATCACTTGCCGCGCGCCGGTGACAAGCGCTTGCGGCGTGCAGTAAATTTTGGCAAACGCTGATTCGGCGCGGCGTTCAATCTTGCTGATTTTGGCCACCGGCAAGCCCGCCGGGTACACGCCGTCCACGCCGCTGGTGGTCAGCAAGTCGCCGACCTGCACATCCGAATTGCTGCCCATAAAACGCAGCTCCAGCCCGCTGCCCGACGCCGCAGCCGACGGGTCGCCAAACGCGACACTGCGGGCGCCGGTGCGCACATTCAGCACAGGAATGGCCAGCTCGCGGTCAATCACCAGCGTCACCTCGCTGACCAACGGGTGCACGCGGGTGATTTGCCCCAGAACGCCGGATTCGTCCAGCACGGGCGAGCCAAGTTCCACGCCCTGCAGCAAGCCCCTGTCGACGATGATTTTGCGGGTGTAGGGGTCGGCCGCGTCGTAGAGCACTTCTGCAGCCATGACCGATGTGGCCAGCTGCTCGCGCAGGGACAGCAGTTTGCGCAAGCGTGTGTTCTCGAGCAGCAGTTGCTCGACCTGCCCGGCGCGCAAAGACTGCAGCGCCAGCTTTTTGGCCGCCAGGGCGCTGCTCGAATTGGCCTCGTCCAGCCCCGACAAATAAGCGCTGCTGATGCGCACCGCGCGCACCGGCTGCAGCGCCAGCCACTGCACGGGGTACAGCGCCGTAGCCAGCACAGATCGCACCGGTTGGGTAATGCGAAAACGCACATCAGCAACCATCAAAAACAGCGACAGTGCGCTAAAAAAAATCAGCTTTGAAAGTGCCGACGGCCCTTGCTTAAAGAAGGGTGGAGGAGAGCGGTCCAGCGTTCCTAAAGGCATGTGCGCCCATGTTTTGACAACTCAGAACCAATTATTCCGATGTGAAGATCGAACCCAGACGATCCATGCGTTCCAGCGCCATGCCGCAGCCGCGCACCACGCAGGTCAGCGGCTCTTCTGCCACCAGCACCGGCAAGCCAGTTTCTTCGGCAAGCAGCCTGTCCAGATCACGCAGCAATGCGCCGCCGCCAGTCAGCATCATGCCGCGGTCGGCAATGTCTGCGCCCAGTTCTGGCGGAGTTTGTTCCAGCGCGTTTTTAACCGCGCTGACGATGTTGTTGAGCGGGTCGGTCAGCGCTTCCAGGATTTCATTGCTCGAAATGGTGAAGCTGCGCGGCACGCCTTCGCTCAGGTTACGGCCTTTGACTTCCATCTCCTTGACTTCAGAGCCCGGAAAGGCCGAGCCAATATTCTTCTTGATGGCTTCGGCCGTCGGCTCGCCAATCAGCATGCCGTAGTTGCGGCGAATGTAGTTGATGATGGCCTCGTCAAAACGGTCGCCGCCGACGCGCACACTGCCTTTGTAGACCATGCCGCCCAAGGAGATCACGCCGACTTCAGTCGTGCCGCCGCCAATGTCAACCACCATCGAACCACTGGCCTCTGATACTGGCAGGCCCGCACCAATCGCAGCGGCCATGGGTTCTTCGATCAAAAACACGTCGCGGGCGCCAGCGCCCAGGGCGCTTTCACGAATCGCTCGGCGCTCTACCTGCGTCGAGCCACACGGCACGCAAATGATGATGCGCGGGCTCGGCTTGAAAAAGCTGCGCGGATGCACCATCTTGATGAACTGCTTGAGCATTTGCTCGGTCACGGTGAAGTCGGCAATCACGCCGTCTTTCATCGGACGAATCGCCTCAATGTTGCCGGGCACTTTGCCCAGCATGGCTTTGGCTTCATGGCCCACGGCCTGAATGGTTTTGCGGCCTTGCGGGCCGCCTTCGTGCCGAATGGCGACAACTGACGGCTCGTCCAGCACAATACCGCGGTCGCGCACGTAAATCAGGGTGTTGGCGGTGCCAAGGTCAATGGCCAGGTCGGTGGAAACGTACCGACGAAAAGCTTCAAACATGGTCAAAAATCCGGTTAGGGCTTGCGCTAATCTACGTTGCGCAAACGCCTTTGTAATGAATCTGCGGGCACGAAATAAAAGCCAAACCTGCTAGAAACCCTGTTTCAATCGCCCAAAAAGCGCTTAAAGAGTGCAACCGGTTCTGACTTCACACCAAAGACGGGATAATAACGCATCACTTCCAGCCTAATTCGGTATAAACGCCTCGATTCACGCTTGGATACACCTGAATTCATCTGTTTTTTTTCACTGCCTTTCGGCTTACAATACATGGCCTTGACATCCAACGACATCGCGCGCGTCGCCAATTTGGCGCGGCTGGAACTTCGACCCGACGAAACCGAGCGCACGCTGAGCCAGCTCAATGGCTTTTTTGCGCTGGTGGCGCAGATGGAGGCTGTCAACACCGACGGCGTGGAGCCGCTGGCCCACCCGGCTGCGGTGTTGGGCGACGTCGCACTGCGCCTGCGCGAAGACGTTGCCAGTGAGCCAAACCAGCGTGACATCAGTCAGCGCAGCGCGCCCGCAGTGGAGCGCGGTCTCTTTTTGGTGCCGAAGGTGATTGAATGAGCGCGAACCTTTCCAACGCCGATCTACACGATTTAAGCGTGTTTGACCTGGCCACTAAACTGGCGGCGCGAGACGTGTCCAGTGTTGAAGTGACGCAGCATTTTTTAGCCCGCGTTGAGGGCGAGCAGCTCGGTGCATTTTTGGCTACAGATGCCGATATGTCGTTGGCTCAAGCCAAAGCCGCTGACGCCCGGCTTGCCGCGGGCGAGCGCACGCCGCTGCTGGGCGTGCCGCTAGCGCACAAAGACGTGTTTGTCACCCGCGACTTCCCGACCACTGCGGGCTCAAAAATGCTGGAAAACTACCGCAGCCCGTTTGACGCGACGGTGGTAGCCAAGCTTGCGCAAGCGGGCATGGTCACGCTGGGCAAGCTCAATTGCGACGAGTTTGCCATGGGATCTGGCAACGAAAACAGCGCGTACTTTCCGGCCAAAAATCCGTGGGACACCAGCCGCATACCGGGTGGTTCATCGGGCGGCTCGGCAGCTGCTGTGGCGGCGCGTTTGATTCCGGCAGCCACGGGCACCGACACCGGCGGCTCGATTCGCCAGCCAGC
>JANYED010000071.1 GCA_025363315.1 Polaromonas sp.
AGTTAACCACTGAGCGCAACCATTCGGTCAAGGTGCAGTTTGCCTGGCAGCGGGGTGCCTCTCCCCTGCCCGGTGGGCTGACAGAGCTTAATTCGCCGGATGCCGGATCCACTGATACGGGTAATGCACCGGGCAATGAGACCTCAGGCACATGGGTACGCGTGGCTGAGGCTTTGGCCGGGCCGAACTGGGGCAGTCAGTTCACGCCGCGCATTGGCACGGAGGTGCTGATTGACTTCATCGATGGCGACATGGACCAGCCCGTGGTGGTGGCCCAGCTGTACAACGGGCAGGACACACCGCCGTTTGCAGCGGGCGTTGACTCCGGTGTTAACCACGGCGGGGTGATCAGTGGCTGGCATAGCCATAACCTGAATGCAGGTAAAGACGACAAAGATAGTGAATCTGCCAGTGGTGGGGGTGGCTCATCAGGTGGCTCATCGGGTGGGTATAACCAGTGGGTGATTGATGACACCACGGGTCAGCTGCGCATGCGCTTGGCCTCCTCTACCGCAGCCAGCCAGTTGAACACCGGCTACCTGATTGGCCAAAGTGTCAGTTCTGCCCAGCGTGGTGCGTATCGAGGCTCGGGCTTTGAGCTGCGCACCGATGCCTGGGGTGTGCTGCGCGCGCCTCAGGGTTTGCTGCTGTCGACAACCACGCGGGCTGCGGTTGGGACTAACGGGGCAAATATGGGGGTCACCAGTACGCAAATGGACACCCAGGAGGCTAGAGCCCAGCTTAGGGGTGCGCAAAGCCTGACTGATGCGCTGCAAGAAGCGGCCAGTCAGGCGCAAGCCCTGGGCAGCACACAGGTCAAAGACACCCAGGCCGCACAAAAGCTGCTGCTTGAACGGCTAGACCCCACCCAAAAAGGCAGCTTTGCAACTCAAGGCCTGGCTACCCTGAATGGCCAGTCCACACAAAAGACCCTGACCAGTGGTGACAAGGCGGGCCGTGCGCTCGATACGAGCAAAGAAGCAGCAGTCGAGCGCTTTGGTGCGCCGCTGATTGTGCTGGATGCGCCCTCCTCCATCGCAGTGACCAGCCCAGCCAGCACAGCTGTCTATGCGGGGGAGCAACTGCACTTGGTCACGCAAAGCGACAGCCACTATGCCGCAGCGCATACGCTGTCAAGCGTGTCCGGCAAAAGCACCACGCTGTACGCGCATGAAGGTGGGCTGGAGGCGGTTGCGGCCAATGGGCCGTTGAGCATTCAGGCGCATACTGACCAATTAGAGTTACTAGCTGACAAAGAAATTACTGTCGTCTCGGTGAACGATTCAATCCGCATCAACGCCAAGACGAAGATTGTGCTGAAAGCTGGGCAGACCAGTATCACCCTGGAAGGGGCGAACATTACCTTTGCTTGCCCGGGGAAGTTCAGTGTGAAGGGGAGTAGCCATAGCTTGGATAGTGGGGCTAGTGGGGCTGCGCAACAAACCCGGTTGCCGAATACTTTGGTCAAGCTTTATGACGAACAGTTTCAACTTAAAACACCAAGCGGTAAGCCGTTGGCGGGCGTGCCCTATAAAGTTGAAGGTGCAAGTGACCATGACATCGCCCTGACACCTGATGATGGCAAAACCCAACGACTGGGGGGCGACCACAGCGAGCCCTTGAAGTTTGAGCTGCGCTGGTTCAAAGCCACCGCATAAGGCAAGAAAAAACATGACCGACCCCACCACTGTCACTGCAGTCACCAACCCAAAACCAAACACCTGCGTTGGGGTCAACTGCGATTGCCCGACCATGTGGTCGATGGTGCAGCAAGACTGCTACATCCGCATGGGCCAGATCAAGGGCGATATGGTCTACAGCCCTATCAAAGACTACGAGACCCGAGCCAAACGAATTGCCGGCACGTACGCCCGCTTTTACCTGGAGACAGAAAGAGGCGGCGACTTGGCGAAGAAAGGACGCTTTTACTGGATGGCGCTGGCTTGTTTTGCTAGCAAGACTGTGGCTTGTACGCTGGCTTCATGGCAGGTGGAATACAGCGCCAAGGCCATCTCCACAATGAAAGAAGGTTTAGGCAAAGGCAACTTCTGGCTGTTCTGCGACATTGCTGGCTGGCACTGGTACTACACGCAATTCAACGAAGACTTTGACCTTTGCCTGGCTAAGCGTGATGCCAGCACGCTGACCAAAGCGGTACAAGCACAAACAAAAATAATGCCGTGGGGCGCAACAGCGCTGCCTAAGATCAATAACCTGAAAGTGACCTCGTATATCAAGGACGGGTTTGCGAAGGTTAAGGAGTTTGAAAGCGCAAAGAAAGATAAACAACGCGACATTCAAATCAAGCACCTGCTCATCATCGCCGACCATGAGCAAAAGATGATTTTGCAGCCGCTCATTTATGACGATCCAGCGTTTGCGGCCGGTGTGCAACTTCAACGCGCTGCAAAGTCCAAAACAAATCCCGTTGAAAACGCAGTTCCGGCTTGGCGCTTGATTCGAAACATTGTTCAAGCCCTGACACCGGGTCTGGAGCTAGTGTTTGCCAGCGCTTGCACAACATCAAACAAACATTTGAAATCAGTCGCACCGGAGGAGACGAAGCTGGAACAATTTAAGAGTCGGATGGACTGGATTACTAAAGCGGCGGAGCAGTTTCATGGGTTAATGGCGACGGACAAAGACTACATGGAAAGCCAAATCAACGAAATGGCGGGCTGGTACGACTTAGCGGACAAATAGTGAAAAAACAATTTGTACTTTTCGCTGCGTTATTCGCGGCGAGTGCATTTTTTATGGCGTGTCGGCCACCAGCATCCAACAACGTCGTGACAGTACCTACGGCTACCCCTGCCGCCCCTGAATCAAAGGTTTCCAACATGACTACATCAACAATTTCCATCAAACTTGGCGAGCAAGGCGACGCTTGGCAGAAGCGCTTTCCCGAGTTAATTAAGTTTTACAGCCCGACACCAAACACGATTAATTACAGCGCTGATTGGAAGCAGTCTGCGCCTGGAACAGTCAATATTGAACACGGTCAGCACTCTTTTGAGATTTACCACGTCCTGAGCGCCTCGTCGCTCATCGCAAATCGTGAAGCACAAGACGGTTTGAGTAAGTTCAGTATTAACGCTGGCATAACGGCCCCCGATCTGATTTCCCACGACGAGGCTCGCGTTAAGGTTTATGAGCTGCTTAAAAAGATTGAACAGGCAGGCTGGACGGTTATCACCGGGCGAGGCGATCCGCGCCTTACAGGCAAAGAACGATTTAATTATGTAACGGGCAAAGACAGTACGGCTGGGTTAGGGGTTGACTACACACCCAGCGTCGAAGAGTGGATGCGCATAGAAAATCTTACCCAGTGGAGCTTCTATGCCAACAAGCAATTCTTAAACGTTTACTTCAAACGAGAGAGTTCTTTGCTCGATCCCAATAAGCCCGGCTCCTATCTTTTGACCTTCACTTTGGTTAGCGAAATTGAACACTTTCGTGGTTACGTAGATTCGTCAGACCGCGCACGCTGGAAGGAGCTGTTTCCTAACGAAATTGCTACATACCCACCAAGCCGCGCTAAAGCCGAAACCACCCTAAAAGCCCAAGGCATCAAAATCGACGAAACCTACCAAGATCCGCCCCTACCAAATCTAAAGTAGGCACAAGCTATTGCGATCCGCTCAATTACCCGTCAACAACCTGTTTAAGCACGGTAGCGATTTGTTGGAAAGTGCAACCTTTAAAGAAAACCAGCTGCCAGCCCAGACAATACGGGCGCAAGCAGCTATCACAACGATAGTGTCTCTGTCAGTCCCCGACCTAGCCCAACTATTCGGCACAGGCCTGTCCCAAGGTTCCCGGCTGGTCGAGATTGAAACCGCGCAAGGCTCAGGCCTGCCCGATTCTTTGGCAGTTGACCGCTTCTACGGCACCGAAGGCGTCAACCAGCTGTTTAATTTTGAAGTCGATTGCCTGAGCGTTTCAACCCATGTTGATTTGGCGAAGTTCATCGGTGAAGAAATCACGCTGCGGGTGCTGTTGCCTGATTCGATAGGCGGGGGCGGCAAGCGCAGCTGGCACGGCTACTGCACACAGGCCGCCTGGCTGGGCGCTGATGGCGGCGTGGCCCGCTACCGTTTGAGCCTGTCACCGTTTCTGGCCTTCATGGGTTTGCGCTACGACGCATTCATCTTCCAGGGCAAAGACGCGCTTGGCATCTGCGAAGAACTCTTCAAAGACTACCCCCAAGCCAATGTGCGCTATGAGGTCACGCAACCCCTGGCCCAGCGGGCTATCTGCACCCAGTACGGCGAGAGTGACTTGGCCTTCATGACGCGCCTGCTGTTTGAAGAGGGCTTAAGCTGGCGGTTTGAGCATGCGCAAGCGGGCTCTGGCAGTAGTTCAGGTAATAAATCAGCCTCTAGCCCAAGCAATACGGGCGCAAGCAGCTATCAGAATAATAGTACTGGTCATCGTACCGGTGGCAGCGGTTCAGCCAACAAGCCAGCCCACGCCAAACACTGCCTGGTCATCTTCGACGCCGCCGCCAGCCTGTCGCAGTGGCCCAGCGTCAGCACCCTGGGCACACTGGGCGCGCCTGCGGCCATTCGGTTTCACCGCGCCCACGCGGCTGAAAGCAC
>JANYED010000154.1 GCA_025363315.1 Polaromonas sp.
TGTGATCACGACCAATCTGGGCTTTGCCGAATGGGCGCAGGTGTTTGGTGATGCCAAGATGACGACGGCGTTGTTGGACCGATTGACGCATCACTGTCATATCGTGGAGACGGGCAATCAGAGTTGGCGGTTTAAACAATCAAGCACCAAATCCAAAACCGCCGCTGGTCTCACAACCCCAGCGAAGATCGGCTCTCGCAGCAAGGCATCTGCCACCCATAAAGGAGAAACGTCACCAGCACCTTCAACAGACCTAGACTTATCCACAGCCTCTTGAGCAAGGCTTTAAACTGCAACTGGTGGGGTTAACTTCAGATGAAAAAAGAGGGTCAACTTCGGATGGAAATCAACAGCTTGGCCATCTTCACGTGGATTGAGGTTTGGTACAACCTTCAAAGGCGCCATTCAAGTCTTGGTCAACTATCACCGATTAACTTTGGAAAAGCTCAATGTTCAAAAGAAAGAAGACGCAAAAACACAAAAACCAGCAAGCTCTGTGGATAACTCAGCGCCTGCACAACCCGAGCTGTCAATTGACTACGACCGCCAAGTCAATTTGATTGAAAATACCCAAGAGGTCAAGAACCTTTAAACCGTCCGTGGAAACGGGGCAGCTCCAACTCCAGGTCGGCCTGTTTGCTCTCGCACACACCCTTTTGCTCTTCCCATACAACACCTCCATAATTTAGGTGTTGCGAAAACCGATTGAATTCACCTAATACGCAAGCAGCGTGCATCAGGCGCTATTGACCAGGCATGTTGTAGTGGGCAGCATGAGCCGCAAATGCAACTGTTGGGACAACGCGGTAATGGAGCGTTTCTTCTTGAATTTGAAAATGGAGCGCGTTTGGCAAAAGGACTATGCCAATCACCTGGAGGCCACAAACGATGTTGCTGACTATATTGTTGGCTTTACGACAGTACGAGACTTCACTCAAAGCTGGGCAACTTGTCGCCCAACGCTTTCGAGCGTGAATCGACATCAAAAAAAACTATCAAACTGTCCTAAATTACTTGACCACCACACCAGGATATTTGTAGCCCTTCTTCAGGCTATCAAACAAGGCATCAGTCTTAAGGATCAAAGCCTTTGCCTTATCACCTGTGATCGTGCCAGTGTCACGCGCATTCGCAATAGCCATAACAAAAGTATCAAGCTGAAAATAACCCACGAACAAACGTCTACAGCCACGCTCAACGACCCTTACCCGGTAAGTAAAGAGCGGATGCGCAAAGGGTTGCAAGCCCTTGGCCGTTGCCTCGTGACTTGCGAGGCCTTCCTCACGAAGAATTTCATCCAGTCCAGAACAAAACGCAGACAGTGCACGATAGCGAAGCTCCTCGTAGATTTTGGTTCTGGCATTGACCATCTTCAGGCTCAGATCATAAAAACTTCCTCTGAACCGGCTAGCAGCCCGTGCCGTTTGAAAGGCAATGTCAAACGCTGCCTGGACTGACACGCCCGAATGGTTTTCAACACGCACGATACCCTTCAGCTCACTGAAAGGTACGAGGTCGCTTTCAGCTGCGACTGCCCTTACGTTGCTTGGGATGCTCAAACTGTTCAAACCACTCATATTGCCCCTTTGAAAAATAGTCCGTCTGATTACTACAACACCCGGCGCAAAGATATTTTCACCGTTCAGATCAGGCCGGACTCGTTCAGCTCCATCCAAACTAAACGCCGTACAGCAGCCCGCCGACATGCGAGTCGTTAATTCTGCTTGCAACTTAAGCTTTATAGTTTGACGCGGACGGCAGTTAGTGTATATTTCCCACGTGCGCCAGTCGCCGTTAAACCAGATCGAGGTCTAAAAGCCAAAGTCACGAAGCATCGCTTCAACCCCCAATCACCTCGCACGAGGTATAAAAATTCGCTCGATCCTTCGGGTACTCTAAGTACTTGCTTGGCCAAGATAAATCAAACCGCTGATCACGGCGATATGTCGCCCTCGGCTCCGGTTGTTCGCGACCTAGAAATTCTGGCTGCTGCCAACTAGATCAGCATGCCGACGCGGCTGCATGAAACAAAGTCGCACCCTGCGGTCGACCCTGTCAAAAGCTGAGACAAGCGAGCCGCACAATGTGCGTTTAAAAATACTCAGCTAAGCCCAGTTGCCTTCGGCAACGACATGCGCGCACATCCAAAATCAATCGGTAGCTACCTAGTAGCAACTGCCTGACCGTGCCATCCAGCTCACGTGCACGCGCGCAGCACAAAGCAAAACTTGGAAAGGAAAAAAGGGGGGGTTCACGTGAACCTAGCAATTACTCGCTCTGAAGTCATCGTCTTGATCGGCGTAGGAAGAACTAAGACGTTCGCGAAGCAAAATAGTGGCGACCTAAAAATCAAATCCACTTTTGCCGGTCGCAGTTGGTTTGACCTAGTCGAAGTCCTGACGTTTGTGGCAGCGCAACATGGCTACCCACAACCTCAAGCCTGTGATGTAGAAAAGCATGCCAACTGGATCCTAGCCGCTCGGCTTGCGTCACAAAAAAAGGCGGCAAAAGCCGTCTGATTTTTGATGCGCAAGCAACTGTGCTTTTTAGAAAGCATGGGGTTGTCTCTTTTTTAATAAGGGAACAACTCCATTATTTTTTTCAAAAAACCAGATTTTCTGGAACCGAAAAAAGAGGCGTGAGCCGATTTAAAAAACTGGCCATACCAGTCATGACAGCAGCCAGCAAAAGCGACTGTTTCCTCCAAAAAAACTAGACCCTGGTTAGCAATTTCCAACCTGGAAGTTGCTCAGTGGTTCTGTCCCCTGCGACTTCACGTCGCGTCAACCTGCACGCATCAAAAGCGTCGCTTCTCATCTTCAGTCTTTGCGTCCCCGGACGCACAACTGGACGATCTCCACCCCAGCTAAATCAGTCTTCATGATTTCATAAAACAGCTTGCAGCACCGAAGCAGACACCTTAGATCTGCAGTGCCAGTGAGCCTTGTCCCAGACCTGGAAACGGTTAATGAAATCTCAATACCCAGCGGGATTTCTTAGTTCCATTCGTTCAGTGTTGATTCAACACAGAGTTGAATAAAAGCGCAGCCAGGTCAACAACTTAGCTCGTTTTCTAAGTAACCGAAGCCATACAGAAAAAACGCTGAATTGCTTCGAATGAAACAAGTTCCAACTCGACACCGTCAGGTGCTTCAACCCATGTTTATGGCCAAGTTGACGTAGAGAAATGGACACCGGCGCTTTCACAAGCGTGGGTATTTTTGTTAAGAGGACCTCCGACACCTCCGCAGCCGAAAAGTGCAAAAAGTTTGGACGTCGCCTTCTCCCACGTCACGGGGCCAACCTGACGCTTTCAAAAGCAGAGGGTGACTGATGCGTTCGCGCCAGCGGTGCGCATCAGGTGTTGCGGGTTTCACACCGCTCGCTACTCGGTGAGGTTTTCTTCAAGTTTTTGGTGTTTTTGTTTCTTGGTTGGTTTGGTTGAGTTTGAGTAGTTTTGGGTGAGTTTTTTTATTAATTTAATGATGAAAGTTTGGGACGATTATGAACAAAAAAGGCCATCAAGTCGCTTTAAGTGCACCGCAGCTGTCAAAGCTGGAAAAGTTAATGCGCAGCTTTGAAGTTGTCGCGGACGGCAGAATTGACAAACGGGTTGGCAAAGGAAAGGGCAATACCAATTCCATCCGCACCCAGGAGGCCACACGCCAGGTGATGAGGACAGTGTTTGCGCGTTTGTACGAACTTAGATTTCAAATTGAAGACTTCAAAAATCTTCAGCGGCGGCACATTGAACAATTGACGGCGCAGTGGCACAGCGACGGCGTGCAGCCAAAAACCATCAACAACTACTTGAGCATCATCCGCAAATGCAGCGGATGGATCGGCAAAACCACCTTGATTCCCAGCCAAGATGCACTTCTCATCTTGCTTCCCAACGTCGAACCGTCGTTGTTGAAGGTGTCTTATATCGCCGTGATTTCCAAAAGCTGGACCGAGCAAGGCATCGATGTTGAAGCAAAGATTATTCAGGCCGATGCGATCTGCATTATTTTTGGCGCTATGCTGAAATTGGGCTTGGCTTTTGGGATGCGGCGAAAGGAGCAGCTCAGGTGCATACCCAGCCAGATCGACGGTGGTGACAAGGTGATGCTGCGCGGGAGTACCTGCAAGACAGGGCGTGACCGTGACGTTGAAATCGTTGACCCATTCCAGCGCTACTGCTTGGACCACGCCAAAAAGATTGCAGGTCGCGGTCGCCCTTTGGGGTGGGCAGGTAAAACTTATAAACAGGCGGTTAACCATTACAACTACCTCCTGGGGAAAAAACTTGGCATCACTGGCAAAGACGCCGATTGCGTCGGCCACGGTCTGCGCGCCGAGTTTGCAGAAAACATGGCGCTACGCTTGGGCTTCGTACCACCCACTTTGGGCGGTGCGCGAAATCAAATGCCGACGAATGCGATTCGCCAAATTCGGGCCAAAGTGACGCGCCAGATGGGGCACAACCGGGTGGCCACGACCAACGCTTATTACGGCTCAACTTCGCGGGTGCCGCAGGCCTTGGGCCGAAAGGTCTGCAGCCTGTTCATCGGAGACGGCATGATGGCCAGTTTGCACATCAATCCGACGCCTCTTAAAAATGAAAATGACGAGTTCTTTAAGCTCATGCCAGCCCAGATTGACCGCACTGCTGTTCACGTCCAAATAGACCGCGACGGTCAAAGCAAGGCTATCGGCACTTGGCAAATCAAGGGTTTCAGCTTGGCGTCGCTTTCGGAGGTAGGAGGTATCAATTTGGCCCAACGTCAAATGTTGAGCGAAAAACTGCAATTGGTAATGGAGCCGCTGGGTTGGATCGAGTGAAAGAGCTTGGGCTGACGGCAGTTGGGTAGGCGCTTTAATACTGATGGCTATTGGGTCTGGGTGTGAAGCAGCTTGAGCGTTCTCGCTCAGGCGTTTGTAGCGCCTCCCCCCAAACAAAACCCCGCCCAGTCCTCCATCAAAGCACGCCGCTTGTCTAAAAGATCAGATCGAAAATAAGCCGCCTCGACCTTATCGGGCAGCTGGTGCGCCAGCGCATGCTCGCACACCTCCCGGGGGTAGCTGGTTTGCTCAGCCGCCCAGTTCCTGAACGTCGACCTAAAACCATGCACCGTGATGGGCTTTGCGTTGGGATCAGTCATGACACGCCGCAGCAGCATGGCAAGCGCCATATTGCTCATTGGCCTGTCGCCTGAAATTGAGTTGCTAAATATGAAGGGTCCAACGCGTTCACATGTGCCCAGCACCGCAACCGCCGCGCCAGACAGCGGCACCCGATGCTCCTTGCCTGCTTTCATGCGACTTTCAGGAATGGTCCAAACAGCCTGGGTTGGCTTGTGTTGAGCTGATTGACCTGATTGATCTGATTGAGACAGCTCACCCCAGCCAGCGCCCAACACCTCACTGGTTCGGCACGCCGTCAGAATCAAAAACTGCAGCGCCACCGCACCGACACCCGGCATGGCTTGAATCCGCCTAAAAAATTCCGGCAACTGCGCATAAGGCAGGGAAGGATGGTTCACCACCTTCTGAGTCTTGGAAGGTGCGGCCAGCAAATTTTGCAATCCACCTTTCCAGGCCGCTGGGTTGTCACCTGCAAACAGATTCTTGGCTTTGGCCCAATCCACCACCGATTCAATCCGGCCTCTGAGCCGGGAGGCTGTTTCATTACGGGTCAGCCAGATAGGCTCCAGGCAGCGCAGGACACTATCCCGGGTCAAAGTGGCGATGGGTTGAGAGCCGAACACGGGACTGGCGTGCTGGCTCAATGTGTTCTGCCACTGTTGGGCGTGTTTGGCGCTCTTCCATTCGTGGCGCTTGGCTTCAATGAACCGGGCTGCACAATCGTCAAAGCTCAAGGCTGACCGTCGTGCTTCCTCAATCACAGCAGAAGGCGCTGGACGACCCGCCAGCAGTTCCGGCAAAAGCAATCCCAACTGGGCTCTGGCTTCCAGCAGACTGGTAGCGGGATAGCTGGCGAACTGGTGTAGGCTTTCTTTGCCATTGGCCTTGTAGAACCGGGTCTGCCAATACTTGAAACCGGTGGGCGTGATCCGAAGGTATAACTGGTAACCACAGCCAATGCGGTAATCGCTGGAACGCGGCTTGGCATTGCGCAGTTGGCGGTCAGTGGCGAAAGCTAGTTTGGGCATGGCGGAACGTTTGTAGGTACCCACAAATGTACCCATAAAAGTACCCACAAAAGCCAAAGTCAGAGATGAAGTGGTTTGGACGGGTTTGAACTAATTTATTATTTAATTCAATTAAATCAATAGCTTACGGCGCTAAATTGTATTGAGATGAACTGGTTTGAATGGTGGGTATGGGGACCTCTTCCGCCAGCGTATCGTCAAAAAGCCATTAAAAACCAACCCGCATGTTGGTTTCTTAGTGGCTTTTTGTTTTTGACAGATGAGTTGACGAAGCACTGGAGCCAGCCCTGTCAGCACCCGAACGTTTGACCAGTTTACCGGGCTGACGGGAAGAACTTAATACGATACGGTGGATTCGTCCGATAATCAAAGAGCAGTCTTTCCAGCTAGTCGCAGATGCTAAATACGCCCACAGACCACAAAATACGGGTGCGAGCAGCTACTAATTCAATAGCGCGCTGAGTTATTCAGTGCAAATGACGCGGTTTACGTCCACCGCCGTGACCCGACCCACCTGATGAGCCGCCAGAGCCACGGGGCGGTTTACCAAGCTGCATTGAACTGACGAGTGCGTCGAAGCGACGTTCAAACAGGCGGTCAATGGCATCGACGACCTCACCCACTTCAGAGCCATCAAAATGCCGCTCC
>JANYED010000168.1 GCA_025363315.1 Polaromonas sp.
CCGTGTCGACGCTCTACTTGACAACCGCTCCGATCAGCGCGAATGTGAACACGCCGCCGAAAACTGATCTAGACAATTGGGACTTCGCGGTTCCTGAAATGCCCGCAGCGATGTGGGCATTTTTTTTGTAGTTGCCATTTCCAAACGAGCTGCTAATGTCGTCCTCGTCTAGATCAAAAGATTTTCGGTAAGACCTGACTGCGACAAGCGACTTGGGTTAGACGGGCGAATAAATTGAACTAGCAGACAGGCCTCAAAAGCCTTGGGCAACACATTGCAAGCAGCTAGCTGGGTTTCATGGACAGCCGCACCGGAGCTAAGACTAGCCGGCCATGGGGGGTTGCGAGAGCCCTACGAGTCAAAGCGCGCCTTCTCGCGAGGTAGCCGAGGGATGACCCGTTGGGGGTCTGAACCAAACAGCCCAACCCGTTTAAAGACGGGTTGGGCATCGCTTTGGCTCAGGCTCCCTCTACCCACCAAAATCCAATACCAATACCAAGAGAGAAAGAAGGTTGAGTTGGGGGAATTCCGTCCACAACCTGGCAGCCCTAGCGATAGCGGGCTGCTAGGCATAAAACTTTGGGCGTGCGTCTTAAGCCGCTGATGGGCAGTGCGTGCAATGCAAAAAATAAAAATGGCGGCTCGCCCTGGCGTGTTTTGCGCATCATTTGTTTTTTTCATTGGATGTGAGATCGTTACTACAACGGTGGCCGCATGAGTGGGAGGTTGTATGGACCAGAAAAAAAAGAACAACGAGAACCTTAGGGCGATTCGATGTGAGACAGAGGCTTGGGATTTTCTAGCGATGGTCGCTGCGCAGTGCGGCATGAGTCGCTCGGCATTTGTGCGGGAATCCGCTTTGGCTGCGGCTCGCTCTGCGGCTTCTGGGATCTGTCCGTATTTTGTGAGTGAGGCGAAAGCCACACCACAAAATACGCGCATCAATCTTTTTTTGACCGAAGGGAAACAAAAGTTGGCCCCCGGAGGGGGACAAGATGCGGCCGACTGTTCGCGGAGCGATGGCGAAGCCAAAGGAGGCCCGACGAGCGATTTGCCAGTCCATAAGCTCAACGAGCTGACGGACGGCAAGGCGTAAGGAGGAGTCAGATGCCACGTTTCGCCAAGCAAGCGACGAGAAATCCGGGGATGGTAACGCCAGCTCTGGATGACCTCGTTCGCGTTGCGAAGGCGGAAGTGGGGCATTGGGCGGAGGTCGAACAGGGCACGCGGCTGGTCTATGAACAGAACGCGCGCAAGCTCTCCACGGGTTGGGATTTGGCAGCTGCTGCGAAAGGCTCACGCTATGTGATGCGTGCGGCGGGTCTTTGGACAATGCGGCGTGACTTGAAGCGCGCCCTGCGGACCGCTGAGAAAGTGCGAAAAAAGGGCATGACGGGAGAGGAGTTGCAGCCAGTCCGCGAAGCCATGTTCGCGCGCGAAATGCAGGCCGTGGCCAAGCAGCTTGAGGCGATTGCAGCCTTCACCGCGCTGCCGTGGAATCAACAAGCCGAAAAATTGGTGAAAAAGCAGAAGCCTCATAAGCAAAAGGCGGCGACGGATGCGGCGTTGGAAAAGTTCTATGCCGCTGCGGCGAAGTCGTCGTTTTTGGTGCCCATCATGGTCGCTGAGTTCTCAGGGGTGCGCGGGGCTGAGTTCGGCGCTGGCGTTCGGCTCGAGTTGACCAAGGTCAAAGGCGTGCCGACGCTGAATTTTTTCATCCAGTCGGCAAAGTCGGACGGGTTGAAAAAAGGTATTGAGTTGCGCTGCGTTGCCTCGTCTTTTCCCTCTGAGGCGGCGCCAGAAGTTCAGCGTCGCTGGCTGAATTTGGCCAAGCTCGTGCCT
Organism: Polaromonas sp.; assembly: GCA_025363315.1. Lineage (GTDB taxonomy): Bacteria > Pseudomonadota > Gammaproteobacteria > Burkholderiales > Burkholderiaceae_C > Polaromonas. The sequence goes on from JANYED010000168.1 coordinate 1,843, forward strand.
GCTGGAAAAAGTTATGTGGTCAGCATTGATCCTACGGCGAAACAGACCCCTGGCCAGCGGTTCACGCAGGCATGCAAATTTATTGGCAAAAAGGCGAATGTGGACACTCGCGGCTATGGCTTGCGGCATCGTCTTTCGGCGCAGGTCAAAGAGTCGTCGGGCGGCGATGCCGTAGCGGTGGCTCTCGCTCTTGGGCACCAGACCACGGAGACGCAACGCCACTACGCGCGGACGAGCCGTGGCGGTGGCGGCGTGTCCCCCGTGCAGGTCGTGGGCGTCAACGTCGCGGGGCATGTGATTCGCGGAGCCACTTGCCGGACTGGGCCGAACCACGCGCAAAAAGAGCGCGTGCAGCTTCGCGCGGCTGTCGCCTCTGCGCCGCCCGCGTCGGTCGCACCGCGACCGAGGGGGCCGAGGCTATGAGCGGCGAAGAGGCTGAACTGCTGATGGCGATACATCGCGACGAGTGGTTTGACTTTCA